>NZ_PIGD01000002.1:0-466429 GCF_003050085.1 Vibrio sp. 10N.286.48.B8 | reverse complement strand
GCTTGAACAACAGCACTTGGTGCAACAAAGCGTTGTTTGTCTGGCAGGACAATATCGAGTTGGTTAGCAATATCCCAAACAGATTGTTGACGAAAGAGACTCATTCCAACAACAGACCAAAGTACTGCTTCTAAAGGTAACCGCCTTCTTCTAACGGTTGCTACGCCAGCTTGCTCAAAGCCTTGTTGGATAAGCTCTGGACTAAGGATGTCAGAGTATTTATCAAAGTGGTGGAAGGTATTACATGACCGAAAAGTATTGGCAAGTTGGCTTTCTAAAGACATAAAAAAATCCGATATTAGTTTCCTAATATCGGATTTTGAAGCCTTTTGAGGATCGGTCAAATGATCTCACAAATTTCTTAACTGATCGGCATTACCCTAGAGCGCTCTTTTTTGATCTGCTGATTTACTTATCTATCTATTTATCTATTTATTGGCGGTTCGTTTACCCAACCAGTAACCGATACCTAACGGAGCAAAGAACACCACTAAGATAAACAGGATGAAGTAGATAATCACACCTTTTATTAACTCCATCAGTTTATCAATCGCAAGTACCACCACCTCTTGAGAGACGCGATCAAGGTCTTGTGTGAACAGTTCTCTCTCTGAAGTCACAATACCCGCAATCTCGATGCGCTCTTTGGCTATCATCTCTACAAGTGCTTCTCTCTCACGTGTCACCATTTTTTCTAAAGCCACACGTTCATCGCTCAACATCGCCAGTTTTTGGTCTGTTTTGTCACTAAGATCATTGAGCAATGGCTGCATTTCTGTCGACATAATAGAGGCTAGCGTTTGCATGTATTCTGGGTTGTTCTCAATAAAGTCTTGCATGCTTGCTGATGTTTGACGAAGGCTTTCTAACGTCATCGATAGGTCTTCACCCGTTAGCGAGCTATTCAATGCAACCAACTCGGCTTTCCACGTCATCAGTTTCGGTGTCTGGTCAGCCATTAAGCTTAAGCGGTCTGATGCATCGCTCATTGCTTCTGGCATGGTGCCTAAGCTCTGGACGATTTGCGACTCGTCTTTACCAAGGTAACTTAGCCATTCACGGTAAGCAGGCGTGCTTCTGAATGTGAGATCTTTAAATGGGTGGCTAGCGGCAAACTGAGCAACGAACGCTTTGCTTTTTTTGAAATCACTGGAGTTCAATACACCCTTTGCCAATTTCTCTGCTTCTTGGTCAAGAAAACGAGCAGCCTCTACCGCATCATCCGTCGCGAACAGGTCCGCGCCATCGCCTTGGCTATAAAACTGATTCATTTGGGCAGTGAAAACCCACGAGTCAATTAACGCAGACATTGGGGAAGTTTGGTAAGCCGCTTGTTGTAATCCCTGCTCTGCATGGATCTTCCAAAGCAACACATAAGATTGATGTAAAGTGTCATCGGCAGGATAAGATTGCGCGATTAAATCAGCCGAGTCTTCTACTCGTGTAAAAAACATCTTGGCATATTCACGCGTCATGATCCGAGCATTTAACTCTTGTTGAGTGAGAGGCGTCGTTTGACTATCTAACTTAACTTCTAAGAGAGAACAACCACTTAGCACAATGCTAAGCACCAACACCATCCAACTTCGACTCGAAACTCGTAACATATAAACCTCTGACAAAGACTAAGGGCGCGGATTGTATGAGCGCTTCGTCAGAGTATTGTCAAAATTCCTGTAAAAGTTAACGCTGACTGTCTAAATATTCATGAGCAGAATCCACAGAGGCTTTTATTGCCTGCTCTAGTTCTTCTAAGTCGTGTTCGCTGATGGCTCTGGACTGCTTCATTGTCATTTCAATACTCGCGGCAATAATCGCCAACCGAGACGCTTTGATACTGCCAGCCACACCTTTTAAGCTATGTACAATGCGAGCGGCAGAGGTTTCATCTTTGGTCAGCAAAGATTTAAACTTCTCGTAGTCACCGGCATGATCTTGTACAAACACACCAAGCAACAGTTCGACAGATTCAGCATCACCATCGAGTGTTTCTAACATGTCTTCGATATCAATTGCAGGCTTTGAATCTGTCACACTAGCAATGTGCTTTTCTTCTACTGGCGTCGGTTCAAGGCCTTGCTCAACAGAGTGTTGCTGAACATGCCTTGAGACGCTAACACTCTGCGGAGGTTGAGGGTCGGAATACTGGTTCGTTGACGTGTTCTCGGGCACATAAGCGTCATTATCTGCTTGTTTCACGGCTGAGGAAACCACGTCGCTTGAAGAAGCCTTTTCTTTACTGGAATCAATTTCAGGCTCAGAACTGAGTTCGTGACCGGCTTCTGTAATCGTTTTTTTGGATCTAACGCCCCACAACACTATCCCGCTCATTGCCACTAAGCTTAGACCTAGCATCACCAACAATAAGTTGAACTGACGATCGTGGAACTCAGCTTCGAGTTTAATGATCTGTTCATTCACTGAGTTTTTCTTAATCTTATCGACCAAATAGTTAAGCTGAGCATAATCACTCAACAATGCTGACGCATCAGCCAGTAGTTGTTGGAGTGCATCTTGTTCTTCGGTTTCTAATGAATAAGATTTTTCTAGAATGGAATCAAAGGATCGATAAGTCGCTGACGAACTTTGATTGTCAGAGTACATTGCTTCAAATACCACAACTCCGAATTCATTTAGTAGTGGCTTTAGCTTAGGGGAAAGCTCTTTATCAGCACGCAACATCTTAATGTTATCAACAATGTCTTGAACTTGGCTTTCGATCGGAATGAACTCATCGAACTTTTCTAGGAACTGATCGGCTACGTACAACAGTTGGTTCACATCAGGACGAAACAAGGCGTGTTGGAAATCAGATTCAATCTGCAGTCGGATCGAATAAACTAACTGAGCGTCGAGTGCGAGATCATTGATACGAGAGACTCGAAGCGGTTCTGAGAAATAGAGCGATTGCCTCAATTCGTTGACTCGAATACCGAGCTCTTCGATTTGAGCAAGAGAATTGGTGTAGGAACGGCTTAGATTAAGAAGAGCCAATGAAGGAAGTAGCCACAGAGCCAAGAGCACAACCAAGAAGGTCGCTGGTTTTTTAAAGCGTTTGGGCTTTGCTACTGATTGTTCCATCTATATTCCTTGTGCGTGTTAACTTGAAGCCATGACACTTACTAAAAGATTGAGCACAAAATAAGCGACAACATCCTGCTGCCGCTTTTATCCGTTAACTTCGGACTATGACTTATTGCGAGTCAGTTGGTCACGTAAGTTCGGTGGAGTGCCTTTAATCGTAAGCGTGTCTGTCTCCGGATCGTAAAAGATACGTTCGCCTAGAAGCAGACTATCAAAACTAACATTCAAACCGCCACCAGCACCAACAAATTTTGTTAGTTTACGCATAGTTGCGCGATCGGCTGGAAAGCTGTCTTCTAGCTCGTAGCCTTGCTCACTAGTATAGTCAAAGAAGCTGGTACCATCTGTGCTTGCTGGCAATTCTCCAGAAAGTTCACGCACTTGTACTTCATCACCGGCTTTAAGCTGCTCGTTACAGTAGTCCGCAACCTGCTTTTTGTAGCTGATCGCTTCTTCTTTTTCCAATTTAGAGTCAGAAACGAAGTCTTCTACCGCTTGCATCAGTACTTGGTTTTGCTGTTTCGCATCCAAACCGACTTCAGCTTGTAAGAAATCTAAGAAGAAATCCGCGACTTTACGGCCAACACGTCCTTTAATATAAGTTAAGTAACGGTTTGACTCTTTATCAGTCTCATAAGTAGAAAGGTCTAGGCGAGCCGCGATATCCATTTTTGAGATATCAAGGTAGTCAGTCGCACTAATATCAAGCCCTTCAGTTACCTTTAGGCTTTGGTTTGAAGGCAATAAACCAATGAAAAGGTAATCTGTTGCAAGTGACTGATATTCAGCCATTACCAAGATACCTTCGTCAGCGAATGGGTACTTTGATAGTTCGTCTTTTAGACGTTGCGCACTCTTTTGAGAAAAATCGTAAAAGTTTGCCTCACCAGCACGAAGTTGATGCAACCACTGCTGGAATTCGCTGTCAGATTTGAAAGAACCAAACCCTTTGCCTGCTTTTGAATTAAAAACACGGTGAAGTTCAGCAACTAGGCTTTCAGATGAAGCATCGTTTTCTAGAGATTCAGCACGATAGTTAACAATCAGCTCATCCTGATCGTTCTTACTCAGCTGGTGTAAAATTACGTTGGAAAGGTGAAGGCTCATAGTGAAAATATTACCGTTCAGGTTTCAGTTGTCGTGCATAGTAGGTTATCATAAGCCGCTTTTACTATCATTATTAGAGTCCTTATGCCGATTATATCTAAATACACAGATGATCAAGTTGAAAAAATCCTAGCTGAAGTAGGTGCTGTACTATCTAAGCACAAAGCTTCGCCAGAGCTTTCACTGATGATCGCTGGAAATATCGCAACCAATGTCTTAAATCAGAATGTTGCTGCTTCACAACGCAAAGGAATTGCTGAAAAATTTGCCGAGGCTTTAATTTCTTCTCTTGAAGATAAAAAGTCTCACTAAATTTGATTGACGGATAAAAGAATTATAAATGGTAGACAGCGCAAACTCATATAGCGATCGTGTATCTCGACTGGTTGGTTGGGGTCACTGGTTTGCATTTTTCAACATCATTGCTGCGATGTTGATTGGTACTCGTTATATTACTCAATCTGCTTGGCCAGAAACCTTGCTAGGTCAATTTTATTTGGCTGCATCGTGGGTTGGTCATTTTGGCTTTTTAGTGTTCGCGCTCTATCTATTAGTGCTGTTCCCGCTCACTTTTATTCTTCCGTCGAGGAAGTTATTACGTTTGGTTGCGGTTTGTTTTGCGACCATAGGTTTAACTGTCCTACTGATTGATACCCAAACGTATCAAAATATAAACCTCCACCTGACACCTGTCGTGTGGGAGGTTTTATTCAGTGGAGAGGAATCTGCATTCACATCTGATTTGCAGCACCTCTTCATTGTTATGCCATTTATCTTCTTACTACAGCTTGGTCTGTCTGAGTGGGTTTGGCGTAAGCAGCGTAAACTGTCTCATAAACACATTGGCCGTCCGATTACTGCCGTCTTCTTCTTGTGTTTCATCAGCAGCCACTTGACCTACATGTGGGCTGATGCGTATTTCTATAACCCAATTACTAGCCAGAAAGCGAACTTCCCACTGTCTTACCCAATGACAGCGAAAAGCTTTATGGAAAAACATGGCCTATTAGATCGTGAAGAGTACCTTGAGCGTTTAGAAGCGAACAAAGAGAACGTAAACCTAGTTAGCTATCCGCTAGAAAAAATTCAATACAACCGCCGCAGTGATGATCTTAATATCCTGATGGTGAGTGTGAACAACCTTCGCGCTGACGCACTAAATGCGACAGCGATGCCAAACAGCTATGCTTACGCACAACAGTCGATCAACTTCACCAACCACTACAGTTCAAGTAACGATATGTTTGGTATTTTCGGCTTGTTCTACGGCCTGCCGAGCAGCTACGCAAGCAGCATCGAAGCTCAAGGGTCAAGCGCAGTACTGTTGGATGTATTAGATAATCACGATTATAAGTTTGCTGCTTTCAGCGGCGACAACTTTAGCGATACACTTTACTCGGATATTATCTTCCGAGGCCGTGATGTTATGCCACAGCAAGCAACTTATGATGACCAGAGTGCAATCAAAGCTTGGTCTGATTGGATTCAATCACCACAAGCTAAACGCCCTTGGTTTAACTTTATTGAACTGACTACACTGGATAACTTCGCCAGCTACGATTCAAGTTCAGAGTCGGACTCAACGTTAACAACAGCAGAACGTTTTGCTGCAGATTATCAAAAGTCAGCAACAGCGGCCGATGCTCAGTTAGCAACTATCTACGCTGAACTGGAACGCTTAGAGCTCGCCGACAACACAGTAGTTATCATTACCTCTAACCACGGTACTGAGTTTAACGAAACCAAAACCAACAGCTGGGGTGCAAACTCCAACTACAGTCGTTATCAGTTACAAGTACCGCTGTTTATCAGCTGGCCAGGTAAGTCTGCTTCTGAATACACGCACCGTTCTAGTCATCTAGACGTATCAGTAACACTGATGCAAGAGCTATTGGGCGTATCTTCGAACCCAACGGACTTCAGTAGTGGTCGCAGCCTGTTTAATGAGCGTAAGAGAAAGTGGATCCTAGCGGGCGACTCTCGTGAACTTGCTCTTGTTACTGACCAACAAACAACGGTATTAGATAAATTTGGCAACTACAAATTGTACGACCAGAATTACAAACGCTTGAAAAACGTAAGCCCTCGCTTACCTGTGTTGATGCAAGGCCTAACCGAGCTACAGCGTTTCTACACAAAAAATGACTAAATAATCAACACACAGAAAAGGGAAGCCAAGCGCTTCCCTTTTTTATTGCCGTGAGTGATTAGAAAACAAGCAACAAAACAAAATTATGAAAATTAAGGGTTTACAAGATCCTCTGCCCCTTATATTATTCACGCCACTGGAGGGATGGCTGAGTGGTCGAAAGCACCGGTCTTGAAAACCGGCAACCGTTAATAGCGGTTCTAGGGTTCAAATCCCTATCCCTCCACCACATTAAAGAAAGCCGCTGAGAAATCAGCGGCTTTTTTGCATCTGAAGCTTTTTAAAATATAAAGCTCATCTAACAAGACTCTATCCACTCTCATTTTCAAACCCATTCACTTGATACCTACTCTTAAATTCCGATCTCAGAGTTCTAAGCTAAAAGCTCCTAGTTAAGAGTCCCTAGCTGAAAGTTCTTATGCCTAAACCACTTCCCTCATAACTTTACCTGCAAGCCAAATAGATACTTTCTTTTTAATGGCACGGAAACACTTCGCGTATAACGAAAGTTAAGAATTCTTGGCTTATTGAATATAAGGTTTGGTCTGCTTCTTAATAAACCGAGCGAAAAACAACCATCCAGAACAAAAACACCAAAAAGCGTTCATAAAAAAAGCAGTCAGTTGATAAGGGTATTTACAAGCGAAAGCCACCCTTATATTATACGCGCCATTGGAGGGATGGCTGAGTGGTCGAAAGCACCGGTCTTGAAAACCGGCAACCGTTAATAGCGGTTCTAGGGTTCAAATCCCTATCCCTCCACCACATTAAAGAAAGCCGCTGAGAAATCAGCGGCTTTTTTGTATCTGGAGAAAACCTAGTTCAGCAGGTCAACTATTCACGGCTAGTGCCGCTTTCAATAACTGCATGTGAATAGGAACCAGATCTTGATGCTGTGTTCGATAGCCACCACCAACAACACACGCCATCGGAATGGAGTCTGATTTCGCTAAGCCGATCATCAAGCAGTCGCGTTCAAATATGCCTTGAGTAGACACATTCAAATAGCCCAGTTCATCGTCTTGATGGATGTCGATACCCGCATCATAGATGATGAGATCAGGTTGATGATGGGCAATCGCCAGCTTGGTCACTTGTTCGAAACACCTTAGAAACTCTTCATCTTCAGTTTCACGGCTTAATGGCACATCTAAATCCGATAATGGCTTTCGTGCAGGGAAGTTTTTATCACAATGGAAAGACAGAGTAATAATCTCATCGCTATCTTGGCAAAGCGTCGCTGTGCCATCGCCATGGTGAACATCACTATCGACAATCAACACTTTATCTATGTGCTCAAAGGTCAACGCGTGCTTTGCTGCCAGCACAAGATCATTCAACAGACAAAAGCCACTACCAAAGTCATGATGCGCGTGATGGTAGCCACCACTCAAATGAATCGCTAAACCACTCTCTATCGCCATTTCTGCGGCCAAGCAAGTTCCCCCGCTAGAATAGAGCGTTCTTTCAATAAGTTGCTCACTCCACGGAAAGCCGATACGCCTCATCTTTGCCGCAGGCAGGTTTCCAGAAACAAGCAAATCGACATACTCGCTATCGTGTACCTGTTTTACTTGCTCAACCGAAACGGGCGTTGGTTGGAACACTTCAAACTTGCTCTTCCACAAGGGTTCGCTATCCATTAGCGCCTCAACAGCACTGTGTAACAACTGATATTTGTTAATCGGATAACGGTGACCTTCAGGTAAAGGCAGTTGCGAATAGATTGGGTGGTAAATTAAAGGAATCATAATCAAGTTAATTGCGTATCTTTCTCAAAATCATAACAGCCTCAGACTTGGCGACAACCTTAATTAATGATAACAATTATCATTACCTTAAATCCATTTTAGAGGCAACAATGAAAAACGTAATACTCATCCTTGGGGTGATCTGCGGCTCGATGGCTGCAGTAATGATTTTTGTAGGAATGCTAATGGCCAGTTGGTGGACCGTTGATTTTCTCGTGTTAAGCCATCAAACTTAACTAATTGAACTGAAAAGGAATCACCATGAGCGTTATTTTTATTACTGGAGCGAACCGCGGCATTGGCTTAAGTTTGACTCAACAATACTTGAAAGGTAATCACAAGGTGTACGCAACTTACCGTGACGCCTCTTCAGCAAAAGAACTGCTCTCACTCGCAGACCACAACAGCAACTTAACCTGCATTCAGTTAGAAATAACCGATTACCAAACGGTGAGCCAACTTCCCTCTCAGATTCCGTCGATAGATATCTTGATTAACAATGCTGGCTACTATGGGCCAAAAGGTTACGGACTGGGTAACACCGATGTCGAAGAGTGGCGACGTGTTTTTGAAGTCAATACGATTGCGCCATTGAAGCTTGTCGAAATGCTATTACCTGTTCTAGAAAACAGTGACGTGAAAAAGGTCGCTTGCTTGTCTTCTCGAGTAGGCAGCATGACAGAGAACACCTCTGGCGGTGGCTACATCTATCGTTCCTCTAAAGCGGCTCTTAACTCCGTTGTGAAGAGTTTAAGCAACGACCTAACCGATGGTGGCTTTACTGTGTTAGCGCTGCACCCAGGTTGGGTACAGACTGAAATGGGGGGGCCAAATGCTCTAATCGATACAGACACTTCGGCATCAGGCCTTATCAAAGTCATCGAATCTGCCAATACCGAAGTAAGTGGTCACTTCTTCAATTTCGATGGCACCGAGATAGACTGGTAGGCTCCCCATGAATCCTCGCCTTCTTGCAAATTTACTGCGACGTTCGCCACTGGTTTTGTTAACCGTGGTGCTCGGTGGGTGTTTTGGGGAAGGCCCTGGAGACTTATTTGACGACTATCAAACTAAAATAGCCAGGGTACAAGACGCTGACGAGATAAAAGAGAAATGGGAATTTGAAAGCCTACCGAGAAAACGAGAGCTGCTGCTTGACGTGCCCTCACTCTCTATCGGCCTCATCGACAGCTACCAGCTTCGTCAGTGTGGATTGTTCAATCTGATTGCAGAAAGAAATTCAGTACTCGGAAAAGTCGCGGACGAGTTCCGAAATTATGATTATCAGGTCGATCTACTGGAAGGTGTGGGGCAATGTTTAGCTAATCACAAGCTAGACCCAGAGATCGTAGAATTACTAAAAGAAATTGAGCAACAGAAACTCGCACAGTTTCCGCTACATCAATGGAATCTCATCTATGCCAGTGATGCCATGCAGTCGCAAATGCGGGGGAGTCAGTGGTTGCGTGCGGATATTGGCGATCAAGTAAGACAGACAAGCGACGCCCTAAAACATATTAATCAAGCGTTAAACACGTCGCTCGTTTCGGGTAAAACCATTGAGGTGCAAGAAGTACTGGAGAAGAGTTCTACGCTTGGAGATTTGTACTACTCGCTCGCTCGTGCTTCGGCAGAATTGGATACCATTACTAAGCAACTCACCACCTTTGATGCCAATATCATCTGTGGTAAGCAACGAGACACCACTAAATTTCGTTATCTCAACAATGTGTTCGAACAACAGTATATTGGCAAGGTTCAGCCTTACATGGCTCAGCTGGATGGCTACTATCAGCAGTTAGCATCGCAGCTTGTTATGTTTGATGCTCAGCCAGAACTTCACAGCTATTATTTTCCCATCAAAGATACGCACCAAGCCTTTCGCGCATCAACTCGCCGCCATGTGGACTATTGGCAGCAACTGTTTAAACGTTGTGGGCGTAAAGCCGGACGTTAATCCTAACCTCAATAAGTCTTAGCTTTTGGTGCTCTTTTTAGCGGAAGTGCTTTTCTTAGCATAGGAACCATTCTTAGCATACGAACCGTTCTTGGCATAAGACTTCTTAGCACCACCACCTTTACGACGTTTAAACGCTGGTCTTTCGACTTTAGGAAGGTGGCGGAGTGATTCAGGCACTTCCCCTGTTTTCACTGTCCCCATTAAGCCATCAATCTTGCTTTCTAGCGCTTGCATGAAAGGTTGGTACGCTTGATTTCGTTCAGCCATGCCTTGTAACTGATGCTCCCAGTGTGCCGTCATGTCAGGAAAGGTAGAGTCCTCCGGTAGAGCATGAATCAAGCCTCTACCCGCAGGGCTACTATGTATACTCTTACCTTGACGCGTTAGCAGTTGTCTTTTGAAAAGGGTATCTAGAATGCCTGCACGGGTTGCCTCTGTGCCAAGGCCATCGGTCTCTTTCAAAATGGCTTTGAGGTCTTTGTTCGCAACAAAACGCGCGATACCTGTCATCGCTTGAAGCAAGGTCGCTTCAGTAAAGTGTTTTGGTGGCTCAGTTTTTTTATCACCAATCACGCCTTCACGACACGTCAACACAGTCCCTTTATCCAATGGAGGAACCGTATCCGTGCCATCACCTTTATCTTCGGTGTCCGTTTTGCCCATCAACACTTTCCAACCTGGGTTGATAAGCTGACGTCCTTTCGCAATGAACACACCACCAGCTATATCAAAGACCAGCTTAGCATCGGCAAAAACCGCAGGTGGGTAGAACTGCATTAGATACTGACGAGCGATTTGCTGATAGATTTTCATCTCATTGGCAGATAAACCATTCACCGATGACTTCTTCGGTGTTGGGATTATTGCGTGGTGAGCATCCACCTTACTGTCGTTCCATGCTTTTGATTTAAGAGAAAGGTCCGCACCTTGAGCGCCACTTTGCAGCTCTTTCGCATTGTTAGCGATAGCATCAACGATCGATTCTCGCTGCGAGTAGTGCTCTTTAGGTAGATAGCGGCTATCAGAACGCGGGTAAGTGATGAGTTTGTGTTTCTCGTACAAAGACTGACAAGTGTCTAACACCTGCTGAGCACTCATACCAAAACGCTTAGACGCATCAATCTGCAAAGCTGACAGCGAGTAAGGCAGTGGCGCAGCTTGTTTACTTTGCTTTTGCTCTGATTCCGTCACCGTCGCGGGTTGATTCGCAATTCGCTGAGCAACGTTCTCAACCAGCTTTCGATTGAGCACGCGTCCTTCTTCATCTTGCCACGGCTTACATGCTTCACTCGGTTTCCAACGAGCACGAATATCAAAACTCTGACCGTTGTTTTGGTAAGGAATCAAGGCATGCAAAGTGAAGTAATCTTTTGGAATGAAGTTTTCGATCTCTTCATCACGCCTTACGACCAAACCAAGTACAGGTGTTTGTACTCGCCCTACCGACAACACGCCTTGGTAGCCAGCCTTTTGACCAAGCAAGGTATAAGCTCGGGTCATGTTCATGCCATACAGCCAATCGGCTCTAGAGCGTGCCAATGCAGAAATAGACAGTGGAATAAAGTCACGGTTACTGCGCATTTGGGAAAGTGCACGTTTTACGGCAGGTAAGTTCAAGTCGCTGATCAATAACCTGTCCATCGACTCTTTCTTAGCCTTGGATATTTTGCAGTAATCAATCACTTCATCAACCAGCAGCTGCCCTTCTCTATCCGGGTCTCCGGCGTGAACAATTTGAGTGGCGTCCTTCAGTAGCTTTCGGATCACCGTAAGCTGTTTGCTGGATGTCTTACGAGGTCTTAGCTGCCACTGCTCTGGCACGATAGGAAGATCGGCCAAGTTCCATTTCTTGTAGCGGTCGTCATAAGCATCCGGCTCAACCTGCTCCAATAAGTGTCCAATACACCAAGTCACCACATCCCCATTGCCACATTTGATAAACCCTTGGTCTTTCTTCTGTGGATTAGGCAGTGCAGCGGCGATCGCGCGGCCGAGGCTTGGTTTTTCAGCAATAATAAGGCGAGACATGTTTTTCCAGATGCTACAAACAATTAGGGCCACATTATCTAATGTGACCCTAATAAATCAAGAAAAACTGGTTGTTTATACAGTTAGCATTCAAAAAACTACTGACTACTAAATATGCACGACTAAAACATGCCTGATACAAGCTTTCGTAACTAGCTGCCTTGTTTTGTATCTCCCAATAACTACGCGGCCACTGCCTGCAATGCCTCTAGAAAAAGCAACGATTTTGACACTATATAATTGGTTTTGTTTATTTTTTCCTAAAGAGAGAACTAACGTAATAATAATGAATTGATCTTAGTCAGCTTGGGGCTTTTATTGACCTAAATCAATACTCAAAGTTGGTGGTTCTCGTTTAATTGGGCACAATATGTTGTATTAGAAGTGCAAGTTAAGGCTATATGTAGTCTAAGGACAAATCGAATTTAGGGAGGTAACATGACTTATTCTAAGCAATAAAAAAGCCCACTCAAAGCGGGCTAATTTATCTGTATCACTCACGTTGTAATAAGCAGAGTTCAAAGTCTTTGTAGGAGAAGACTTTAAACTTTAAGACAACGATTATGATGGCTTGTTTCACGGCGAATCATATCAAAGTCTATGTAAAAAACAACGTGCTAAACTTACTTAAACGAGTATATGGGCATGTTTCAAAAGTTAAACTCTTTACTAGATGTAATAGAATCAGTTTTAGCGATTATCGACTTCTTAGTTGCTGAAGACTTTCAACTACCTACAGCTATTATGGCTTTTATCACCAGATTTAGTTTTTAGATTTAGTTGGGCAGCCCTATCTTGGGCTGCTTTTGCTCACTTATAAGAACTCAACAAACTTAGAGAAGTCGCGTTCTGGCACTTTCATTGGCGTACAGCCCGGAGTACCAAGGTATAGGAAGCCAACAATTTCGTCGTCGCCTTCTAGGCCGAAAGCTTGGTGAACCTCAGGGTGGAACATCCACTTACCTGAGCGCCAAAAACCTTGGAAACCTTGAGCAACGGCAGCCATTTGCATGGCTTGTGCAGCACAACCCGCAGATAGGTGTTGTTCGAACGCGGGCACTTTTTCGTGCTCAGTTACCTTTGCGATGATAGTGATCACCATTGGTGCTCGAAACGGCGCTTTTTTAACTTTCTCAATGACCGCTTCTTCGCTCTCGTCAGCTTGTGCCGCACGAACCAATATGTCTGAAAGCTTTTGTAGACCAGAACCTTGCGCGATAACAAAGCGCCAAGGTGTTAGTGCACCGTGGTCTGGAGCGCGCAGCCCTGCTTTAATGATGTTTTCTAACGCCACACCTTCAGGTGCTGGATCAGAGAGTTTTGCGATTGAGCGTCTGTTGAGCAATAGATCCAAAGCATCCATTTGAAGTCCTTACTAATTTTTATTGTTTGTATAGTTGAACTTTAGCACAGAATACAAACGATAATAAATCTCAACCACTGTCAATTTGGGCTAGATTAAAAACAATAAAGGCCCCTAAATCTATGACTTAGGAGCCTTGTTCAAAATCTAGCTCAGCAAATTAAGTAACAATATCTACCGGTAAGATTACAGTTTGATGGCTGATTCTATAACTTAATAGCCAGTTCAACACCTTGACGGATAGCACGTACTGCATCCAGCTCACCGGCATAATCGGCACCGCCTATCACGTGCAGTTTGCCACCAAACTCTTGCCACATATCTTCAAATGGACGAACTGACACCTGACCTGCACACACGATAACGGAATCGGCATCGAGGACCTGTTCTTTTTTGCCAATACTGATATGCAGACCTTGGTCATCAATTTTATTGTAGCTCACGCCGCCCAGTAGATTCACGCCGCGCTTTTCTAGCGTACGTTTATGAATCCAGCCTGTAGTTTTGCCCGGACCTTTACCAACGCGCCCCGCTTTACGCTGCATCACCCAAACCGTTTTGTCGCTGAATGAATCCGGGTAAGGATACAAACCACCTGGGTGTTCCATGTTCTTATCGATACCCCACTCATGCAGCCAATCGTCTAGGCTGTGTGAAGTCGGCTCTGTCAGCATGGTTGCCACATCGACACCGATACCACCAGCACCAACAATCGCGACCTTTTCGCCGACTGGTGTCTTTTCGCGAATCAAGGTTTGGTAATCGACCACGTTTTCTTGGTCAATGCCCTCAATATCGAGCTTTCTTGGCTCTACGCCAGCAGCCATCACCACTTCATCGTACTTCAACAACATCTCAAACGTTGCTTCGGTATCCAATTTCAGATTCACGCCGGATGCATCGATTTGGTTAGCAAAATAACGAATCGTTTCTCTGAACTCTTCTTTGCCCGGTATCTGCATTGCTAATCTAAACTGGCCGCCGATACGGTCATTTTTCTCAATCAAGTCAACCTTGTGTCCACGCTGCGCTAAAGTCGTTGCACAGGCTAAACCGGCTGGGCCTGCGCCGACAACCGCAATGGACTTAGTCGCTTGCGCTGGCTGAACAACAATTTCAGTCTCGTAACAAGCTCGTGGGTTAACCAAACAGCTCGCTCGCTTACCCTTAAACACGTTATCAAGACAAGCTTGGTTACAGCCGATACAGGTATTGATGAACTGCGCTTGGTCTTGAGCGGCTTTATTAACAAAGTCCGGATCTGCCAAGAATGGGCGCGCCATTGAAACCATGTCGGCCTGCCCTGAACTGAGGATACGTTCGGCCTCTTCTGGCGTGTTGATTCGGTTACATGTCACCACTGGGATCGACACGTATGGTTTCACTTTCTCGGTTACCCAAGAGAATGCACCGCGTGGTACTTGCGTCGCGATAGTCGGAACACGAGCTTCATGCCAACCAATACCAGTATTGATGATAGTCACGCCCGCTTCTTCTAGCTTTTGAGCCAAAAGAACAACATCTTCAAAGGTGCTACCTTGCTCAACCAAATCCAGCATCGACAGTCGGAAAATAATAATGAAATCTTTACCCACCGCTTCGCGAATCGATTTGACGATCTCTAGCGGGAAACGCATACGCTTCTCGTAAGAACCGCCCCACTCGTCGTAACGCATGTTGGTACGCTTACAAATGAATTGGTTAATCAAGTAACCTTCCGAGCCCATGATCTCAATGCCGTCATAACCAGCAACCTGAGCGAGCTCTGCACTATTGGCAAAGGCACCGATGGTCTTTTTGATCTGACGAGGGCTCATCTCACTGGGTGCGAACTTAGCGATTGGCGCTTTAATGCCAGAAGCACTTTGCGCGAATGGGTGCATCGCATAACGACCGGCATGCAATAGTTGAAGCGCAATTTTACCGCCGTGCTTGTGGACGGCTTCGGTAACAACTTGGTGCGCTTTGGCGTGCTTTACTTTACTGAATTCAGCACTAAATGGGGTTAATCTGCCACGTAAATTAGGAGAGAAACCACCGGTAACAATAAGACCAACGCCTCCTTTTGCTCGCTCTTCATAAAACGCGGCAAGTTTGTGTAGGCCTTCTTTATTTTCTTCTAAACCTGTGTGCATTGATCCCATCAATACACGGTTACGTAACTGAGTAAATCCAAGATCGAGTGGTTCAAGTAAATGTGGGTACATGGCAGACATCACTTCTATTATTTTATCCTTGTGGTCTGACCACAGTATAGTTCAATCACCAAAAGTTCAAACAACCGTTTACATTTTTGTAACACCGATCATAATGCTGAAGGTATTAATCGTTCAGAACCCCTTAATTTGACTACACTTAATGAGAATATATATCGATTAACAATTCTTGGTGTAGTTTGAGCTTGGGAATTATCGTAGGATACTAAGCAGTTCATATGATTGAGATTAATGGTACTACGGCTTGTTAAAGCGACGTGATCTCACTGCGGAGACAGAATGAAAAAAATATTCAAATTTATAGGTATGATCTTTAAAGGGATTTGGAAGCTCATTACGTTTGTACGTCTTGCGCTGGTTAACCTAGTCTTTTTACTCAGTATCGCCATCATCTACTTTGTGTACTTCCATTCAGATACGGCTCAACCGACGGTTCCACAGGATTCAGCTCTGGTGCTTAACCTGTCTGGTCCTATTGTAGAACAAAGTCGCTATATCAATCCGATGGATTCGGTCACGGGTTCGCTGCTTGGCAAAGACCTTCCAAAAGAGAACATCCTGTTTGATATCGTTGAAACGATTCGCTACGCAAAAGACGATGACAAGGTTACAGGTATCGTTTTAGCACTCAAAGAGTTGCCAGAAACCAACCTAACCAAGCTGCGCTACATCGCTAAAGCGTTGAATGAGTTCAAAGCGGCAGGCAAACCTATTTATGCGGTGGGTGACTTTTACAACCAAAGCCAATACTACCTAGCAAGCTACGCAACTAAAGTCTTCCTATCACCAGATGGCGGGGTTCTTCTTAAAGGTTACAGCGCTTATTCGCTTTACTACAAAACCTTATTAGAGAAGCTAGACGTAAACACACACGTGTTCCGTGTGGGTACTTACAAGTCAGCTATCGAGCCATTCATTCGTGACGACATGTCAGATGCAGCGAAAGAGTCCGCTTCTCGTTGGTTAAGCCAACTATGGGGTGCGTACGTTGATGACGTCAGTAACAACCGTCAGATCGACGCTAAAACACTGAACCCAAGCATGGGCACCTTCTTGAAAGAACTTGAGTCTGTCGATGGTGACATTGCAAAACTGGCTGAGAAACTTGGCTTAGTGGATGAGTTAGCGACACGCCAACAAGTTCGACTAGAGCTTGCAGATGTTTTCGGCAGTGACGGTCAAGACAGCTACAACGCGTTTGGTTACTACGAATACCGTGCAACCATGCTTCCCGACATGACCAGTGAATCACACGACGTTGCCGTGATTGTTGCCAGCGGCGCAATTATGGATGGCAAGCAGCCACGTGGCACAGTTGGCGGAGATACCACTGCAGCCCTACTTCGCCAAGCACGTAACGACGATAAAGTGAAAGCCGTTGTACTTCGTGTAGATAGCCCAGGTGGCAGTGCCTTTGCTTCAGAAGTTATTCGTAATGAAATAGAAGCGATCAAGCAAGCGGGTAAGCCAGTTGTTGTGTCGATGTCGAGTCTTGCTGCTTCAGGTGGTTACTGGATCTCGATGGGCGCAGATAAGATCCTAGCTCAGCCAACCACACTAACGGGTTCGATTGGTATCTTCAGTGTTATCACTACCTTCGAAAAAGGGCTGAATGATATTGGTGTTTACACGGATGGCGTTGGTACGTCACCTTTCTCAGGTCTTGGTATTACAACTGGACTTAGCGATGGCGCGAAAGACGCGTTCCAAATGGGCATTGAAAACGGATACCGTCGATTCATCAGCCTAGTTGGAGAAAATCGCGGCATGGAAGTCGATGCGGTCGACAAGATTGCTCAAGGTCGAGTTTGGACAGGTCAAGATGCGATTCAGAAAGGCTTAGTCGATGAGATTGGTGATTTCGATGATGCGGTTGCAGCGGCGGCTTCACTTGCAGAGCTTGAAAGTTACAACATCTACTGGGTAGAAGAACCACTTTCGGCGACTGAGCAATTTATTCAAGAATTTATGAACCAAATTCAGATGTCGATAGGCCTTGATATTCAGTCAATGATTCCAAGCAGTTTACAGCCTGTTACTCAGCAGTTAGCTCAAGATAGCCAGCTGTTAGGCAACTTTAACGACCCACAAGGCCGATACGCTTTCTGCTTAAACTGCCAAGTTCAATAAGATAAGCTCAACGCTTTATTATCAAGAGGCACCTCTGTGTGAGGCGCCTCTTTTTATTGCATGATAATTCGCTATAATCGCCCCCCTGTTCCCTATATCACACTAAGTATTAATCGCCATGGAAAGAAAACACATCTATATCGCGTACACCGGCGGCACAATTGGCATGCAGAAGTCTATTGACCACGGCTATGTTCCTGTCGCAGGTTTCATGGATAAGCAGCTAGCCGGCATGCCTGAATTCCATCGCCCAGAGATGCCTGAGTACACCATTCACGAATACTCTCCATTAATGGACTCTTCAGATATGACGCCACTTGATTGGCAGACCATCGCTGATGACATTCGCGCGAACTACGATAAGTACGATGGCTTCGTTATCCTGCATGGTACAGACACTATGGCATACACCGCCTCTGCACTGTCTTTCATGCTTGAAAACCTCGGCAAACCTGTGATTGTTACGGGCTCTCAGATCCCCCTAGCAGAGCTTCGTTCAGACGGACAAGCAAACCTGCTGAATGCACTGCACATTGCAGCAAACTACCCTATCAACGAAGTGACACTGTTCTTCAACAACAAGTTGATGCGTGGTAACCGCAGCACAAAATCACACGCAGATGGCTTCAATGCGTTTACTTCTCCAAACCTGAATCCTTTGCTAGAAGCGGGTATCAATATCCAACTTAGCAATAACGTAAAGGTAAACGAACAACCTGAAGGCGCTTTCAAGGTTCATAACATTACTCCGCAACCTATTGGCGTAATCACAATGTACCCTGGCATCTCACACGAAGTGATTCGCAACACGTTATTGCAGCCTGTGAACGCAATGATTCTGCTTACTTTTGGTGTTGGTAATGCACCACAAAACCCAGAACTGCTTCAACACCTTAAAGACGCATCAGAGCGTGGTGTTATCGTGGTGAACCTTACTCAGTGTTTAGCGGGTAAAGTGAATATGGGGGGTTACGCGACAGGTTGTGCACTGGCAGAAGCTGGCGTTGTCAGCGGTTATGATATGACACCGGAAGCGGCACTGGCGAAGTTACATTATCTACTAAGCCAAAACCTAGGCTACGAAGAAGTGAAGGCTCAAATGCAACAAGTGTTGCGTGGCGAGATGAGTTTATAACCAGTTCACAGATTCATGTTAAACCCAGTTATTCGATGATAGCAACGGCGGCTTAACGTGAACTAAATCGTTTTATTGCTTATAAATAAACGAGTTAAACTAAAAGGGGTGGCACATTGCCACACCTTTGTTGTAATTTAAGCTTAATGATTCGGGTTAACCCTAACAATGTCTTCTTGATCTGACTTAAACTGTTTCTTTAGTTCAGACTTAGATTTAAAGCTAATTTCACCACCAGCTGCAATTGTCATATGTTGAGCTTCAGAGTTATGTTTAGATTGATATAACATAACCGCTTGCATACACGAGTCACGCTGTTCTTTTGAGAGCGCCGTACCTTCTGGCCATTTACCCGTTTCAACTGCGTAGGTTAAACGTTCGTAGACCTCGGGAGTCATTGCGCTAAGAAGTTGTTCTGCATCCATGGTAAAGCCTTAGTTTTAACAATTTTCACCAGAAAATAACCCGTAACAAAATTGAGTCAAGAACCTGACCGATAATAAGTGCATTTGATCACAAGTGAAGGAATATGAAAATTATGAAATGGTTGGCGATTAGCCTATTGCCTTTCACTCTGGTTGGGTGTCTTGAAGGGAACAAAAATACCGATCAACTGTGCCAAAGCAACCCGGGCCTTCAGTGTGAACAATTGAATATGAACGATGGGCAATGTCGCGTAGCACGTACCGATCTTATCTGGCATCGATTTGAAGTTCAGAAGCAACCCACCGAAATAAACAAAATTAAAGAATTCGAATTAGTCACGGCCTACAAAAAGTGCCTAGAACTCGCGGCGCAGATCGAAACAATCGATCAATCTAAGCTGCAAGAGCGTCGCTTTACCTCTTTAATGCACAGTATCGAAGAGTCTGAGCGCATTGTTGATGAGCTATCGAAATCCGATACACCAGAAACGCTTTACTTCTTGTGGTCGCAAACTGGGGACACCAACGCCAGACGCAGTTTCCTACAGCTAGAAGGAAAAGAAGCATTAAATACAGCAGAGATGCAATATGCCTTGGCAACCTTCTACACCACCCGCGATCATGCAAAGACACTTAAGTTACTCAATAATGCGCTAACGCTTTCTAATGGCTCAGTAGCCAACACTGAAATCTTCAAGTCGATGGCAAGTATCAACCATAGCCTTGGCCATATGGAAAAAGCGTACGTTTGGGCGATGGTTGCCAAAGACTTTGACGTGCCGATTGCTTCTGAAGCAGAGCTAACTGTGCTGTACCGTTTCGACAAGGCAACCTATAAGAAGCTAAATAAAGACGCAGACAAGATCGTCGAAGCTATTGAGGATGGAGTTTACAGCCCTTCAATCGTCCCGAGTTACTGAGCGCACCATTTAGTGTGTTCTAACCTAAGCTTCCGATTCATTCACCCGCTTTCAAAAAAAAACAGCTACCTTTCTGGTAGCTGTTTTTATTTGTACTAGAGTTAATTCTGAAATCTTGGGTCATTCAGCATTCCTAAATCGGCAAATGCGACCTGTAAGGATTAGACAATAGTTACAAGTTATTTCGTACTTTCGTCATTTTTGTTGAAAATTAACGACACCGAATTAACACAGAATCGTTCACCTGTGGTCTTCGGACCATCAGGAAAAACGTGACCTAAATGGCTATCACAGGCGTTACAACGGATCTCTACACGCTTCATTCCGTGACTTAGATCTTCTATATAGCGTACTGCTTCATCATTCACTGGGGCATCAAAACTTGGCCAACCACACCCAGAGTCGTATTTGTTATCCGACAGAAACAAAGGGCTTTCACAGCATGTGCAGCTATAGACACCAGTCTTATGGTTGTGCAGTAGCTTACCGCTATATGGGGCTTCAGTACCACGTTCACGACACACTGCAAATTCGTCGTCTGTTAGGCGCTCACGCCAGTATTCATCAGGCTTTATCATATTTCCTCCCTTTTGAATCACGTTAATATTTCTCCACATTCTCAGTTATTATATTTACTTTTTTCTATAAAGGCTTGCATATCAGTCGTTTTGTAGCACATACTTTCTCACCAGGAAACATTGTACATATACACTCATAAGTGAATCATCATTTAGGGGTATTTTACCCAACTGGAAGGGTACAGAGCCACTTGCAATGGTCAATTTTCAACCACTTACACCCAATTGTTAAGAAAAGCGTCGCTTTTTTTTGACATTAAACAAGTTAAGTCGGATTATCTATTGCAGATGTATACTGGATTCTGTAATTTTACTACCAGTTATCTTTAATCAGAAATTAAGTTGTGGAGCAACTACAATGACTATCAAAGTAGGTATTAACGGTTTTGGCCGTATCGGCCGTTTCGTATTCCGCGCAGCTCAAGAGCGTGCAGACATCGAAGTAGTAGGTATTAACGATCTAATCGACGTAGAGTACATGGCATACATGCTTAAGTACGACTCAACTCACGGCCGTTTCAACGGTACTGTTGAAGTTGAAGGCGGTAACCTAATCGTTAACGGTAAAACTGTACGTGTTACAGCTGAGCGTAACCCAGAAGATCTTAAGTGGGATGCTATCGACGTAGACGTAGTTGCTGAAGCAACTGGTCTTTTCCTAACTGACGAGACTGCACGTAAGCACATCACTGCTGGCGCTAAGAAAGTAGTTCTTACTGGTCCTTCTAAAGATGCAACTCCAATGTTCGTAATGGGCGTTAACCAAGCATCTTACGCTGGTCAAGACATCGTTTCTAACGCTTCTTGTACTACTAACTGTCTTGCACCTATCGCTAAAGTACTTAACGATAAGTGGGGCATTGAGTCTGGTCTTATGACTACAGTTCACGCTACTACAGCAACTCAAAAAACTGTAGATGGCCCTTCTGCTAAAGACTGGCGCGGTGGCCGTGGTGCTTCTCAAAACATCATCCCATCTTCAACTGGTGCTGCTAAAGCTGTAGGCGTTGTTCTTCCAGAACTAAACGGCCTTCTAACTGGTATGGCTTTCCGTGTACCAACTGCTAACGTATCTGTAGTTGACCTAACAGTTAACCTAAAAGAAGCTGCATCTTACGAAGAAATTTGTGCTGCAATGAAAGAAGCTTCTGAAGGCGAAATGGCTGGCGTTCTTGGTTACACTGAAGACCAAGTAGTATCACAAGATTTCATCGGTGAAGTTCAAACTTCAGTATTCGATGCTAAAGCTGGTGTTGCTCTAACTGACAAATTCGTTAAAGTTGTATCTTGGTACGACAACGAAATCGGTTACTCAAACAAAGTTCTAGACCTAATCGCTCACATCTCTAAGTAATTTCTTTTTAGAAATAGCTTTAGATAAGCATTAGCGAAGACTGTTTTGAGCAGACTTTGAAAAAGGCGACCTTAGTGTCGCCTTTTTAATACCTGCTATCTTTTAAACCGCGTCTATCTAAGCTCATAAAGATAGCCCAAATGCAAAATTCAATTCTAATACTGGCTCTGCTTGTTACTTATGAAAACACAAGCATCACTCTAGTCAGCATTTGAATTCAATTTCCTTAGAAGGATCATGTAATGGATTTATCTACTCTACCTGCACTGGCGGTACTTTCTGACAACGTCACTATCGTTGAACACGAAGGTGTAAAACTGGTTCGCGTTATCCACGATAAAGCAAACGCAGCGATTTCACTGTTTGGCGGCCATGTGGTGTCATTCCAACCGCAAGGTCAAGAAGACCTGATTTGGATGAGCCAACAAGCTAAATTCGATGGTAAAACGGCTCTGCGTGGTGGTATTCCAGTATGTTGGCCTTGGTTTGGTCGCATTGCAGCACCTGCACATGGTTTTGCTCGTTCAAGTGAATGGCAATTGGTTGAGCACCGTGAAAGCGAAGCTGGCGTGATTGTTAGCTTAGGTCTGAAGCCAAGCGAAGAGACGCTAGCAGTATGGCCTCATCAGTTCGATGCACGTTTGAATGTTGAGATCGGTGAGCAACTAAAAGTAACCCTGGACGTGAAGAACACAGATTCACAACCATGGACTTTCTCTGGTGCGCTGCACACTTACCTAAACGTTGCAGACATTCATAACACCACCACCACAGGTATGGGCGCTAAGTACATCGACAGCCTGCAAGGTGGCAAGATCTGCCAAGGCGGTGATGAACTGGTACTAACCGACACGATTGACCGTGTTTACACGCAACCAGAAGCGCAAATTTTTGTTGCTGACAAGAAGCTAGATCGCACGCTAACCGTTGAAAACCACGGTCATAACTCTGCAGTACTGTGGAACCCGTGGGCAGAAGGCGCCGCTAGTATGGGCGACATGCAAGACGACGGTTACCTAACCATGCTATGTGTTGAATCAACACTGCACGCACCAAGCCTAGAAGCAGGAAAAACATTACAGCCTGGCGAAAGCCACCAGCTGATTACGGTGATTTCAGCTCAGTAAGCGACTCAAAAAACTCTTCAAAGGCCGGTTTATCCGGCCTTTTTTACAGCTATTTTTTACAACACTACGATGACGATTAGTTAGCTTTACTGCTGTGAATAGTGAACTAAAGTTTCTCTATAGAGTGACAATAGAGCATTGTTGTCCACTTGAACGCCGACCTTTTGTGCAGGGAATGAACTCCACTCATCATTCATATATTTACGTTGATCAACTTTCTGAATTGTCATCCCTTCAGCGGGGCCATCAGTCACTACTCTGACTGAGCCACTACGACAGGTAAATAGAGATGTTTGGATAACATAAGCAATGGCTGAAGGATCGTGAACATGACAACCCTCCATTCCTACTTTTTCAGAATAGAACTTTAAGTAGTAACGGCTAACATCCCAGATAAACTGCCCTACCTCTCCAGCATCATCTCGTAAATCATCAAGGTATTGACCAGTAAAGAAGCTCTCCTCAGTGACATCTAATCCGATAATCACGACAGGCCATGATGCCGTAAACACCTTATCCGCAGCGTGAGGATCATCATGGATATTCGCTTCAGCAAATGGCGTCACGTTACCTCGATGGTCATTTTCACCGAACGCGCCCCCCATAATGACCACTTCTTTTACTAAGTCGACAATTTCAGGGTCCGCTTCCAGAGCGAGCGCGAGGTTAGTAAGAGGGCCAACCGCCACAAGAGTGATCTCTCCCGGTTCAGCTCGAACACTATCGATAATGAACTGGTAAGCCGGCTTATCAAGCGCTGTAACATCTAATGAACTTGGCGCTTTCACATCCCCAAATCCAGCCTCGCCATGCACCACAACCGTGGCTCCAACAGGATCTCTTATTAACGGCTTATCCGTTCCCTTAGCCACAAGCGCCTTCATTCCAAACTTCTGCTTCAGATAAAGGGCATTTTGAGTCCCGTTGTCTATCGTCGCATTACCATAAACAGTAGTGATGCCCACTAACTCAATATCAGGATGTGCTTCCGCAAATAGGATGGCCATTGCATCATCGATGCCCGGATCTGTATCTAGAATGATTTTCTTTGTCATATCAGCTTCTAATTAAACAGTAGGAAAGCGTAGACGATACCCAGAAAAAACGCAGATAAACGTGACCTAAACCTAAGCTCTGATTTTTATTGTAATAAGCCATAAGCTCACTATTCTAGAAGCGGATATTCTCGCCTTTTTATTTAGCCTGATGCAGACCTTTTTGATAGAATCTTCGCCCAACTCTATGCCTCTGAGATCGTCATGACTTACCAATGCCCTTTGTGTCACCAACCTTTATCTCAAAACGATCGTACGTTTAAGTGTGAAAAGAACCATCAGTTCGACCTAGCGAAAGAAGGCTATGTCAATTTGATGCCTGCGCACCACAAACGCTCAAAAGATCCAGGTGACAACAAAGAGATGATGCAGGCACGTCGTCGCTTCCTTGAAGGTAACCACTATGACCCAATGCGCCAAGCGGTGGTGACGTTGTGTTCTCGCTACCTACCAGAAGAGGCGCCTAGCCTATTGGATATTGGTTGTGGCGAAGGGTATTACACCAACGAAATTGCTGTGAATCTTCAAGAAAAGAATGGTGCTACTTTTGGCCTAGACATTTCTAAAATTGCTATCAAATACGCCGCTAAGCGCTACCCTGCTGTCGACTTCTCAGTTGCATCAAGCCATCGTCTTCCCTTTGCGGAAAATAGCTTAGACGGCATTCTACGCATTTACGCACCTTGCAAGGCTGAAGAGTTACAACGCACCATCAAAGATAATGGTGTGGTGATCACCGTAACACCCGCTAGCCGACACCTTTATCAGCTGCGTGATGCGATTTATGATGGCGTTCGTTTGCACGATGAAGATCCAGAGATGATCGAAGGTTTTATGCTTGAGCATCAAGAGCAACTAAACTATATGATGGAACTATCGGGGTCAGATGCATTCGACCTGCTACAGATGACGCCGTTTGCTTGGAAGGCGAGTGAAGAGTTTAAACAACAACTCACCGAAGCCGAGCAATTCAACTGTGAAGCTGACTTTATGCTGCGGGTGTATCGCAAACAAAATTAATTGATATTGATTATCGTTTGCATTGAATTCTTATCTTGCCTCCTTTAGTATGCGTGTTCTTCAAGGAGGCATTTCATGCAACGTATTATTCTTATCGGATTAGCGACTCTTCTCACGGCTTGTGCTAGTCAACCAGCAAAAGACACTTCTCAAAAAGTGACTCAAAAGGAATCTGTTTCCACATTCTATGACTACCAGTTCGCTTCTCCACAAGGCGAAATACTTCCTCTCGATGCATTACCTAAACAGCTAATTGACGCTGATGTAATTCTTATTGGCGAATGGCACACTCATTCTGCTATTCACCGCTTCCAAACCGATTTTTTAAAAGCGCGCTTTAACGCGACATCAAACATTGCTCTTTCAATGGAACAGTTTACTCGAGAGCACCAAGCCACACTCGACCAATACTTAAACGGTGAAATTGGCGAACAAATTCTCCTGTCTCAAGCGGCAGCGTGGCCAAACTACGAAAGTGATTACCGTGCGCTCGTTGAGTTCGCCAAAACCAACGACATCGATGTTATTGCAGCAAACGCACCAAAGCCTTTCGTTCAGTGTATTGGCCGTAAAGGGTTACCTTACTTAGATCAGTTATCGACCGAGCAACGCCAATGGATTGCCGCCGAAGTCGATACGGGTGATAGCCCTTACAAAGAAAAGTTTATGGCTTCCATGCATCACGGTACACCAGAACAAACGGAAAAGCAGTTTGCCGCTCAGGTCACATGGGACGAGACCATGGCCGAATCGATTGTGGATTACCTAGCATCAAACCCAGAGAAACAAGTGATTCATGTAGCCGGTAAATTCCACACAGAAGGTGGTTTAGGGACGGCGGCATCAATTCTACGTCGTAACCCTGATTTGAAAATCGCCATCATCAGCCCAGTTGAAGAGATCTCATCGGATAGCAGCGATTATCAGCTTGAAGTGCTTTCGCCACCGGCTCGCTTTGTTAAGAAAGAGAACCGAATGAAGGCATACAAGCACCTATCAAAACGCAGCGCTAGCCTAGAATGCGACTAAACCACTCTTCTAAGCTGAAGAGTCGGTGGGCTAATCCTAGATAATTAGCCCATCGTCACAACTTGATCACGTTCCCATCATTCATCCCAACTCTATCTAAAATCAAACATTCTTATCGGCACAAGATTTGCTTAGTAAATAGACGATTTAACCAAGCAGATGAAAATGTAATGTGCGAATAAAAAAACATCACTACCGATGATTAATTGCACAAGTTTTTCACACCTCTGCCGATACTATATTTAAGGATAGGTAAGGAGAGCGATATGACGCCAGTAGGAACGAGTAATACTCAGCTGTATTCACCTTCGCAAATGAATGCACAAGCTAAAAGCACTGAAGCTGAAAAGCCTGCACCGC
The DNA here is from genome assembly GCF_003050085.1 of Vibrio sp. 10N.286.48.B8. Classification (NCBI taxonomy): domain Bacteria; kingdom Pseudomonadati; phylum Pseudomonadota; class Gammaproteobacteria; order Vibrionales; family Vibrionaceae; genus Vibrio; species Vibrio sp. 10N.286.48.B8. Next base: position 439,638 of record NZ_PIGD01000002.1, on the reverse strand, counting down.
TTAAGGTTGAACAAAATACCGTCAAGCTTTCTGATGAAGGCAAAGCCCTATTATCTGCCCTTAAAGAAATCGATAAAGAAGCCAAGAAGGTCGAAGCTGAAAACGCGACCGTAACCGATAAAGTAGAGTCATTTGCTCATGGCGCTTTAGGTATGGATCATCCAGATAAGATTGAAGAAGAGGACGATGGTTCTTATTCAGCTGGGCAATACTTATCCGCAGCGGCAACCGTGGGTGGCATTCTACTTGCCTTAATCTAACTTCCCCCTCTGTTACTGCACCTTCCTCTCTGCATTAAAGCGATTTGTCGTCACGACAACAGACCAGATTTGGTCTAAAAAACGAGTTCATTCCATAATTCCGCTCTCATTTTAATGGAATAATACTCGTGAAAAACACTTTTGAGCTTATTGATAAGCCTACCTTCTTTGGTGCGATTGCACTCCTACTCACGATAGTTTTCCCGCTCATTTTGTTCCCAGCTCAGGGCGCAGACTGGATTGCGGTTGCGAAAACATTCATGACGGATCAACTAGGATTTCTATATCTTGCGCTAGGCCTCGCTGCCTGTGCATTTATGGTTTACGTTGTGTTCAGTGATATGGGACAAATTAAACTAGGCGAAGCTGATGAAGAGCCTGAATTCAAAACAGCATCATGGGCTGCAATGCTATTTTGTGGCGGTATCGGTGCTAGTATCTTGTACTGGGGCTGTATTGAGTGGGCTTACTACTACCAATCACCGCCTTTCCAACTAGAACCTGGCAGTGAAGAAGCAGTTCGTTGGGCGGCAACTTACGGTCTGTTTCACTGGGGACCAATCGCTTGGTCTATCTACCTGATCCCTGCGATTCCTATCGCTTACTTCTTCTATGTACGTAAACAGCCAGTTCTAAAGATCTCTAGTGCGTTAATGCCTGTTCTTGGTGAACACCGCAGTAAAGGCGTACCTGGAAAAATCGTCGATATCCTTTTCATTTTCGGTCTATTAGGCGGCGCTGCAACAACGCTAGGTTTAGCCGCTCCTCTTATCACTGAAGGTCTGAATCACCTATTTGGTCTACCTAAAAATAACCTAACGCAAGTGATGGTGCTTTTAGTGTGTACTGCGATTTTTGCTTACTCATCTTATGCTGGATTGGAAAAAGGCATCAAGATCCTAAGTAACATCAACTTCTGGGGTGCGATGGGCCTACTGGCTTTCGTTCTGATTGCAGGTCCAACAATCTTCATGTTAGAAACGGGGTTAGACTCAATTGGTCGTCTACTGTCTAACTTCTTCGTGATGGCAACGTGGTCTGAACCATTTGGTGGCTACGGTACATTCGAAAACACTCACTTCCCACAAGACTGGACGATTTTCTACTGGGCATGGTGGCTAGTATTTGCACCGAGTATGGGTCTGTTTGTTGCGCGTATCTCTCGCGGCAGAACCATCAAACAAATGGTGTCAGGTTCTATCTTCTTCGGTTCTCTAGGTTGTTTCTTATTCTTCATGATTCTAGGTAACTACGGCTTATCACTTCAGCTTTCTGGTGAGCTAGATGTGGTTGCCATCCTGAATGCAGAAGGCGCAACCAAAGCTATCTTCTCGATGCTTGCACAACTGCCAATGAGCACGCTAGTTATCGCAGTATTCACTTTGCTTTGTATCATCTTTACAGCAACGACGTTTGACTCTATCTCATACATTCTTGCGTCTGTGGTTCAAAACAACGTGACTGAAGAACCAATGCGTTGGAACCGTATGTTCTGGGCATTTACTCTGTCGTTTTTGCCAACGATCCTGATGTTCCTAGGCGGTCTAAGTACACTACAAACGGCGGCGATTGTTGGTGGCCTACCGCTGCTTGCTATCTCTGTCATGTTGATGATTTCAGCCGTTCGTGCGACTAACCTCGACCTACGTCATCAAGATGCGTACATCGAGCCAACGATCAACATCGAAGAACTACCAGACATGGACCCTTGGTCTGCTGAAGGTATGGCACTGGCTCAATTTGAGAAAGAAAAAGATGCTGCGCAAGAAGCCGCAGAACTTGAGCGTGTTGCTTACACAGAACTTGCCGCAGTGAAGAAAGAAATTCGCGCTTATGTGTTAGAACAAGGTTCACAAATGGAAACTCACGAGTTACCAGAGAACCTACAACAAGCACTTGAGCAGGCCGAGAGTAATCTTAGTGCCGCACAAGCGAAAAAGATCGAGTTATCTGAGCAAGCTCAGAATGCTCGTATCACGTTCAACCAGGTGGTTGCAGACTTACCGCTTGCTTGACATTAGCCATGACACAGTCCATTGATTTGGACCCTCCTAAATACGACAAAGGCTCACAGAAATGTGAGCCTTTTTTTATGCTTTTCTAAAAACTTGAGTTAATGCTCAATTTCATATTGATGAAATAAATATGAAACGAATTTGACACAAATCGGTGTTCTAATCATCCCGCTTATATAAAAAGGGATAACTAATGAAGCACTTTATGAAACCAATTGTTACCGCAGTGGTAACCTCTACACTCTCATTCAACGTACTTTCAGCAGAAATCAAAAATGTCATTCTGATGATTGGCGATGGTATGGGACCTCAGCAAGTTGGTTTATTGGAAACCTACGCAAACCAAGCGCCAAACTCCATCTATAAAGGGAAAAAAACGGCCCTTTATCAACTTGCTCAAGAAGGGGTTATTGGTTCATCCCTAACACATCCGGAAGACGCAATCGTAGTGGATTCAGCTTGCTCTGCGACCATGCTTGCAACGGGTATTTACAGCGGTTCAGAAGTAATCGGTATCGATTCCCAAGGTAACCATGTTGAGACAGTACTTGAGAAAGCGAAAAAAGCAGGCAAAGCGACTGGCTTAGTTTCCGACACGCGCTTAACTCACGCGACTCCAGCTTCTTTTGCCGCTCACCAACCTCACCGATCTTTAGAGAATCAAATCGCATCCGATATGCTAGCAACGGGCGCCGATGTGATGCTATCTGGAGGACTACGTCATTGGATTCCTAAATCGACCAACGACAAAGGTGAAACTTATAAGCAACTTGAGCAACTGACTCAAGGTGACATTTACCTAAAATCAAAGCGTAAAGACGACCGTAACCTTCTTACCGAAGCAGAGAAAGACGGCTACCAATTAGCGTTTAACCGCAACATGCTAGACGACGCTAAAGGCGAAAAGTTACTTGGTCTGTTTGCCTACTCAGGCATGGACGATGGCATCGCTTATAGCAATAAGAAAAAGAGTGGCGAACGAACTCAGCCAAGCTTGAAAGAGATGACACAAAAAGCGCTCAACATCCTATCCAAAGATGAAGATGGCTTTTTCCTAATGGTCGAAGGTGGCCAAATAGACTGGGCAGGCCACAGTAACGATGCAGGTACGATGCTGCATGAATTACTAAAGTTCGATGAAGCGATCCAAACTGTGTATGAATGGGCGAAAGATCGTGAAGACACGCTCGTGATTGTGACCGCAGACCACGAAACAGGATCTTTTGGCTTCAGCTACTCTTCTAACGACCTACCAAAACCACAGAAACGCTCTGGTGAAGCCTTCGCCGACCGCGACTATGCACCTAACTTTAACTTTGGCGCATTCAATATTCTTGATGGTTTATATAATCAGAAGCAAAGCTACTACGGCATGATCAGTGAATTTCAGAAGCTGGATAAAGCGCAGCAAACACCTGAAAAGCTCGCTGAAATCGTTAACAAAAGTAGTGAGTTCCCTATCACAGCGGAACAAGCGAAAAACGTGTTAGCGAGTAAGCCGAATCCATACCGATTGGCTCAACACAAATATTTATCAGCAGAAGAAGTGCCTGCTATCAACGATTTCGATGCTTTCTTCCCATATAACGACCGTGGCAACTTGCTTGCTCGCGAACAAGCAACAGGCCAAAACATCGTTTGGGGTACAGGTACACATACTCACACACCAGTGAACGTGTTTGCTTGGGGCCCAGCAGAGAAGATATTGCCAGTTTCAAAAATCATGCACCACTCAGAACTGGGTGAGTACATTAAACAACAAGTAAACTAGCCTGAATCTCTTTTGCTCGTTTCACTTAGCGCCCTTCGGGGCGTTTTTTGTTTTAATTTTTTAAGTCTTAAAACCTTTAAACCTTTAAACCTTTAAACTAAGTAAGTTTAAATTTAGGCGACGCCAAATAGCAAAACAGCCGCTCAAGAGCGGCTGTTTTAAAATAATTAGCGATTCGGGTGATTCAGGATGTGGTCTTCCCAATCGACAACATCAATTTCGTATACCACTTTATTACGAACGCTTTCACCTGCTGCATGCATCTCCGTTTTTGATCCGGTGATCAATGGATGCCACTCAGGGATCGGCTTAGATTCTGATAGAAGGCGGTAAGCACAAGTGTCTGGTAGCCAGTGAAACTCATCGATCTTGTCACGAGTCAGCTTTAAACACTCTTCACCTGAAGTGAAGCGGTTCGGGTAATCTTTACACGAACATGTTTTGTCGTTTAACCAGCTACACGCCACATTGGTGTAGTAAACTTCATCGCTATCTTCATCCATTAATTTATGTAGGCAACACTTACCACAACCGTCACACAGTGATTCCCACTCGTTCTCGGTCATCTGCTCTAGTGTCTTTTCTTGCCAAAATGGATTCGTCATAGGATTACTTCTTACTCTTTTACTGGGGTGCGTGTTATACCGCTAGCCCATAAAAAGTTCAAGGATAATAATTGTTCATTCTTTGATTCAATCAACAGCTGTCACTCTCATCATTTTTTGCTACTATCGCGCACCCTGTTATTTAGTGAGTTTAATTTGATGGAATGTCGCCTAGGTTGTGGAGCATGTTGTATCGCTCCAAGTATTACATCTGCAATTCCTGGAATGCCTAATGGTAAGCCTGCTGGCGTACGCTGCATCCAATTAAATGAGCAAGATCTGTGTAAGTTATTTGGTCAACCTTCACGCCCTAAGGTGTGTCACCAATTTAAAGCTTGCCCTGTCATCTGTGGTAAAACAGATCAAGAAGCGCTTGATAACCTGATTGAACTCGAAGCAATAACCTAACAATACTTTTCTTTTTATATATGCCCAAGATTTCACAACTTTGATAGATCTAAACTATCTTATTGATACTGGTAAAGATTAATAAGGATAGTTATGAATAGGTATATCGCAGAAATGTTCGGTACGTTTTGGTTGGTATTAGGGGGTTGTGGTAGTGCCGTGTTGGCCGCTGCTTTTCCAGATGTAGGTATCGGCTTACTCGGGGTCTCCCTCGCCTTCGGTTTAACCGTTCTCACCATGGCTTTCGCTATTGGCCATATATCCGGTTGCCACCTCAACCCTGCTGTTACTATCGGGCTGTGGAGTGGTGGTCGCTTTGATGCTAAAGATGTTGCACCCTACATTATTGCCCAAGTAATTGGCGGTATTATTGCGGGTGGCGTTTTATTCGTTATTGCTTCAGGCCAAGCTGGTTTTGATGCTGTCTCGTCAGGCTTTGCTTCAAATGGTTATGGTGAGCACTCACCGGGCGGCTACTCGCTCACAGCAGCTCTCGTTTGTGAAGTAGTCATGACCATGGTGTTTCTTTTCGTGATTATGGGTGCAACGGACTCGAAAGCACCTGCTGGATTTGCACCGATCGCAATAGGTCTCTGTTTAACCTTGATCCACCTTATCAGCATCCCTGTAACCAATACCTCCGTGAACCCTGCTCGAAGTACTGGTGTGGCGGTGTTTGTAGGTGATTGGGCTATTTCGCAATTATGGTTATTCTGGGTGGCACCGATTATTGGTGCTGTGATTGGCGCGATGATCTACAAAGCGGTAAGAGGTTCTGATTAGGCTCTCTGATTCACAAAAAACACATTCAATCAACACAAAGCCGCTAAATTAGCGGCTTTGTGTTTTATGTCGTTTAGTTACTTATCAAGCTCTATCTGTATCTTCCTATCACACCTGTCACCATTAGCTTAATAACTTTTGGTTAACAAGACTATTCCATCGAATCATTAGCCGCAGGTATCTGGGCTACGCATAATGCACCTCATTCCCTATACCGATGGACATAACAATGAAAAAAACATTACTTGTACTAGCAATCTCTTCTTTAACGGCAACAACAGTTTTCGCTAGTGAATCAGCACCAACCCCAGAATTAATGCCAGAACCAATTAAGACCGAGTTTTTTGTAGGTGGTGGTTTAGGCTACCACTCTGCTAAAGCTCAAATTTCAGGGCCTGGCTTTAAAGAAAGTGAAACAGCCAAAGGCACTGCTTTTCACATTCGTGGCGGTGCTTATATTCAAGAAAATCACCGAATTACTGGTACAGTTAACTTCACCGGTGACAATGAACTGGTCAACTATAACTGGGGACAAGGAGATGTTACGACTCTTGACTTAAACCAAACTGAATTCTTAGTTTCATACGACTATGTTCATGCTCTGAACAATGATTTCTCAGTTTTCGGTGGTGCATCAACAGGTTTTGTTAAAAATAAGCTAACCATTAAAGATACAGAGCTTGGAAAGGAAAGTGGAAGTGAAACCGATTTTGTTTTCGGTCTTCAAGCAGGTGTTCAATACAAGATCATGAAAAACGTTTCTGCCGATTTCCAATATCGCCATATGTTTGAATCATATTCTGAGTCAGTAGAAGATGTGAAACTATCGGTTCCAAATAACAGCGAATTTACCGTGTCTGTCGACTACCGATTCTAACTGGGTTAGTCATATTCAGTTGAAGTGAATATAGGGAAGATATTCAGACTGCTTTAATAAAGAAAAAGCCGCTTAGTGATGATTCACCAAGCGGCTTTTTTAGATCTTATGACGACCGAGTAAGGAGTGCGAAAGCGTGGTGCCATCCACCAGCTCTAGCTCACCACCAACGGGAACACCATGAGCGATACGGCTTGCGTTCACTTCATGGGCATTACATAGCTCAGCAATGTAGTGCGCTGTCGCTTCCCCTTCAACTGTTGGGTTAGTCGCTAGGATTACTTCAGAGATATCACCACGGCGTAAGCGGTAGTCCAGAACATCGAGACCGATATCACTTGGACCAATACCATCAAGTGGTGAAAGGTGACCCATAAGCACAAAGTAACGACCAGAATATTGGCCTGTTGCTTCGATAGCTGCAATGTCTGCTGGGCTCTCTACTACACAGATTTGACCATTTTCCTGACGTTTAGGATTGGTACAAATGTGGCAGGTATCTTCTTCAGTAAAAGTACGGCACTCATTACAGTGACCAATTTCGGTCATTGCTTGGCTAAGAGCTTCAGCCAACTGTAGGCCGCCTTTTCTATCGCGCTGTAACAAATGAAAGGCCATACGCTGCGCCGACTTGGGGCCAACCCCAGGTAGACAACGTAAGGCCTCCATCAAATGCTCCAGCATATGACTGGTACGCATATTTAACCGTTCTAATTTTCAAGTAACGATTTACTCAAGATAAACCGCAGCTTGAATAAACCTTTAGAAATAGTTTCTTAGAAAGGCATCTTCATACCTGGTGGAAGTTGCATTCCGCCAGTTACGCTAGCCATTTTCTCTTTTTGAGTTTCTTCAACGCGACGAGCCGCATCGTTGAAAGCAGCAGCGATAAGATCTTCAAGCATCTCTTTATCGTCTTCCATTAGGCTTTCATCGATATCAACACGGCGAACGCTGTGGCTACCAGTGATCGTTACTTTTACAAGGCCAGCACCTGACTCACCTGTAACTTCCATATTTGCGATTTCTTCTTGAAGCTTTTGCATGCGCTCTTGCATTTGCTGGGCTTGCTTCATCATGTTGCCCATACCGCCTTTACCAAACATGTTAATACTCTCTGGTCTAATTGGTTTATTAAAATTAATTAAGCTATACGTGCTTAAATGGGGGTTAAGCCAGTGCGATTCAACCCCTCGATGTTCAGTTCTCAGATTTGCTTATCTGGGATGATATGCAAGTCACTAAACGAGAAAATGTTCTAGATAGGACGAACGCTGTCTCTGTCGAGTTCTGCAGCAAAACGTCTTTCGATAAACTGTACGTTGGCATCGTTTTCCAAACTGGTAAACGCGTCTTTCAACTTGCCTTGGTACAACCTTTCTCGTAATTCTAGTGGTGTTTCTCCACCATCACCGATTTCAACACTCAAATGACACTCTTCTCCGAGCACTGTATTGAGAGACTGCAATAGCTCACTCTGTGCACGGTCCGTATTCAAGTGAGCTTGGCTCGCCCTTAACGTTAAAGTGATTGATGTGTCGTTTTTAGCAAACACTGAGTTCAATGCTAACTGTTCAACAAGCTTGGCTGTCTCTAGCTTTTGAATCGTAGCGGACCATTCATCTTGAGCAATCGACTCTTGAAGCAATTTATCGACCATTTCTGGTGTCTTAATATGCTCTAACGCACGCTTGATCTGAGTAGGTGTAAGCTCTTTGCTCACCTCTTTCACTACAGGTTTAGACGGTTTCCAGCGATAAGGTTCATTATCGTTGGTCACATTTTCTGTCGAAGAGGCTGATAAAGAAGCTGGCGACACCCGCTCAGAACCACCGTGTTGCTGAGCAACTCGATCAAGAACTGAAGTTTTAGCTGGTGTCGCTTTAGCCTTTTTTGGCGCCGAGCCTTTGTTTTCTGTTGCCGAACTGCCTCTACGTTGAGAACGTAATTGGTGGCGTAAACCACTCACAGGCGAAGTTGCACGCGCTGGCTGCTCTTGCGGAGCAGAAGGTGCAGCGCTTGGCTGTTGAACCGGACTCTGGTTTTGATAATTCGTTTGTTGCTGCTGAGGCTGCTCTGCACCGTAACTTGGACGCTCATCATAAGCAGGAGGCGCGTCATACTGGCTATGCGGGTAATCCTGCTCTGGATAACCTTGGTTGCCTGAGTGATCAGCGTAACCTTGCGAATCTGAATACTGTGCTTGATTCTGCTGCGGAGCCTGTTGTACGGGTTGCTGCTGCATAGGCTGCTGTTGAGGCGCCTGTTGTTGCATCTGAGGCTGTCTCGGAGCTGCCATTGGCGCAGATTGGCTAACAGGCTGAGCAACGCTCTGAGCTTGAGCTGCTGGCGCTGGACTTGTTGACTGAGTCGAGATTACCGTAGCAACCGCTTGTTCAGCCGGTCTAAATGCCAACATGCGTAAAACCACCATCTCAATACCAACGCGAGCGGTTGGCGATAATGGTAAGTCTTCACGACCCTTCAACACGATCTGGTAGTAGAGTTGAATGTCTTGTGGACTTAGCGCTTTACTCAACAGTTCTAGCTTCTCAGCATCCGGCTGTGCTTTATCTAAGGTTGACGGCAGAGCTTGGAACATCGCCAAACGATGCAGTTGAGTCGCAAGCTGATTCAACAAACCATCCCACTCTACGCCATTCTCAGCAAGACTTTGGATACACGCCATCGCTTGTTGTGGCTGCTTACTGCTGATCGCTTCAAGCAAGTGGATAGCTTGGTCGGTATCTAGCGTGCCAAGCATGTGAGCCACGGTGTCTGTCACGACATTGCCGTTACCTAATGCGATAGCTTGGTCCGTAAGGCTTAGCGCATCACGCATACTGCCGTCAGCAGCATGAGCAATCATCCCAAGCGCACGAGACTCAGACGTCACACTCTCTTGTTCAAGAATGTGGTCAAGCTGCTCGTGAATATTATCAACGCTGATCGGCTTAAGATGGAACTGCAGACAACGCGACAAGATAGTCACAGGAAGCTTTTGTGGATCGGTCGTTGCGAGCAAGAATTTCACATACTCAGGCGGCTCTTCTAACGTCTTTAGAAGCGCGTTGAAACTATGCCTAGAAAGCATGTGTACTTCATCGATAAGGTAAACTTTGAAGCGACCACGCGCCGGCTTGTACTGAACATTGTCCAGAAGCTCGCGGGTATCTTCTACCTTTGTACGTGATGCCGCATCGATCTCTAGCAAGTCAACAAAACGACCTTCATCGATCTCTTTACAGGTTGCACATTCACCACAAGGTGTAGAGGTAATGCCTGTTTCACAGTTTAGACCCTTAGCAAATAAACGGCCGATAGTCGTTTTACCGACACCTCGAGTCCCGCTGAACAAGTATGCATGATGCAACCTGTTTTGGCTAAGTGCATTCTCTAATGCTGTTAAAACATGGGCTTGACCAACCACTTCTTTAAATTTGGTTGGTCGCCATTTTCGCGCTAACGCAAGATAGCTCATGAATAATTCCGAAAAGGATTAGTGACCGTCGAATTCGCAGATGCTAAACACTTCTAGACCTAAGCCTTGTAAGCGCTTGTCACCACCGATTTCTGGAAGGTTAATAACAAATGCAGCGTGTTCTACCACACCACCTAGCTGACGAATCAACTTTGTTGTTGCTTCAATCGTACCGCCCGTTGCTAGCAAATCATCAACCATCAACACTTTATCGCCTTCAACGATAGCGTCAGTGTGGATTTCTAGCGTATCAGTGCCGTACTCAAGCTCATAAGATTGTGCCACAGTTTCACGAGGCAGCTTGCCCGGTTTACGAACAGGGATAAAACCAACACCTAGCTCAAGTGCCAAAGGCGCACCAAATAGGAAACCACGAGCTTCAGTACCAACGATCTTAGTAAAGCCCATGTCCTTGTATGTTTCCGCTAGCAGATCGATAGTCGCTTTGTAAGCTGCTGGATCTTCCATCAAGCTTGTTACGTCACGGAACAAAATACCCGCTTTAGGGTAATCAGGAATGCTTTTGATGCTTGCTTTGATCAGAGAGATTTTTTCTGTGTTCATAATCTTATGCACTTCATTAGGCCGCTTTCCAAACTCTCGTTAACGAATTAAACATCAACGTTCGAAATTAAGGAAAGGTACGATTGGTATTCATTGCAACGAGAGTCATAACTCTGGTTGCTGAAATAATAAACGCCCGCTATACAAGCAGGCACACTGGCTTAATGGTAGTGATTTTCTTTGCTGTCAGCAACCAACTCATGAGTTGGAAGTCGCATAAACCATGTGAGAAGAATAACAAGTACGCAAATTAGGAAAGCCTTGACCCAAATGATAGGGGCAAAGTAGATCGATAACGCAAAACTCAACAAGATAAAGAATACGCCACGCGTTTTAACTTGTTTAGTCACAGCACCGTGCTGATACCAATTGTTCAGTAACGGGCCGAGCGTTTTATGCTCATGCATCCATTTGTGAACTTTAGGGTTACTTCGCATGAAGCATGCGCTAGCAAGAAGGAGGAAAGGTGTTGTGGGCAGAACGGGTAAAACTATCCCTAAAACTGCAAGAAATATACAAAGGCCACCAGCAATATTGAGGCTTAAAACTCGAACGCTAATTGTGGCCTCCTTGAGTTAGCTATCGCCAATTGGCGAAGATAACGTCACTAGAATGTTGCGTAACCATTGAATACACGGATCAACGTAAGTGTTGCTGGTAGCAATGGAATCATTAAAAATGCGGCTAAAAATCCTAAAAAGTAGAATACATTAAACGGGTCTTGAAAGTCTTTGTTATCTGCCATGATTACTTCTTGTTTTTGTTAGTAAAGGTAAGTGTCTGGCGAACCAAACCCGCTTTGCTAAATCGACATTTAACAAAAAAGGCATAGCAACACCATTTGCGCAACTATACCTTAATCAATTATTCACAAAAACCGAGGAAATATAGGGTTAATCAGTAGACCCTTGATGTATGTCTAAGCTAAAACTCGCCGAACCAAGCAGGCTCAACGAAAGTTGGCAGCCCTGTTCAATCGGCAGATCCCGTGTAATGAAGTTCTTCTTACAATTCTCACCTAAGCGTTCGCCCGCGGCAATATGTTGATTCAATTCACCATTAGACCATTGTCCATCTAAACCCGCAGGCAAAATAGAGATAGTACCCTCGGCAAGATTGGCGACACCAAACAAAGCGTTAACGGGCGTTGCGCATTTCGAGCACTCAATCCCCTTCTCTAAAATCTCGGCAATATCTTTGAGATCAACATTAAAATCTTTTCGATTTCTTATGTAATCGTGGAATAAGGCTCTCACCAGAAGTGTTGACGCTGAACTGCCATTATCGGCAGAAGACGAATCAACGAGGTAAAAAGCAAATTGCCCATTCATCATCCAAGCATAATCAAAGACGAGTGGCATCATCTCTGTTGATTGCAGTAGTCGGTAACTGCAACGCCATGAACCTTGTCGTGTGTCTTTCTCTGGTAGCAACGCGTGCAATAAGTCTCTTGCCGCACTAGGGTTCTCTTGCAGGTAATTCAGGTGCCAATGTAGCTCTTGGTCTTCAGGGATCTCTCCCCCGTCATCAACGCAGAACCATTGGCTTGAAAAATCTCGTTGGTCTGAAATGTTATCGAACGAATCTGTCAATGTATTCGCAATCGCACTTCCTAAGTGACCGTGATCCTCTAACGGTTTCGCTAAAAAATCTTTAATACCAAATCGCAATGCTTTCGCTACATCAGACATGTCATCTGTGCCGGACACAACGATCATAGGCAGCGACGGGTACTCTAAACTGAGCTCTTCCACAAGCTCGATGCCATCAAGTATCGGCATTGATAAGTCACACACAATTAAATCTGGCGCTGAGTCTCTAAGCTTTTGCAGAGCGTCCAGCCCATTTTCAGCCTCAACCACTTTATAACCAACCTTGTCTAGGTATGCGCTGGTTATCCGGCGAAAAATAGGATCATCATCAACCAACATCACGCATTTTTGGTTAATTACTTCCTGAGCCGAGGTCATTACTGGCTGACTGTGAGTTTTGTACATAATCTATAACCTCACAAAACTAAGTCGAATTATTATTGTTATCTGTTCTAAGAACTAATATAAAACTTAGTAATAAAATGCTAAATACACAAATTTGCACTCTTTGCTGGTAATTCGTGACGAGGGTTGGAATACTTGTAAATAGTGCAACGAGTTGACGTAACGCAAACATTGATCTCACTGTTACGTATAAATTAGATGAGATTGTAAACAAATGTGTCTGGATTTATGAAATTAGATGATTTAAACCTCTTTCGACTCGTCGTTGAAAATGGGAGCTACACCGCAACATCGCGCAAGACTATGATTCCGGTTGCGACCATCACACGACGCATCCAAGCCTTAGAAGACTCTTTGAACCTTAGGCTTCTCAATAGACACGCGCGTAAACTTTCTTTAACAGAGGCTGGCGAACGTTTCTACAATGAATGCTCTCCGTTATTGCAGCGTCTCTCTTCTACTGCTGAAGAGTTAACTGACGTGTGCAAAGGAGCTTCCGGTAAGATTCGTATTACGGCACCTTCCAACCTGACCAAGCGCATGATGATGCCAATGTTCAGCGATTTCATGACTCAATACCCTGATATCAATATTGAGCTGATGATGAACAACCAAGCGGATCAGCTGGACCCAACTGAGTGGGACGTGATTTTCCGTGTCGGCCCACAACGTGATTCAAGCCTAATCGCTCGAAAAATCAGTGAAGTAAAAGATATTCTTATCGCGAGCCCTGAGTATTTAGCGAAGAACCCAGCACCAAGCCATGCTGAAGAGCTAGCGAACCATTCGCTACTCAAAGGCTACCCGCTGATTAAGTGGCAGCTGAGTAATTCGAATGAAGAGACGGTGGTGAATAGCGAGAAAGGCCGTTTCAATGCGAATGCGCTTAATGTCGTGAGACAAGCCTGTTCAGAAGGCCTAGGTATCACCCTAATGCCTGACGTGATGATCCGTGAATACATTGAAGATGGCAGCTTAGTCCAAGTTTTAGAAGACTGGAGCGCTAACCCTCGTGATATTTACATGCTTTATAACCACAAAGACCATCTACCAGAGAAAGTTAGATTGTTTATTGATTTTGTGATCGCGTACCACATTCATTAAGGTAAATCCCCTTCTCCGTAAACAAAAAAACCAGAGCCGATGCTCTGGTTTTTTATATTCTTGCCACTAACGAAAACTAAGCACCTTCGTTGTGTAACTCTAGGTTCGCTAGATCTTGTTGAATCTCACGCTGAACCTTTGAGTCGTCATTACGCAAAGAGTCTAGGAAATCTAGGTACGCTTGGTCGATATCACCCGTTACATACTCGCCGTTAAATACAGAAGTATCGAAACGAGAAATGTCTTGATTGCCCATGCCCACTGCCGAAATCAGATCTGGTAGTGTTTGGAAAATCAAGGCATCTGCGCCAATCTGCTTACAAATCGTTTCGTTATCACGACCATGAGCAATCAGCTCTGTCGCGCTCGGCATATCAATACCGTAAACGTTAGGGAAGCGAACCTCTGGAGCTGCTGAAACCATGAACACTTTGTTTGCGCCAGAATCACGAGCCATTTCAATGATCTGCTCTGATGTTGTGCCGCGAACGATAGAGTCATCAACCAATAGAACGTTCTTACCTTTAAACTCAGAACGGATTGCGTTCAGCTTACGGCGAACCGACTTCTTACGCTGTTGCTGACCAGGCATAATGAACGTGCGGCCAACATAACGGTTTTTTACGAAACCTTGACGGTATGGCTTATTGATCGCTTGAGCGATTCGCAGCGCAATATCGTTTGATGTTTCAGGGATTGGGATAACCACATCAATATCTAAGTCTGCGTACTCTTCTTTAATACGCTTACCAAGCATCTCACCCATCTCAACGCGTGCGCTGTAAACCGAGATTTTATCGATGAATGAATCTGGGCGTGCAAAGTATACAAACTCAAAGATACATGGGTTTAGTTGTGGGTTGTCTGCACATTGCTTAGTGAAAAGCTCACCGTCGAATGTTGCGTAGATAGCTTCACCTGGCGCTACGTCGCGCATGAAGTCGAAGCCAACAGCATCGAGTGCTACCGATTCAGACGCAACCATGTACTCTGTTTTACCATTAACTTCACGCTTACCAAGACACAGTGGACGAATACCATGTGGGTCACGGAATGCGATCATACCGTGGCCGATGATCATCGCAGTTACGGCGTAAGCACCGCGAATTGTGCGGTGCACATTTGCCACAGCGCGGAAAACATCATCCGAAGTCACGTTACCTTTAACAGTATCGATCTCATGAGCC
Organism: Vibrio sp. 10N.286.48.B8; assembly: GCF_003050085.1. Taxonomy (NCBI): domain Bacteria; kingdom Pseudomonadati; phylum Pseudomonadota; class Gammaproteobacteria; order Vibrionales; family Vibrionaceae; genus Vibrio; species Vibrio sp. 10N.286.48.B8. The sequence goes on along the minus strand of NZ_PIGD01000002.1, from coordinate 424,586 downwards.
AATACGTTCAGTAGAACTTCAGAGTCAGAGGTTGTGTTTACATGGCGACGGTCTTTTTCGAACAACTTCTCACGAACTTCGTTTGCGTTCGTCAGGTTACCGTTGTGCGCCAACGTAATGCCAAAAGGAGAGTTTACGTAGAAAGGCTGAGCTTCAGACGCACTTGAACTACCCGCTGTAGGATAACGAACATGGCCAATACCAACTTCACCTTGTAGGCGCTGCATGTGTTTTGCTTCAAAAACATCTTTTACTAAACCGTTCGCCTTACGCAGACGGAAACGATTGCTTTCTATGGTACAAATACCAGCGGCATCTTGGCCACGATGCTGCAATACCGTTAAAGCGTCATAAATAGACTGGTTTACAGGTGTTGAACCCACGATTCCAACAATACCACACATGTCCTAATCCTCGATTTTTCGACATTAACTGGCGCTAGAGCGCGCCAGATAAGAAACTAGATGTTGCTTGTAAATGCTCGAAGAACGGCGCAATGATTCGACTAAATTCCGGAACCAATTGCGAATTCTTCCACCACTCAGAACTTGGGAATGCAGTAAACGCATCCATGAAAAACAACACTGCAGAAACAATCAAAACACCACGTAAGCCACCAAAGACGACACCGAGGATTCTGTCTGTACCTGACAGGCCTGTTTTCTGAACTAGCTGACCGATGACATAGTTAACTAAGGCACCAACAACTAACGTTGCAACAAACAATGCTGCTATCGCAGTTCCGTTTCGAAACATCTCATCTTCGATATTGGTGAAGTACATCGCTAATTTAGCGTAGTACTGGCTAGCAATAAAAAATGCTCCAAACCAAATTACGAGTGACAAGGCTTCTTTAGCGAAACCACGAACTAAACTGATCACGGCAGAGAAGCCGATCACGCCTAAAATGACAAAATCTAACCAATTCATGAATTCTTCATCTTAAGTTGGCGCGCATTTTAACAGAAAAAATGCTGACGCAAACGTTTTCTTATGGATTTAACGGTTTAAATTTGAGCAATTGGCCTTTTGAACCCGTAATTTTTTCTAATTCCTTAATTTGTCGCTCAAGTTTGGATTTAGAGACATCCGGGCCAATAATTACTCGCGTAAAAGTTTTTTCTTGCTTGGTGTGAGCCTGATAACCACGCTTTTGCAGATCCTCAACAACGTTTTTTGCGTTGTCAGCATTCTTCAAAGCCATCAATTGAATAATCCAAGCACTGTCTTGGTATTCATTTTTTTCCGGTACTGGCTTAACTACTACTGCCACTTTGTCAGCTTCTTTATTATTGGAAGAAGACGCGGTTTGCGTGTTTGAATTATCAGTAGGACCACTTTCAACCACTTGCTCAACTGGAGAATCCGGTAGCGCTATCTGATCTTCAACGGGATCGAGTACTTCAAACACTTCAACATTACTATCAAGCTCAGGCTTAATCGGAATGCTTGCAAACTCTTCTTTATAGTGGAGCTTCTTACCATCTAGCACATCGGGTAATACAATCACGCCAATGGCCACTAAAATGATGGTGCCGACTAATCGGCTTTGGAATTTACTTGCCATTTAGTTTCCTTTTTTCTGCCAATGCTCCAACACTTCACCCACAGTATGGAAAGAACCGACAACCAACACAACATCATCACCTTTAACAGAAGCTAAAGCCGCTTCAAACGCTGCTACAGGGTTTAGATACTGCTCTACACCTTCAGGCAGACTTTGACACAATTCAGCCGCTGTTGCTGCGCGTGGGCCTTGCAACGAAGCTGGATACCAATGTGTTGTGATAGGGGCCAATACTTCCAATGTCGCTGGAATATCTTTGTCATGAAGCATAGCGACTACAACGTGTAAATTTTTGCCTGCGTATTGCTTCGTTACTTGCTGTGCAAAGTACTCAGCGGAATGTGGGTTGTGTGCCACATCAAGAACAATCACAGGTTGATCGCTAATTTGCTGCATACGCCCAGGAAGCTGTGCGTTCTTCATACCATTAACGACATTCACATCACTGATGCTAAGTTCTGATGTACCTAATGCCATCAACGCGGTTGCTGCGTTTGGTAGCGGTAGACTTGGAATCGGTAGCGACTCCAATTGGAATGCACCGCTGCGCCAGTTCCAAATATCACCATCCACATCGTAGGTGTATTGAATGCCAACTTGGTAGAACTCAGCCTTAATGTCATCAGCGTGCGCTGCAACCGTTGCCGGTGGTTTAGGTTGACCACAAATAGCGGGTTTACCACTACGATAAATGCCGGCTTTCTCAAAACCAATCACATTGATGTCATCACCTAGCCAGTCAACATGGTCGACAGCCAAACTAGTAATCACAGAAACATCATGCTCAACGATATTGGTCGCGTCTAGACGTCCGCCTAAACCAACTTCTAATAGCACAACATCAACCGCTTCAATTTGAAATGCACGTAACGCCGCTAAAGTGCCATATTCGAAAAAGCTCAGGCTGATTTCGCCACGCTCTTTCTCAATAAAATCGAAAGACTGAACCATCTTTTCATCAGATAGATCTTGGCCGTTGATACGCACACGTTCGTTATAGCGAATTAAGTGAGGAGAGCTGTAGACACCAACTGAGTAACCAACGTCCAATAGAATCGCTTCCATCAGTGCACATGTTGAGCCTTTGCCATTGGTTCCGGCAACAGTAATAACATGTTGAGCAGGTTTGGTGAGGTTTGCCTTAGAGGCGACGGCCTGAACTCGGTCTAATCCAAGATCAATAGCGCTTGTGTGGATGTTTGATAAATAATCAAGCCACATCTCCAAAGAGGATGTGGCTTGAGGAATAGGTTGTTGACTCATCTAACTCATAACCATAATTAAGTTGGTTTGTTAGAAGGTACTTTACCCTTTTTCTGGCGCTTCTGGTACTTCATAAGTAGCTTCATTCGGTGAATCGTTCACAGAAACTACTAATGGTGAAGGCTGGTTGGTCATTTTAGCAACAAGGCTTGCAACGCGCTGACGCATCTCACGACGGTCAACAATCATGTCGATAGCACCGTGGTCTAGTAGGAACTCACTGCGTTGGAAACCTTCAGGAAGGTCTTCACGTACCGTTTGTTCGATTACACGACGTCCAGCAAAGCCGATAAGTGCTTTTGGCTCACCAATGTTGATATCGCCAAGCATCGCCAAACTTGCAGAAACACCACCCATTGTTGGATCAGTCATGACTGAAACAAACGGTAGGCCTTTCGCAGATAAACGCTCTAGAGCAGCACTGGTTTTCGCCATTTGCATTAGAGACATCAATGCCTCTTGCATACGCGCACCACCACTTGCAGAGAAACAAACTAAACCACAGTTGTTCTCGATAGCAGCATCTACCGCTTTCACGAAACGAGCACCAACAACAGAACCCATTGAGCCGCCCATGAATGAGAATTCAAAAGCACACGCTACGATAGGTAAACCAAGCAGTTCGCCTTTCATTGCAACTAGTGCATCTGTCTCACCACTGTTTTTCTGTGCAGCAGAGATACGTTCTTTGTAACGCTTAGAATCTTTAAATTTCAGCTTATCTTGTGGCTCAAGATCAGTACCTAGTTCAACACGTTCACCTTTGTCTAGGAATGTATCCAGACGACGACGTGCTTTCATGCGCATGTGATGGTCACATTTTGGACATACTTCTAGGTTACGCTCTAGTTCAGCATGGTACAGAACCTGCTCACAAGAAGTACATTTAGTCCAAACACCCTCAGGGATAGACGCTTTACGAGATGTTACGATGTTGCTTTTTTCTAAAATCTTTTCAAGCCAACTCATGGAAGACCTTTTTGTTTCGATTCTTCCGCTTGATTGCGAAAGAAATAAATTTGGGAATTATGCGTGGGAATTAAAGCACATAAAACAGCGACTGTAGATAAAAAACTGGTTGTACCTATTTTCTGGGACTATCTTACGCACTAAACCGTAATAATTTTTGAACCTAAGTCTCACATTTAGTTCAAATTATCCGGCAAAAATAGAGGACCAATTGGCTCTCGTGGTAGTTCAAAATGTTCGGGATAATCAACATCCACCAGATACAAACCTTCCGCTTTTGCAGTTGCGCCGGCTACTTTTCGATCTTTAGCTTCTAAAAGCCACTGGATCCACTCTGGTTTCTGCTCACCCTTACCAACGGCAATAAGGCTACCAGTAATATTCCTCACCATGTGGTGAACAAACGCATTCGCTTTAATATCGATCACAATGTAGTGTCCATGGCGAGTCACATTCAAGTGAATCATGTTTCTCCATGGGCTACGGGATTGACAATGTGTTGCCCTGAACGAAGTGAAGTCATTCTCACCAAGTAAGTACTGACCCGCTTCGTGCATTTTTTTCTCATCAAGATGACCATGATAATGGCTCACGCCTGAATTCAAAATGCCTGGGCGAAGTGCATGGTTAAAGATAATGTAGCGATAACGGCGGGCAGTTGCTGAGAAACGAGCATGGAAATCCTCATTCACTTCTGTCGCCCAACGAACCGCAATATCTTTTGGCATGTTGGCATTCGCGCCCATTGTCCATGCCACCATTTTACGATCGACATTAGTTTCAAAGTGAACGACTTGTCCCGTACCGTGAACACCGGCATCTGTACGACCTGCGCACATAACTTCTACAGGGTGATTCGCGACAACTGAAAGAGCCTTTTCCAATTCTTCTTGGACACTTTTCACGTCTCGTTGGCGCTGCCAACCAAAGTAGTGGGTACCGTTATATTCAATACCTAAAGCAATTTTCATGTTCTTGTTCTCTTTGAAAATGGGCGAGAAGTATATACGGAAATCAGTGCTAGCCCAAATAGGATGGGGCTAAAACTTCAATAAACAATCAGCATCGACCGAGACGATACTTTTAAGAAACCAAATAATACAATGGCGCTCTGTATCGCCTTAAAACAAAGGGTAGCCAACGCTACCCTTTATGATTTTTAATTTATCGACCGTTTAACGAATCGATCAGGTTTTTTGCCTCTCGACGAATATCATCGCTACCGTCAACGATTGCCTCTTCTAGAAGCTTAATTGCACCTTGCGAGTCACTCATCTCGATGTAAATTTTAGCCAAATCAAGCTTACCTGCAGCCTCTGCGTTGCTATCAACATCATAGTTGCCAATGTCGCCGATAACGTCTGGGAATTCATTTAGGCCAACATCCAGTTTAAGCTCTTCATCATCCGGATTAATGACCTCTTCACCTTCTTGCTCGACTTGAGCCATCAGTTCATCAATGGTCATGTATTGCTTATCACGGCTGCTGCCTGATTCGGTTAGGTTGTCTTGTTGAGCCCAGTTCTCTTCTTTGATCTTCGGTTCAGCTTGCTGTTCAGCCGACGCCCAAATCTCTTGTTGGTCATCAGGCACATCATTATGCATGCTCGATTGTTGCTCTGGCGCTAGGTTAAAGCCTTTCCAGTCTTCGCCGCCAACTTCTAGCATGGCATCAATATCTAGCCCTGCACTATCAATCGATGTTGCATCCAATGGCTTATCGAACATGTTGTCGACAGAGTCTTGAACATCTTCAGAAAGCAACTCAGCTAATGCTGTCTCATCAAAGTCATCAAAGCCTTCTAGTGGCTCGTCTTGAACCGCTGCAGGCGTTGAGTTTAGCTCTGACGCAGCGCTCAGTGATTCTTCTGGCTGTGCAAAACCAGCCAACTCAGAATCTTGTGCATTCGAGAAATCTTCAGCGTGACTGAAGCTCTGCGGGTTTGAGAACAAATCATGCAACGCATCCTGCTCTTCGCCTTGTGGACTGAAAGACGTTAGCGGTGTTGGCTTCTCAGCAAAAGCATCAGAGATGGCTTCATCTTCACCGTATTCTGGTAAATCAAGTTCATTGAACTCTACGCCTTCATCTTCTGCTACTGGCTCAGCACTGCTTTGCTCAATATCATCTAAGACAGAATCGGCTTTCGCACTCTCTTCATCGTATTCAGGCAGATCAAGGTCATCGAATTCGAACTTCTCAGTGCCATCAGATAGATCTTGTTCTAATTGAGCTTCGTCTGGTTCGCTAACAACTTCAGCTAATGCATCTTCTTCACCGAATTCTGGCAACTCAAAATCATCAAACGAGAACTCTTCTTCGCTTTCTGGTTTCGCAGTTTCAGCCAGTGGTGCAGCCTCTAGCTGAGGCTCAGCGGTTGGTTGCGATTCAACACTTGGTTGAGAGTCGATATCAGGCGTTGCTGCCTCTGATGTTGATTCAGCATCAGCTTCTGCCAGTGCGTCTTCTTCACTAAACTCTGGCAACTCAAAGTCATCAAACGAAAACTCTTCGTCGTCTTGGCCCTTAGCTTCAGCTTGAGTCTCAACAGCAGGTACTACTGACTCCGATGTTGATTCAGCATCAGCTTCTGCCAGTGCGTCTTCTTCACCAAACTCAGGTAATTCGAAGTCATCAAACGAGAATTCGTCTTCGTTTTCTTGTTCTGCTACTTCCGCTTGTGGAGTAGCTTCAACTTGCGATTCAGCGTCTAATTTAGGTTCAACAACAGGTGCTACAGGTTCTGGTGTTGCGTCAGTTTCTGCTAATGCTTCTGGTGCAGACGTCTCATCTTCAATCAGCCAATCGTCGTCTTGTGGTACGCCGAATTCATTTGGAATAATTTCTGGCATATTTGCAGCACGAACTGGCTCTGGCTCTGGCTCTGGCTCTGGCTCTGGCTCTGGCTCTGGCTCTGGCTCTGGCTCTGGCAAGGATTCAACGACATCTTCAAATTCATCGCTACCTTGAATTTTAGGCTCAAAGTCGAAATCAGAGTCGATGTTCGCTGGAGACTCTACATCGTCGATCGCTTCAGCTAACCAATCTTCAACCGTCTCTTCATCATCTTCAGAGATATCATTTAAAGAGGATGGCGAAGCTTGATCTTCAAAACTAACAGCAATGTCTTCACGCTGCTCTTGTACGTCGGCTTCTTTCGACTCTGGTTCTTGTTGTGCGGTTTCTTCTTGAACTCGCTCTTCAAAAGCTGGTTTATCAAAATCAGAATTCTCAGATAACAGCGAGTCGATATCCAGTTCATCATCTTCAACCGATGATGCGCTTTCTTCCGATGATACTTCGTTGCTGTTTGAAAGAGACGTTTGCTCTGGTTCAACCGTATTTTCAAGAGATGGTTCAGCTGGCTCTTCTGTCGCTGGCAGCGAATCGTTGTCATCAGAAGTCATTAACTCATCAATCAACGCTTCGTCTGTCGTTTCTAGCGAGTCATCAAGTAAAGCATCCGTTGCCGGTGCGACACCGAACAAATCATCGATAAAGTCATCACGATTAAAGTCTTCATCATTTTCTGGCTTAACGTCAGCACTTTCTTGGATCAGTTTCGAATCTAACGACTCATCACTAACGGCTTCAGATTGTGGTGTTTCACTTATATCCGACGCTTGCTCAGGCTCAACTTCAGATGTTTCAGAGGTTAACGGAGTATGCTCAACGTCTGCGTTATTTGCAGACTCATCGTTAGCGTTGTCAAAACCAAAGGCCGCGTCTAGCTCTTTATCAAACGCCTTCTCTTCAGATTCAAGCTCGTCTTCAATGCCAGTTGTCAGTAAGTCATCAAACGGGTCTAAAGATTCCGCTTTTGGGGCATCTGCTTCGTCTGCTGACAGCCCATCATCTGACAATTCACTATCAAGGAAGTCATCCAATAAGTCGGTACTTTCGGCATCAAGTTCGAAATCATCATCGTCAGAATCACCTATCAATTCATCTAAGGTTTCCGTGCTGTCTTCTGCGATGTTTAGGTCATCATCGGTCGATAAACCAGAAAGCTCTTCAAGTTCAGATAATGAGTCAAAACCTAAAGGCTCACTTTCAGACTCATCACCCGATTCGTCTTCCAACATTTCATCAAGAAGGTCGGTCGAGTGACTTAGATCAACGTCATCCCCAGCCAATTGCTCATCAAGCAGGTCAACGCTGTCTTGAGGTTCTTCATCTACGATTGGCTTATCGAACCGAGACAAAATGTTTTCGATATCATCATCAGACGCTAAACCACTGTTTAGGTTAGTAGCAATCTCATCGTCGTTATCGAGGTTGAAAGGGTCATTCGCTTGATCGTTCTGAGCGGCAACCTGGGCAAAGATGTCATCAATATCGTCATTTGCTGGCGGTGACGCAGGCTCAGGGCTCTGTTGTTCAGAGATTAGAGCATCAATATCAAAATCGTCATTGCTCAAATCAGCAGGCTTGGTATCGCTTTGTTGCTCTGAGATAAGTGCATCAATGTCAAAATCATCGCTTGCTGGTGCTTCAGTGTTAGACGGCGAATTACTTTGCTCTTCCGAAATCAACGCATCAATATCAAAGCTGTCATCATCTTCGTCATCAAGAGCAAACAGATCATCTAATAAAGATTGGTCTAGCTCGTTAGAGCCTAAGTCCTCAGTTTCACCCTCTTGAGATAACAAGGCTTCAATGTCATCAGCAGACATTGCGTTATCATCAGAAAGGTCAAAATCGACTTCATCTGTATCAAGTGCGCTTTCCGCGGTTTTATCGAGCGCGCGCTCCATCTCTTCAAGACCAAGAGCCTTCTCTTCGCCATTAACACTAATGCCGTTACTGCTGTCTAAATCAAGATCATCGAAGTTGGTGTCTAAATCACCGTTTTCGCCAATGCTGGCAAACGGGTCATCATCTTCACCGTCGAGGTTAAAATCGAGATCCGACTCATCTAAACCGGCAAAGACATCGTCTTCTTCAGCTAGCGCTTGATCGTCAAACAACTTGTTGGCGTCATCTTCCGTACCAAACAAATCATCGTCTAACGACAGCTCGTTAAGGTCATCCATCTCGTCGCCCAATGCAATAGGCGCGACGACGCTTGGTTCTGGCTGAATCGGTTGCTCTTGAGTAGTTTGCTGTTGCTCATCATTTTTAGAACGACGGCCTAACAACATCACAATGATCAAACCAAGTAGCAGACCTGGAATAATCGCAAGAGCCGCCACTAACCAACCATTCGATAACAATTCGTCCATGGCACTTGGTGCCATCTTTTCAATTTCGGCGTTCTTTCTGCGCTCTTCATCAAGCAGCTTTTCCACTTCGCTACGAATGCGGTCTTCATCACTGAGCTCAGTTTTTAGTTCATCAACTTCCGATTGAACATTCGACAACATCAAACGAAGTTGGTGGTTTTTCTCTTCAAGTGACAAGAGTTCAGTTTCTGAAAGCTCTAGCTGCTTCTCTAACTTGTTCATCTCTTGGGTTGGAGCGGATTGTTCTAGAGAAGACTGAGTTAGAGACAATGGTTTTTTTGCAGTTTCAGCAGAGCTTACTTGCTTGGCAGGAGTAGTATTTTTTGCATCAGAACTCGAGGTTTTTGGTTTTGAAGCGACAGGCTTGCTCGCAGGAGCATCAAGCTTAGCAAGATGTGAGTTCATGATGTTGATAGCTTGCTGCGTCGAACTTGCACGTGTTTGCTCTAAAGAAGGCACACGTAAATTGCTGGCAGGCAGCAGACTATGGATATTCTGGTTTTCAAACGCTTGTGGGTTTAAGCGATAAATAGCCAACAGGGTTTGTTGGACTGAAACGGAGTTATCAGGGCGTAACTTTGAAGCAATAGACCACAATGTCTCTGAGCCGCGAGTTGGACCATAGAAACGTGAAGGCTCAGCGCTATTCGATTGCGCTCTTTGAAGAGGTTCTGAAAACGTAGGCGCTGATTGTATCTGACCATTAGGCCCTACAACTCGAATGGAATCTGCACGAACAACGGAAATCTGAGTCGCAATGATAAAGGCAAAAGGCATTAACCACGGCTTGAAAATTTGAAACATAAAAGGCTCAGCTAGGTGCTTAAATTCGGAAAAGTGATGATCTATTAAATATATCGGATAAATGACGTAAAACTATAGAGATGAAAACAAAAAATGTGTTGCAGCAACAATATTCGCAGCAATTTCACACAATTTGACTAACAATATTTTTAATCGATTAAAAAAGCCCCACTAAAGAGTGAGGCTTGTTTATCAAAGCAATAAAGCTTAGAAGTAATCGCGAATCAGAACTTCAGCGATTTGAACTGCGTTTGTTGCCGCGCCTTTACGAACGTTATCAGCTACAACCCACATGTTCACGCCGCTGTGATGGCTGATGTCGTTACGAATACGACCAACCATTACGTGGTCTTTACCACCGGCATCACGAACTTGAGTTGGGAAGTCTAGCGCTTGGAATACTTCAACACCTTCTGTGTTCTCTAGAAGCTGAACCACTTGCTCTGCACCGATAGGCGCGCGAGTTTCAATGTGTAGAGATTCTGCGTGACCGTAGAATACTGGTACGCGAACACAAGTCGGGTTCACTGTGATTGAAGAATCAGCAAAGATTTTTTGAGTTTCCCAAACCATCTTCATCTCTTCACGCGTGTAGCCGTTCTCTGTAAATTCATCGATTTGAGGAATACAGTTGAAAGCGATCTGCTGTGAGAACGCTGAATTTTCAGCTGGCATACCGTTAAGAAGCTTAGCTGTTTGACCCGCTAGCTCATCGATACCTGGCTTACCTGCACCAGACACAGATTGGTAAGTTGAGACGTTAATACGCTCAAGACCCACTTCATCGTGAATTGGTTTTAGCGCTACTACCATTTGGATAGTCGAGCAGTTAGGGTTCGCGATGATGTTACGGTTACGGAACTCAGCAATTGCTTCAGGGTTCACTTCAGGCACAACCAGAGGAACATCGTATTCGTAACGGAAACGTGATGTGTTATCGATAACAACAACACCTTCATCAGCAGCAATTGGAGCCCAACGCTCTGAAAGTTCGCTACCTGCAGAGAAAAACGCAATATGTACTTGAGACCAATCGAAGTCTTCTACGTTTTGTACTTGTATTGTTTTGCCGTTAAAACGGGAAGTTTTGCCTTCACTACGTTCACTTGCTAGTAAGTGCAGTTCACCGACAGGGAATTTACGCTCTTTAAGTACTTCAAGAATGGTTTCACCAACCGCACCAGTCGCACCTAAAATAGCAATATTAAATTCTTGGCTCATTGTTTCTCTCTTTTATAAAGTTGGCTTTACCATAAAACCGAGTTTAGATAACGGCGTTAAATTACAAGATTCGTCGCCCGTTAACTCGACTGCACTGTATTCTCTGCGGTCCCAATATTCTTTACGCATCTTGTCAAAAGAACCCGGCGTAGCGATATTGCGACGGAATAAGGCGTCGTCTTTGCGCACATCATAGATCAACTGAGTCAAATTGTGCAGTGTTGCTTCATCCCAAGCTCTATCTAATTTCATTTGAGGTACAGGCGCTGTCGGCAATAAGTCACTTGCATACGCACGCTGTTCAGTACCTAAAAACTCACAATAACTGTTGAAGATCATCGTGGTACCACGCGCTTTACCCTCTAAACCGTAGCCCGCTACGTGAGGAGTTGCAAAAGCGAGTAACGGAAGAAGTTCAAAGTCGACTTCAGGTTCAAATTCAAACACATCAAGAACCGCAGTAAATCCATCAGCTTTTTGTAAACGAGCTTTTAGCGCTTGGTTATCCACCACAGGGCCACGAGCGGCATTAATCAGAATTTGATCAGCACGTAAGTTGTTCAGCACTTGATCATTGATCAAGTGATGCGTTGGAAACTCACCCGTTTTAGTGATTGGCGTGTGCAATGTAATAACGTCTGATTGCTCAAGCAGAGTCTCTAGCTCAGTAAATTCGCGAGAATCACCCTCTTGTTGTTTTAGAGGATCGTTCAGCAGAACTTTAATACCTATGCCTTCTAAGCACTTCGCTAAGTAGCTGCCCACTTGACCACAGCCGATAATACCAACCGTTTTATCAAAAACAGAGAAGCCTTGCTGCTGCGCAAGAACCATCATCGCACTGAACGCGTACTCAGCAACACCCACCTTGTTACAGCCAGGAGCCGCAGTAAAGAAAATGCCACGCTCTTTCATCAATTCTTGGTCAACGTGATCCATACCAGCCGTCGCAGTCCCGACAAACTTCAGCTTATTGGCTTTGCTGATTAATGACTCGTTTACTTTGGTAACAGAGCGAATCATCAATGCGTCTACGTCAACTAGGTCGTCAGCTGTTAATGTGCGACCAGACTTCATTGTCACTTCCCCTAGCTGGCTAAATAGCGCTTCAGCGTAAGGCATATTTTCGTCGATTAAGATTTTCATTTGGCGAGTACTTTCGTTGGGGTCTATCGACCTAAATGTGAATTGAAATGATTGTGCAAAATTCCACACACGGTGTCGAGTAGCAATTGGAATACATTATAAATAAAGGGCTGAATCGGCTAGCCTTGACAGACAAGAACCGAAACCAAAATGAACACCCAAGATCAAACGGCTAAAACGAAAAATGCCCGATTGAATAAACAATCGGGCAAACATCCAGAACAAAAGGATCCTATCTCGCTCTCCAGGAGACAGAGTCTTGCGTCTGTTCAACCAGTACTAACTAAGTCACTACTGATCAAGCTCTGGAAACCTTTCAACTTTTAAACCTAGATTTAAAACCCATGTTTATAAAGCTTTGTTCTGTGGTTCATAATTAATGAGTTACCTGTGCGTGTTGGATCTACACTCGCGTAACCCTTTAACGATTAACCTTTGTATATCTGACTCAAGCCTAAATTAAGCTTGGTACTTTTTGATTACTAGCGTTGCGTTCGTACCGCCGAAACCAAAGCTGTTAGACATAACCGTTGTTAGCTCTTGTTCACGAGCTTCAGTTACGATATCTAGGCCAGCAGCTGCTTCGTCTAGGTTAGAAACGTTAATGCTTGGAGCGATGAAGCCGTTGTCTAGCATTAGCGTTGAGTAAATCGCTTCGTGTACGCCAGCTGCACCTAGAGCGTGACCTGTCATCGCTTTAGTTGCAGAAATTGCTGGGCTGTTACCGCCGCCATTACCTTGAGAGAAAACTTCTTGGATAGCGCCTAGCTCTTTCACGTCACCAACTGGAGTTGAAGTACCGTGAGTGTTCACGTAGTCAACGCCATCGACGTTTTGCATAGCCATCTTCATACAACGAACCGCGCCTTCACCAGAAGGAGCAACCATGTCGTAGCCATCTGAAGTTGCGCCGTAGCCTACGATTTCACCGTAGATTTTCGCGCCACGAGCAACTGCGTGATCAAGCTCTTCGATTACTAGCATGCCGCCACCACCAGAGATAACGAAACCGTCACGGTCTGCATCGTAAGTACGAGAAGCCAGTTCAGGAGTGTCGTTGTACTTAGTAGAAAGTGCGCCCATTGCGTCGAACATCATAGTCAGAGACCAATCCAGTTCTTCACCGCCACCAGCGAATACAACGTCTTGCTTACCAAGTTGGATAAGCTCCATTGCGTGACCAATACAGTGTGCAGATGTCGCACATGCAGAGCTCATAGAGTAGTTCACACCACGGATTTTGAAAGGAGTTGCTAGACAAGCAGAAACCGTAGAAGCCATTGTACGTGGAACCATGTATGGACCAACACGCTTCACGCCTTTCTCACGAATGATGTCTACCGCGTTTACTTGGTTTAGAGATGAAGCACCACCTGAACCCGCAACTATACCCGTGCGGTCATTAGATACTTGATCTTCAGTTAAACCAGAATCAGCAATTGCTTGCTCCATTGAAAGATAAGCGAATGCCGCTGCATCACCCATAAAGCGCATTTTTTTGCGATCGATATGGTCAGCAGGGTTCATTTTTAGGTTACCCCATACTTGAGAGCGCAAGCCATTTTCCTTGAACTGCTCTGAAGCGGTAATACCAGATTTACCCTCTTTCAGTGATGCTAAAACTTCTTCGACGTTGTTACCGATACTTGAAACAATACCCATACCGGTGATTACGACTCGTTTCATGTGACATTCCTATAATTCTAAATTCAGCTAGATGATAACTAAGAAGCCTAACAAAAGTGGTCAGCTTTCCTAGAAATTCGTACAATCCCTACCAACATATCGCTTCAAATCACAAAATGATAGATTTTATGACTTCAATTACTAATGCAGAACTGGAATGGAATGAGTCTGGCACGCCAGTTTCAGACCAATTTGACGACGTTTACTTCTCCAATGTTAACGGTTTAGAAGAAACTCGCTACGTCTTTTTAAAGCAAAACCACCTTCCAGAGCGTTGGCTTGAACATGAACAACGCCGTTTTGTGATTGCTGAAACCGGCTTTGGCACAGGTTTGAACTTTCTTGCAGTTTGGCAATGGTTCGATGCTTTTCTTAAAGATAACCCACAAGCGATGACCAAAGAGTTACATTTCATCAGTTTTGAAAAATATCCTTTAAATAAAGAGGATCTCATCAAAGCACACCAATCGTGGCCAGAATTAGCCGAGTATGCGACGCAACTCCAACAACACTACCCTATCGCCCTGCCTGAATGTCACCGCATTGTGCTTGGCGACGGTGCAATCACGCTTGATTTATGGTTTGGCGATATTAAAGATTGCATGCCTAACGTACCAACCCCACGTGAAGGTTTGGTTGATGCTTGGTTCTTAGACGGTTTTGCTCCGAGCAAGAACCCAGAGATGTGGAATCAAAACCTATTCAACGGTATGGCCAAGCTCGCCAAGCAAGATTGTAGTTGCGCGACTTTCACCGCGGCTGGCTTTGTGCGCCGTGGCTTAATTGAAGCTGGCTTTGAAATGAAGAAGGTCAAAGGTTTTGGCACCAAGCGAGAAATGATTGCAGGCCGACTTGGCGAAAAGCATGCTCACACCAACATCAAACCTTGGTATGGCCTATCACAGCACAGCGAATCGCAAGACATCGCTATCATCGGTGGTGGTGTTGCTAGTGCAGCACTCGCTAAAACGCTGAGCCGCCGTGGTAAAGACATCACGCTTTATTGTGAGCACCCACAAGCAGCGGGTAATGCATCAGGCAACAATCAAGGTGCGATTTATCCATTGTTAAGCGAAGCCACCTCGAACGTGTCTCGCGTGTTTGGACCAGGCTTACTGTTTGCTCGCCAGTTCATTAATCAGGCGGCGCAATCTATTCAGTTTGACCACAGTTGGTGTGGCGTGAACATTTTGATGTGGGACGAAGGCTCCACTAAAAAGCTCAACCGCATGTTGGAAGGCAATTTCCATACAGATTTGATTCAGCGTTTATCGCCAGAACAAGCGAATGAAAAGATTGGCCTACCGGTCGATAAAGAGAGCGTTTACTTCCCACTGGGTGGTTGGTTGAGCCCTCTGCAACTGACACAAGGCCTGATCGGGAAGTTAGAAGAGACCCACCAAGTTAGCACTCACTATCAACATCAAGTGACTCAACTAGAATGGCTCGAAACTGAACAACAATGGTTGCTCATCATTGAGACACCACAAGGTGAGATTCAAACCAAGCATGACCAAGTGGTGGTTGCGAACGGCCACAAGTTCACTCAGTTTGAGCAGACTCAGCCAGTACCACTGACACCGGTTAAAGGTCAAGTGAGCCACATTCCGACCACGGATAACCTCAGTAAACTAAAAACCGTGTTGTGCTTTGATGGTTACTTAACACCACAAAACCCAAACAATGGACACCATTGTATTGGCGCAAACTACGACAAAACCAACATCGACCAAGAGTTTGATATTGAGGTTCAGCAACATAATGGCGAGCGTCTGCATGGGTCACTGCCAGACCAAGCATGGACAAAAGATGTCGATACCAGTAGCAACCTAGCGCGCCAAGGTATCCGTAGCGTGAGCCGTGACCACTTGCCATTTGTTGGCAATGTGGGCGATTTCGAAGCCATTAAAGATCAGTACCAAGATCTACACAACTTTAACCCACAGCGTGACCCGGTTGATGATGTTGAAACGGTGACAAGCTTCCCTAACCTATACTGTTTTATCGGATTAGGCTCACGTGGCTTGAGCTCTGCGCCATTATTGGCTGAAGTGTTAGCATCACAAATTTGTGGCGATCCGCTTCCCTTACCTGTCGATGTGCTTGAAGCGATTCACCCAAGCAGAATGTGGGTACGCAGGCTGCGTAAAGGTAAAGCATTAACCGCTGGCTGGGTTGCAGATAAGCACTCAAAAACAAATCAGTAGTTTCTAGTTCAACTATTCTGAATATCTAAATATTGGAAATACCTGAAACTAAAAGCTAAAAAGCCCGAGCGACATTATGTCCCTCGGGCTTTTTGTTGTTCGTGTTGATCTAACTTGTATTTACAGCTTAGCAACCGCGTCTTTGATCTGCTGAGCAATCTCTTCGTTGCTGATAGAACCAGACTCAAAATCAAAGTTATCGTAGAAGCTTGGTACTGAAACTGACGCTTTTACGTTTCCGCCAAAGTATGGCGCTGAACCTGTTGCTGCGCCAAGTACCGTTTGTGCACCGCCTGGGCCAGGTGAAGTCGCTAGGTAAACCGCCGGCTTCTCGCCAAACACAGAGCGCTCAATGCGTGTCGCCCAATCAAATAGGTTTTTGTACGCAGCTGGGTAGTGGCCGTTGTGCTCAGCAAAAGAGATAACAAACGCATCTGCTTCAGCTAAATCACGTAAGAATGCTTGTGCGCCTTCCGCTTGGCCAATCTCTTTTTCAGTGTCTTCACTGAACATAGGAACGTTGTAATCATTGATGTTTAGAACTTTAACTTCAGCACCTTCAATCAAGTTAGCTGCGTAAGTTGCTAGAGTTTTGTTGATAGAAGTAGAGCTTGTGCTTGCGCCGAATGCGATAACTTTCATGATGTGACCTTTTCTGTAAATCCGTTAAGTGGGATTAGAATAACGTAGTCAGAAAATGGAACCATCACAAGGATTGAACGGACTCATTCAAAAATTTCGAATGAGTCTCAAATAATTAACAGCTCAGCAAAATGGAAAGGAAGGGACTGAGCGGATAGTGATAAATTGTTAGCTATTAAGCTTGGTTTTGCAGTTCAACCCAAAGGTCATTAACGATGGTGCGATCTGCTGGCGTTAGTTCAGAGCGAGCGTCATCTAGGCTCTTCTCGATGCGTGCTTTTACTTCAGCTACGTCTTCAATGCCTTCTTCTTCACATGAAGCCACTGACAGAGAAATATGACCACGTAAGTAACCACCAGCAAACAGTTCATCGTCTGATGCGTTTTCAATGCGAGCATCAATTACTTCAAGTAGTTTTTCTTCAAATTCGATAATCATAATATTCTCTTATTTCACAATAAATTGGCTAGTACATAAAGGTTCTACATCGTAGAAGCTGCGTAATGCTTCAGAGAGCATTTTTACGCGAGGCGGAAGACCAGCTTCAAAGATACCCATGACTTCGCTGTGTACTTTATTCATAAAGGCCAAACGATCTGGCTCAAAATCGCCGTGTAGATTGTCACAGCTGACATTAAAAGGAAAGCCTGCACTCATCGCAATGATCCATTCATACGCTTGTGGGCGAATTTCTACTTTTTCAAACTCAGCTTGAACCGACTCAGTTCGACCATCAGGCTCATACCAATAGCCAAAATCTTCCAACAAACGACGCTCAGGACCAGCGACACACCAGTGCGCTATCTCGTGAAGTGCAGACGCATAAAATCCGCGAGCAAATACGATACGGTGATGAGGAACCTCCCCATCGGCTGGCAGGTAAATAGGCTCGTCTGCACCCAGTTCGAGTTTGGTATTGTAACTCTCGAAAAAGGTTTGATTGAAAATATCGATGATGTCTGGGTATTGGTGCGTCATAAAATCAAATTTAAGTAAAAAGAACCGGGGCATTTTGCGTTTTTTTAAGCGCTCGGTAAAGCCCTATCACGAGCAATGGCATTAGGTTGCCCCCAATACTTTACTGTGACAATCGATTGCTGATCCCAGATTACACTACTTTGAGGCGAATGATTAGTTTAGCTAATCTGAAACACCCATTCACGGTACAAATATTCATTCGTCAATCAGCGTTTTTACTACTACACTCGCGCTTCATTTTTATATCCCTAAGGCCTATAAGACTCCAATTTATAGACCTATATTATAGAGCTACAGCAATGCTACTAAGTGTTTTGTATATCATTGGCATCACGGCAGAAGCCATGACCGGCGCTCTCAGTGCTGGCAAACAAAAAATGGATTGGTTTGGTGTAATGTTGGTTGCCAGTGCAACGGCAATTGGCGGCGGTACAGTACGAGATATCTTACTCGGCCATTACCCTTTAGGTTGGGTTGAAAACCCACAGTATCTGGCAATCACCTGTATCGCAGGTGTTATTACAACCGGACTGGCTAAATGGGTTATCAAGCTCAAAGGGCTATTCATTCGTTTAGATGCACTAGGGCTTATCGTGTTCAGTATCATTGGTACTAAGGTAGCGATGACCATGGGTCTACATCCAATGATCTGCATGGTGTCTGCGCTAGTCACGGGTGTCTTTGGTGGTTTACTGCGCGACCTTATCTGTCGTCAAACACCATTGGTGTTGCATGAAGAGCTGTATGCCTCTGTTGCACTTGTCGCTTCAGGTTTATATCTAGGTTTGCTTGAACTTGGCATTAACGACGTAACCGCGACGATTGTGACGCTTGTAGTTGGTTACTTGCTGCGTATGGCAGCTGTACGATTCAAGTGGCGTTTACCTTCGTTCCAGCTTGATCCTGAAAGCTCGGTACATTAAATGATATATTCTCAATTACACAGAATATAAAAAGGGTTGCTTCATCACGAAGCAACCCTCTTTGTTTTTATCAAATCAGTTTCAAATCTGTTCTGATTACAACGAAGCAGAACTAGATTTTTGGCGTTTCAGTTGTCACACCAAAGTTTTGACCACGGTGACGTAGCAAGTGATCAAGCAATACAATCGCTAACATCGCTTCTGCGATCGGCACGGCACGGATACCTACACATGGGTCATGACGACCTTTAGTGATTAGTTGCGTTGCTTCACCGTCTTTAGTGATCGTGTCACCAGGAACGGTAATGCTTGATGTTGGTTTAAGCGCAATGCTTGCAACAATATCTTGGCCAGTAGAAATACCACCTAAGATACCGCCAGCATGGTTGCTGCTGAAACCTTCTGGCGTTAATGGATCACGGTGTTCACTACCGCGTTGATTAACGACGTCAAAGCCATCACCAATCTCAACACCTTTCACCGCATTGATGCTCATTAGAGCGTGAGCAATGTCAGCATCTAGACGATCAAAAATTGGCTCACCAAGGCCTACAGGCACTTTAGTCGCAACCACTTGAATCTTCGCACCAATCGAGTTGCCTTCTTTTAGCAAGTCACGAATCAGTTGGTCAAATTCTGGTACTTTGTCGGCATCTGGGCAGAAGAAAGCGTTGTTTTCAATCTCGTTCCAATCCACTTTATCAATTGAGATATCACCCATTTGAGAAAGGTATGCTTGGATTTCAACACCAAATTCTTGTTTTAGGTATTTCTTCGCTATTGCACCTGCAGCAACGCGCATTGCAGTTTCACGAGCTGAAGAACGACCACCACCTCGGTAATCACGTACACCGTACTTTTGATGGTACGTATAGTCAGCGTGGCCTGGGCGGAACTTGTCTTTAATTTCGGAATAGTCTTTAGAGCGTTGGTCTGTATTTTCAATCAATAGACCAATAGAAGTGCCCGTAGTTTGGCCTTCAAATACACCTGATAAGATTTTCACTTCATCCGCTTCACGGCGAGCCGTTGTATAACGAGAAGTACCAGGGCGACGACGATCCAAATCTCTTTGAAGGTCTGCTTCGGTAATTTCTAATCCTGGTGGGCACCCATCTACGATACATCCTAGTGCGATACCGTGACTTTCTCCGAACGTGGTCACGCGGAAATGTTGTCCGATACTGTTTCCTGCCATTACTTCCTCTAAATCAGCTATTGAGCAGAAGGTTTGATTCCGAAACCGACTGGCTAACAGCTTTACTTGTCTATTCTTCGTGAATTCATAGTGGCTTTATTACCAAATGATGTAAACCCCAAAAAACGAACAATTTTAACTTTCTATTACATGAGCCGAATGAAATGAATAACGCGGGGAAATGAGTGGCGCTTTGAGAAGAGTATTTTTATTATGGTAGGAAAGCAAAAAACCCGACAACTCGGAGAGTTATCGGGTTTCTTTAAATAATGGCACGCCCTGAAGGATTCGAACCTTCGACCACCTCCTTAGAAGGGAGGTGCTCTATCCAGCTGAGCTAAGGGCGCGCTACAGGAACGAATTATACGAATTCGAATCAGTAAAGCAACGGCTTTATGTAACATTCTGATCTAAGTGAGTAAAAAAAGGGCAACAAACATATAAGTGTTGGAAAATAGAACAAAGCAAACGTTTGCTTGATGGTAATCAAAAAGATTTTCTGGAATAATGCGCCAAAAACATCAGCCACTAACTTGAATATCAATACTAAGGAAATTCATGACTGCTCAAAATATTGATGGAAAGCTAATTTCTCAAACGGTTCGCTCCGAAGTTGCTGCACGTGTAAAAGCTCGTACTGAAGCTGGATTACGCGCTCCGGGCCTAGCGGTTGTTTTAGTGGGTGAAGACCCTGCTTCTCAGGTTTACGTTGGAAGTAAGCGTAAAGCGTGTGAAGAAGTTGGCTTCGTGTCTAAATCTTACGACTTGCCAGCCACTGCGACAGAAGACGAATTGTTAACACTGGTAGACCAACTGAACCAAGACCCAGAGATCGACGGTATTCTGGTTCAGCTGCCTCTACCTGCTGGTATTGATAGCACTCACGTTCTTGAGCGTATCACGCCAGAAAAAGACGTTGATGGCTTCCACCCATACAATGTCGGCCGTTTGGCTCAGCGTATGCCTAAGCTTCGCTCTTGTACGCCAAAAGGCATCATCACGCTGCTTGACCGTTACAACATCGATTTACGTGGTAAGCACGCGGTTGTCGTTGGCGCATCAAACATCGTAGGTCGCCCAATGACGCTAGAGCTTCTTCTAGCAGGTTGTACAACGACAACATGTCACCGCTTCACCAAAGACCTTGAAGGCCACGTGCGTCAAGCAGACGTTGTTGTAGTTGCCGTAGGTAAACCAAACTTCATTCCAGGTGCTTGGATCAAGAAAGGCGCTGTTGTGGTCGATGTGGGTATCAACCGTTTGGAATCTGGCAAACTAGTGGGTGACGTTGAATACGACGTAGCGAAAGAAAGCGCAAGCTTCATCACGCCTGTACCGGGTGGTGTTGGTCCAATGACAGTTGCGAGCCTAATCGAGAACACCATGATCGCTTGTGAGCAATTTCACTCGAAATAATCCGCAGCGCATATAAATAAAATTAGAAAGCCGCAACGTGATGAACGCTGCGGCTTTTTTGATACTTAGACATTCGTTTTGAAACAGGGCGACTCGCTTTTGATACACTGCTATTCGCTACTTATCTGGATTCTCGACTTTTTCCGTCTGTTCAGAAGGCGGTAATAAACTAATAAGCTCACACTCCGTTGATATGAGTTTTTCCAACTCAGATCCTTGTGTAATTAAACGGAAATCACCGCCAGTAATCACCCCAAGAGGAATGGCTTTAGGGTACAGCGCGTTAAACTCGTTTAAATCAAATGCCTCGGTCAAACCTGTACTTTTAATTTGGCTACCCTGAGCCATCAACGAGTTAAGCTTGGAATAGGTAACTCCTTCCGAAAACAAGCTTCTGTTGCCATCGCGGCTCACCTGATGCCTTTCATGTTTATTCTCTGATGACTCAAGCTCAAACACCTTATTCTCACCAAACTCGTCTTGATAGTGCATGCTAACTAATGGGTTGGTTTGACGATAAGGCGAGACGATCATCGCACGCCCTATTCCATCCAATTCCAGATTATTTTCAGCGTGACTCGAAGCCGGGTTACCAAAGTAGACATTCAAGTTATCCATGCGTGCTAAGCGAATGCTTTCCCAGTTGGTATCGGCAAGCACACTATTGATGTTGTGTGTCGCCAATACTTTGGCAAACTGGCGTGAAAACTGAGTCGCACCAAAGAAGATAACGCCTTGTGCCTTCTCTTGAGTCACACCTAGCCTTCTTGCCCACCAACTCGCGGTGAGGCTTTGAATCACAACTGTACCGATGATGATCAAGAACACCATTGGTACCAGCAGGTCTGCGCCTTCTATTAATTGTTTTTCTTGAAGCTTGATTGCAAACAGAGAAGAAACCGCGGCTGCAACGATCCCGCGCGGCGCCATCCAGCTCAAAAACCATTTATCCGCAGAGGTAAGATCCGTGCCGATCCCGCTGATCCACACACTTAACGGGCGAGCCACCAGCATAACCACCGCTAATAAACCAATACCGCCCCAACCTATCGAGAGGAAGGTTCCTGAATCGAGTCTACTCGCTAACAGAATAAACAACGCTGAAATGAGTAATACGGTCAGGGTTTCTTTGAATTCGATGATGTCTTCGATATCCAAGCCTTTCACGTTGGCAAGCCAGATCCCCATGATGGTCACGGTTAATAAACCCGATTCTTCACTCAAGTCATTCGAGAAAGAGAACGCAGCGAGCATTAGCGTCAATACAGCCACATTACGTAAATAGTGCGGTACCCAATGCCCTTGCAGCATCTTGGCAATCAAATAGCCACCGATGATCCCTAAACCTAAACCAATGGCTAAGGTTAGTCCCAGAGCTGAAAGTACATGTCCTGTAGGGTCGGCCGAAGAGACGATGTATTCATAAACCAGAACAGCAAACAGAGCGCCAATGGGATCAATCACTATCCCCTCCCATCGCAAGATACTGCCTAGAGAAGATTTAGGCTGAATACTGCGAAGCATGGGTACGATCACCGTTGGGCCAGTTACCACGACTAATGCACCAAACAATGCGGCTAACGGCCAACTAAAGTCCACAAAGTAGTAAGCACCCACCACGATACAGGCCCAGGTAATCAACATACCGAAACTCACGAGGTGAGTCACCATCCGGCCATGGCCTCTGATTTCTTTAAAATTTAGGGTTAATGCCCCTTCAAACAGGATGATGGCAACCCCTAATGAAATCATAGGAAACAACACATCACCAAAAATGGCATCGGGATTTAAGATATTCAAGCCAGGACCTAACAATAGGCCGACGATAAGGAGAGGAAGAATAGCGGGAAGACGTAAACGCCAACCGAGCAGCTGACAAGCTAGAGACAAAAGTCCAATTAACGCCAAAGAAGAAGTAATCGACAAATCCATTTGTGCCCCTAAAAGGTTTGCACCACACCCTGTGGTACAAACTATTCAATGAAATAAGAAAGCCTACGTTCTTACACTATAGGCTCTCTTTTTCACGCTAACCGAATATTATTGTGATTAATCAGTCACTTTACTTTAGGGGGAGTAAAGTCATGATCAGTTAGCTATAGAGAAAGTACAACACCAGCAATCGCTGCACTCATCAAGTTAGCAAACACACCCGCACAAATTGCTTTGAAGCCATATTGTGAGATGAAAGAGCGACGCTCTGGAACTAAGCTACCCAAACCACCGATCAAAATTGCCATGGTAGAGATGTTAGCAAAGCCACATAGAGCAAAAGTTACGATCGCTTGAGAGTGCTCACTCAGTGCCTCTTTAGCATCCATTAGTTGGATGAAAGCCACGAACTCGTTCACGACAATCTTGTTACCGATCAATGAACCTGCAACCACAGCCTCAGACCACGGTACACCGATTAGCCATGCAACGGGTGCAAACACATAACCTAGGATAAGTTCGAAGCTTAGGTTTACGCCAAACCAGCCACCAACAATACCTAGCAAGCCATTCAGCATTGCAATCACACTGATAAAGGCAAGAAGTGTTGCACCCACTGCAACGGCAATACGAAGTCCAGACATAGCCCCATCTGCCATTGCCTCAACTACGTTTGTTGCTCGTGGAATTTCTACATCAGACTCAATATTTTCTTGAGCGTCATCTGGGCTGCCAGGTACTAAGATTTTAGCCATCAGTAGACCGGCTGGTGCAGACATGAATGCCGCAGCGATCAGGAAGTTTAAGTCAACGCCAAGCGATGCATAACCCACTAACGTACCACCAGCTACAGAAGCCAAACCACACACCATCACAGCAAACAGTTGTGAATCCGTCATGTGCTTTAGGTAAGGTTTAACCACCAATGGCGCTTCAATCATGCCGACAAAGATGTTGGCAGTCGCAGACAGTGATTCTGCACGACCTGTACCCAAGAACTTCTGTAGCGCACCACCAATAAGGTTGATCACCTTTGGCATAAAGCCAATGTGGTACAAACCTGAAATCAATGCAGAGAAAAAGATAATGATGCCTAGAACGTTAATCGCGAAAACGAAACCGTTATTCGTTAGGCCACCAAATAGGAAGTTAATCCCCTCTTGACCGTAGTTGATCAAGCTAGATACCGCACCCGTGGCTGCATTCAACGCTTCTTTACCCATTGGTACATACAGAACCAACAGCGCGAATGAGATTTGTAATAAGAAAGCCAAAGAGACTGTTCTTAGTGGAATATTTTTTCTGTCCGTAGATAGTAACCAAGCGGCAACTAAAATAGTGATAATTCCAAGTAGGGAAGCCATGTGCGTCAACCTAAAAGTTGTAGATAGGAAAGGCGACGCATTCTATAGAGGAAATCGTTTGCGGCAAGCTGAGGTTGTTAACGTGATGTTGGGGTAATCAAGATTTAACTATGAGTATAATTAAGTTATTGAATTTTAATAACTAACTTTGATTAAAAAGCATACTTTTTCCATATGGAAATTATATTTATAGATTAGGAAACAGTTAGCGATGCAGTTCAACACAAGTTTTGAGGTTTTTGTCCCAATACGTCGGCGACCCTATATGATCTTTAATGAACTCAATCACCGCTGAAAGCTTCTTCGGCATGTTCTTTCTGCTTGGGTAAACAGCATAGAATGGCATCAGCTGACTGGCTCTCCACTCTGGTAATACTTGAATCAACTTGCCCGTTCTAAACTCTTCTTTGACTAAGTAGGTGGCTAAGTAAGCCACGCCCCACCCTGATACGGCTGCGTCTCGAACTGCCTCAGCCAAATCAACTGAGTAATCACCCGCGACTTTGACACTGAGGTTTTCTTGTCCGTTATCAAACGCCCACGATGTGTAATCTCGCTCTCGGCTGCGATAGATAAGGCAATTGTGGTCAATCAGATCAGAAGGCACATGTGGCGTCCCGGCCTTAATCAGGTAATCGGGCGATGCGGCCACCACAAACTGGCTGTCGGCTAATCGCTGCGCAATGTAACCTTCAGGCAAGTCTTCATTGTTGGTGATCCAGAGATCCAAACGCTCTTCAATCATATCCACCTTATAATCGAACAAGTGGACCTCGATTCTCAGCTGTGGGTAAAGCTGTCTGAGTTGGTCGATCGCGGGAATGATATGCAGCGTGCCAAATGACTGCGACAAACCGACGCGCAGTATTCCAGAGATATCATCGCGCTGGCTGTCCATATCCATCTGAGCTGATTTCACCGTGTTAAACAGCTGCTCACAGTGTTGATAGAACACGTCTCCCGCTTCGGTAAGCGTGAGGCTTCGTGTCGTCCTTTGCACCAGCTTGATTCCTATCGAGTCTTCAAGCAAAGCGACTTGCTTGCTGATATGAGACACTGAAACATTTAAGCTCTTTGCAGCACTGGTAAAGCCTTCATGCTTAATTAACGCATGGAATATCACCATCTGTGCAGCTCTATCTGTTAGCACAAGGCCACCTTCTCAAATCTCTAAAATATAAAATCAAAAAGGACTCCGAAGAGTCCTTTAGTTCGTTCTGCCTATGGTAGGCCAAATGCTATCAAAGCAAGCTATGCCAATTAATCAAACTTAATTCTGTCGGCTAGGTGGCTTACTGCCAAAGCAAAGTAGTAAGAACGATTCCACTTCATTAACACATTGTAGTTGTTATAAATGAGGTACGAACGTCCGGTTTCATCATCCGGCATGATTAACCAAGCTTTAATGTCTTCATCAAGTGTTGGCAGTGGGCGATCGTCATAACGCTTAATACCGAGTTCAGACCACTCTTTTAAGTATTTCGCTTTGTCTTCAGTTCGACCTTGTAAATCGATCGACACAGATGACGGAACATGAACCTGACGACCCCAAGTATATTTGTCATCCCATCCTGATTGGCTGAGATAATTTGCCGCTGAAGCAAATACGTCTTCTTCAGTGCCCCAAATGTCTTTCTTACCGTCGCCATTACCATCAGCCGCATATGCTAAGAATGAGCTTGGCATAAATTGAGGCTGACCCATTGCGCCCGCCCAAGAGCCTTTCATCTCTTTTGGTGCAATATGGCCTTGATCAAGAATCTTCAACGCCGCCATCGCTTCGCTGCGGAAAAACGCTTCTCTGCGTCCTTCGTAAGCCATGGTCGTTAGCGCATCGATAACACTGTAGTTACCAGTGAACTTACCAAAGTTACTCTCAACACCCCATAGCGCGACAATGAATCTTGGTTGAACACCATATTCATCACCAATACGCTTTAGCGCTGTGTAATGCTTCTTATAAAGTGATCTGGCTTGCTTCACTTTCCAATCAGGCACTGCTCGTGGAATGTATTCATCCAGAGTCAGTTTTTTCTCAGGTTGATTCTTGTCGGCTTTCACCGCTCTTGGCTTAAACGTTACACCATCAAAGGCTTCATCAATGATCGTTTCAGAGATGCCTTCTTCACGGCCTTGTTGCTTTAGTTTTTCTACATATTGTTCGAAGCTCAGTTCTTCAGCGTGTACTGAGCTAATGGTCAAGCTATTACCCAATAGTAATGCCGACACAGCCAATATGGTTTTCGAAAATTTACTCAACGATCACTCCTCCTTGAATTGAGGTGGCTATCACTCTTCGTCTTGAGATTTCTGTTGAGCTTTACGCTCTTTATGAAGTTCAAGTTCGTTAACTGGTGGTGGCGGAACTTGCAAAAAGAAACCATCGGTATTCAGTGATTCTTTCACTTTTTCGATGTTCACTTGAGCCAGTTTACGGCCATCCATTTTAATTACCATTACAAAACTAGGTTTACCAAACATTTGCATCAATGCGTCAGGAACTTGTGAAAAATCATCCTTCTTAGGGATATAAAGGTATGTTCCTTCTTTCTTTGAGCTTTTATATATAGAACACAGCATGACAAACCTTTTTAATTGATTATGGCTACAAAACTCTCACTTGCGAGATCAATAGTTTATGTTAGGGAAATATTGGGAACAAAACGTCCATTTGACAACAAGATTACTTGCTGTGCTTGGTTTGGGAATATAACATGATAAACCTAGTTTCAGGCAATGCCCTTTATTTTATTGATAAAGAAATTGTACCAATTCGCTATTGAGGTCCTGTAGTTTTTCGATGTCTAGTAACCCAGATCTAAAAGGTAGCAGCTTTACGCTATCTGTTTTGCACTTATCCGATGATCAAGTCGAAAATGCAGTCTCTTTTCTTCAAGAGAAGGTAGACCAAGCACCCACGTTTTTCGCTGCCGCGCCTGTTGTTATCAACATCAGCAAAGTCGTTGGTGATATCGATTTTGTGCAACTGAAAAATGGTATATCTCAAGCGGGCATGATCCCGGTTGGCGTGGCTGGCTGTTCTGATAAGCGTATGCAAAATCTAGCGAAAGAAGCGGGCTTTGCAGTCATGACGGCAAGTAAATCTCCATCGCAAGCACCGGCTAAGATGGCGCCGATTAAGGTGGTTCGAACCCCAATTCGTTCTGGTCAGCAGGTTTACGCGAAAGATGGCGATCTATTGATTCTCAGCCATGTGAGTGCGGGTGCAGAAGTGATTGCCGATGGCAGCATCCATATACATGGCACATTACGCGGCCGCGCGATTGCAGGTGCTAGTGGTCAAACTGAAGCAAAAATAATTTGTAATGATTTACAAGCCGAGCTGGTTTCCATTGCGGGAAATTACTGGCTCAGCGATCAAATTGAAAGCGAGTACTGGCAGAAGAAAACTATGTTCAGTATGGCAAACGATGTATTACACGTTGACGTCCTCGCAATATAAGAGAAATAAAAGGAAAACAGAATGGCACGCATTATCGTTGTAACGTCAGGTAAAGGCGGGGTAGGCAAAACGACCTCTAGTGCAGCTATTGCCTCAGGTCTGGCTTTAAAAGGGAAGAAAACCGCAGTTATCGACTTTGATATCGGTCTGCGTAACCTAGATTTAATCATGGGTTGTGAGCGTCGTGTCGTTTACGATTTCGTTAACGTTATCAATGGTGAAGCTACGCTGAACCAAGCGATGATCAAAGACAAGCGCACAGAGAACCTGTTCATTCTTCCTGCTTCTCAAACTCGTGATAAAGATGCACTAACCAAAGACGGTGTTCGTCGCGTATTTGATGAGCTAGATGAAATGGGCTTTGATTTCATCATCTGTGATTCTCCTGCGGGTATCGAACAAGGCGCTCTAATGGCGTTGTACTTTGCTGATGAAGCGATTGTAACGACTAACCCTGAAGTCTCTTCTGTACGCGACTCAGACCGTATTCTAGGTATTCTTGACTCTAAATCTCGTCGTTCAGAAGACGGCTTAGAGCCAGTGAAAACACACCTTCTACTGACTCGCTACAACCCAGCACGCGTAACTCAAGGTGAGATGCTAAGTGTTGAAGACGTTGAAGAGATCCTACACATCTCTCTACTGGGCGTGATTCCAGAGAGCCAAGCGGTACTGAATGCATCGAACAAGGGTGTTCCAGTTATCTTTGACGAAGCAACCGACGCAGGTATGGCTTACAATGATACTGTAGAGCGACTACTAGGTAGCCAAGTGGACTTCCGTTTCTTAACGGAACAGAAGAAAGGCATCTTCAAAAGACTGTTCGGGGGCTAATACGCAATGTCATTACTAGAGTTTTTCAGACCACAGAAAAAGACGACCGCAAACCTAGCCAAAGAGCGTTTGCAGATCATTGTTGCTGAGCGCCGCAGTCATGACGACCCTGCTCCATCGTACTTACCGCAACTGAAAGAAGACATCTTGAAGTGTATTGCAAAGTACGTTGAGGTAGATCCATCAATGGTTGATCTGACGTTCGAACACAAAGATGACGACATCTCAGTATTAGAGCTGAATGTTAAGCTACCAGAAGACGATAAGTGATCTTCGTTATCTTGTAAGTAGTCAGCAGATTAAATAAAAAAGAGAGCCTAGGCTCTCTTTTTTGTGTCTGCATTTTATATCTGTAACTGGCTAACTCTTAGAACAAGAACAGGTTACTTAATCGCTTTATTCAGCTTTTCGCCAACCAGATCTAAACGCCAGCCTTGCATAACATCAGGCAGTTTTTCTGGGTTACGATCGTGCTTCCACACCCAGCTTAACACTTGGTTAAGTTGCTTCTTAGATGCTAAGAATTCCGTAGCCAAACCGCTGTGCTGTGATGCTGTTTTCACTTCATCTTTCAGCACTTTGAAAAGTTGCTTGTAGCCAGGGAAGTCCATTAAACGTTCTACTGGTGCTGGGTACTCTTCTTCAGGCGTGTGTTCCGCCAACTTAACGATTGAGCTGATCTTCGCACCATGGCGGCGTACAGAGCGGTAATCAAAACCTTCTTGCTCCATGTGCTTAGGATCTTTCATCGCGAAACGAGCCACAGCCCATAGGTCTTGTTCTTTGAAGACAAAGTTCAGCGCTAAATCGCGCTTGATTGCTTCTTTTAGACGCCAAGTTGCTAAAGGTCGTAAGATCGCTAGCTGCTTAGGTTTAAGCTGCCATGCCCCTTTAATATCAAGGTAGGCAGTGTCTGGGTTTACTTTACGGATGCGCTTGGCAACTTGTAAATCAGACTCTTGCTGAGCCGCTTCCCACCAGCCAGCTTCCATCACTTTTTCTAGAAGCTTGTTGTACATTGGCATTAGGTAATGCACGTCTGCCGCTGCGTAGTCCAATTGCTTTTGAGAAAGCGGACGCGCTAGCCAGTCAGTGCGAGATTCACTCTTATCGAGATCGACACCGACAAACTCTGAAACCAGAGCAGCAAAGCCCGTTGATAAACCATGACCTAAGAAAGCTGCCATGATCTGGGTATCAACCATTGGTGTTGGTGTGCAGCCAAATGCGTTTTGGAACACTTCCAAATCTTCACCACAAGCATGCAGCACTTTCAGAACAGAGGCGTCTTTCAACAATCCAACAAATGGTGTCATTTCACCAAGAGCAATAGGGTCAATCAGTGACAGCGTTTCACCATCAAATAACTGAATCAAGCCTAATTGAGGGTAATAGGTTCTTGTACGAACAAACTCCGTATCAAGCATAACGACATCGGCTTCACGTGCTTGTTGGCAAACTCGCTCAAGGTCTTTCAATTGGGTAATGATTTGATAATCCACAAAAACTCTCACTGGTTTCTATTTGATCGCCGGATACAAAAATGCCGACATTAACTGTCGGCATTCTAACACCATTTTTCAGCGCTCGCTTAGATTAAGCGCCTCAATGGTTATGGTGCAGTACTTTCGCGTAAACGGGCTAATTATTCGCTAGCGCGTTTAGCCAATTCTGCATCGTTTTCTTCACGCAGTACGCGGCGTAAGATCTTACCTACGTTAGTCTTTGGAAGATCATCTCTGAACTCGACTAATTTAGGGATCTTGTAACCCGTTAGGTGCTCACGACAGTGCGCGATAATGTCTTCTTTAGTCAGGCTAGGATCGCGCTTAACAACGTAGATCTTAACCAGCTCACCAGACACTTCATGAGGTTGACCGATAGCTGCAACTTCTAACACTTTACCGTGCAGAGCCACTACGTCTTCAATCTCATTCGGGTAAACGTTGAATCCAGACACAAGAATCATGTCTTTCTTACGGTCTACGATGTACAACAAGCCTTCGTCATCAAACTTAACGATGTCACCTGTAGATAGCCAACCGTCTTGATCGATCACTTCTTTAGTCGCTTCAGGGCGCTGCCAGTAACCTTGCATCACTTGAGGGCCACGAACCTGCAACTCACCCACTTGGTCATTGCCTACTACTTTCCCTTCATCATCAACAATACGAACTTCTGTCGATGGTACAGGTAGGCCGATTGCACCTGTGTAGTCTTTTAGATCGTATGGGTTACCCGTTACCAGTGGTGAACACTCGGTTAACCCATAGCCTTCCAATAGGTGAACGCCTGTTGCTTTCTTCCATTGCTCAGCAACAGCGCGTTGAACCGCCATGCCGCCGCCAACAGATAAACGCATGTTACTGAAATCCAATTCATGGAAATCTTCGTTATTTACCAACGCATTGAACAGGGTATTTACGCCAGTAATCGCGGTAAACGGAACCTTTTGTAGCTCTTTAATGAAACCTGGAATATCACGAGGGTTAGTAATTAGAAGGTTACGACCACCCATCTCAACAAACAGTAAGCAGTTCACGGTCAGTGCAAATACGTGGTAAAGCGGCAGTGCTGTTACAACCAACTCGCGGCCTTCTTGCAGAACAGGACCGTAAGCCCCTTTCGCTTGAAGTACGTTCGCAATCATATTGCGGTGCGTTAGGATTGCGCCCTTAGCTACACCCGTTGTACCACCCGTGTACTGTAGGAATGCAATGTCATCACCCGCCATAAACGGCTTCACATACTGAAGACGGCGACCTTTGTGCAGTGCTTTTCTGAATGAGATAGCACCCGGCAGGTCATACTTAGGCACCATGCCTTTTACGTACTTCACTACGAAATCGACAATTGTACCTTTCGCGCGTGGCAGCATTTGCCCTAGGCTGGTGAGTACAACGTGTTTAACCGGCGTGTTATCAACCACTTTCTCTAGCGTGCTCGCAAAGTTAGATACGATAACAATCGCCTTTGCACCAGAATCGTTCAGTTGATGCTCAAGCTCACGAGGTGTGTACAGTGGGTTGACGTTCACTGCAATCATACCTGCACGCAATACACCAAATAGTGCAATTGGGTATTGCAGTAGGTTTGGCATCATTAGCGCGACGCGATCGCCCTTCTTCAGTTTCAAGTCATTCTGCAGGTAAGCGGCAAAAGCACGGCTGCGCTCTTCTAGCTTACGGAATGTCATAATCGAGCCCATGTTCTCGAATGCAGGTTGGTCTGCGTACTTCTGTACCGACTGTTCAAACATTTCTACAAGAGATGGGTACTGATCTGGATTGATCGTTTCTGGTACGTCACTTGGATAACGTGAAAGCCAAGGTTTATCCACGATGTTACTCCTCGTTTATCAGCTGACGACTGCTTCGCCGCTTTTTATCATTGCGGTATTACAGCACAGCTTTAGTGCATGAGCACTAAAAGGCTCAAACACTTGTTTAAATTTTGTTAACTACACCAAGAATTAGCTCTGAAACTAACTCTGGGCTCTCTAAATGACAATGATGTCCGCCAGGAACAGTCTCTATATGCAGAGGACTATGCACTGATTTGTAGCGATTATGCTGCAAATGTCGGAATCCACCATTCCCTAGGATTATTAATTGAGGGCATTCAATAGCCGCCATAATCGCTTCAGCGTGCGCCTGTGACATTCGATATAACGAGTCACATTTTAGATTAGGGTCGCATCGCCATTGCCAAGAGTTCTCGAACTCGACAATACCTCGCTCAACAATAGGAGCGATTAATTCAGCATTAATTTGGTTGGCGTGAGCTCTCAGCTTAATAGCATCCTCAAGGCTTGCCAGAGGACGTGAAGGCTTTCTTCGCTGTCGAAGACGACTGAGTACCCCATCCCTCAAGCGAGAGACTGTTTCGTGGGGAGCTTCAGAAAGAGGTCCGTGACCTTCAATTTGAATTAATCCTGACACCTTTTCAGGAAAGGCGGCACTATAGCAACTTGCTATCAATGCACCAAGTGAATGTCCTACCAGTACCAGTCTGTTTGGCGATAATTTAGTCACCAACTGATGCAAGTCATCAATATAATCATGAAATGGGTAATAACTTCCCGATTTATGCGACGAGAAGCCGTGTCCGAAGAGATCGATAGCAACAAGGTGAGCATTGGGCGCAAACTTAGCGACTTGCTGTATAACCTGATTAAAGCTGGACGAATTATCCAACCACCCATGAATAAAAACGACCGTCGTTGCGGTCGTTTGTGGGTTGCCTATCTGTTGTGTGGCAAGCGTCCCGCTCGCAAGGGAGTATGACTTTTCAATCATTGATTTTAAGTTGTCCCTGTCGTTAAGTGTGTCGGGGTAAGGTTCGACTATTCCACATCTTGAATCACACGCCCTGACTTAGGCATGGTTTGAAAACTGCGACAATGCAAACTGCGGCAAGAGTAATAGTTCGGCGAAAAATCGTTGATAACCACTCGCTCAGTGATCTGCCATAAACGTTGATTGTAGACATTCATGACTGGGAAGGTGTAAGGGTAATCACCAATGGTGCCATCTTCAGTGCC
The DNA here is from genome assembly GCF_003050085.1 of Vibrio sp. 10N.286.48.B8. Classification (NCBI taxonomy): domain Bacteria; kingdom Pseudomonadati; phylum Pseudomonadota; class Gammaproteobacteria; order Vibrionales; family Vibrionaceae; genus Vibrio; species Vibrio sp. 10N.286.48.B8. Next base: position 391,203 of record NZ_PIGD01000002.1, on the reverse strand, counting down.
ATTTGATGTGCCAACTAAAGTGACTAAGCGGCCTTCAGCAAAGCTCAATGGTTCAACGTAGCCATCAATGTAACCAACAAAACGTCCTTTTGGCTCGGCGTCAATATCTGGCTTACCATTGCTTGAAATAGGTAAATTAACCACTTCAACTCGAGTCTTATCTTTCAAGTTGGTTACTTTAGCAATCACGCCACCCAAGCGAACGTCACCCGCATCAAGCACTGTGTTAACCCACTCTTGGTAATCGGTGACCACTTGTTCAGAGTTTGCATTAAGTTCTTGAGGTAGCGAGGAGCACCCCATCACCATCGAAGAGAAAGCGATAAGGAAGAATAAGCGAGATTTAGAAATGAGAGAAAACATAATGCTGGTCCTTAGAACAGGATAAATAAAAGCACAAAGCTAGATGTAAATATCGACTCCAATAAGCTTCGCAAGTTCCTCTTTTTTAGCTTGATTCATCACATCCATATACTCTTCCATCGCACGTCGACCACGCCCTTCTGGAAGATCATACTGAACCTGAGCTTTGTGAATCTCAGATTCTTTGACTTGGCGAATGGAATGCGAGACAGCATTCGCGACCTTAGTTGGCTGACCAACTGAGGTTTTTGCATCGCCTTTTTTTACCTCATTCTTTTTATTGGTTCGATTGGTTTTGGATGTATTGCCTATCGAAGAAGGAGGTAAGCCGTTTATTGAAACCATGCTTAAGAAATTTTGTACCTAATTTAATGACTTTGTGTCTGGCTTTAATAGCGGCTCCGCAAAGTAAATGCAGAGCCAAAATAATATGTATTTACTCGCGGCCAGGCAGTTTTTTCCAAGTCACTTTATCACGAAGATAAACAGGCTCAGACTCTTCTGCTGCAACCGCCTTGCCTTCTGCATAAGCGAATTGAGCAAGGAAAGCCATATCTTGAGCTTCTGGGAATAGCACTTCACATGCTTTGGTGTTGATCGCTAGAGTATCCATATGTTCTGCGTACGCTTCCCAACCTGTACCGACTTTTGCCCATGTTTCAGAGTCCGCTTCAAGCTGCGCTGCCAACTCACTCGGTGGTGTAACACACTCTGCATCAACCGCAGTCCAACGACCATCTTCTTCACGGCTGTAGCGAGCCCAGTACACTTCACTCATACGCGCATCAATCGCTGTCGCAACATGAGTTTCACCAAATTTACGGTAGCTGCCTTGCGCCATCGCAGCCAGTGTAGAGACACCGATCATCGGTAAATCCGCACCAAAAGCCAAGCCTTGAGCAATACCAATACCAATACGTACACCCGTGAAACTGCCTGGACCTTGGCCAAACGCGATAGCATCAATATCGGTTAAAGCGACATTCGCTTCTTTCAGTACTTCATCAACCATAGGTAGAATTTTTTTTGTATGGTCTCGAGGAGCCTCTTCGCTACGTGCGAACACCTGGTCACCCATTACTAATGCAACTGAACAGTTTTCAGTTGCGGTATCTACTGCAAGAATTTTCGCGCTCATTTGTGTCTCAAATATCTGTTATCTAATCTAAAAATAATGGCTAAGCTCAACAATGCCAATTACTCAGCAGCGATTGAATGGTCTTTAGCTAAGAATTCTTTAATGACCCCTAAATCACGGGTACGTGGGATAGGCGGTAAACTCGCCAAAAATATGCCACCGTAATCGCGAGTCACCAATCGGTTATCGCAAATAATCAAAGCGCCATTATCGCGCTTGTCACGTATCAATCGGCCTACACCTTGTTTCAAGGTAATCACGGCGTCTGGCAACTGTACCTGTGCAAAAGGATCACCCCCTTTTAACTTACAGTCCTCGATTCGAGCCTTAAGTAAAGGGTCATCAGGGGCGGTAAAGGGCAATTTATCGATGATAACACAGCTTAATGCGTCGCCCCTAACATCTATCCCTTCCCAGAAAGCACCTGTAGCTACGAGCAATGCGTTACCTAATTCCATGAACTCGGCTAAGGTTTTTTGCTTGCTTGTCTCACCTTGTAATAGGACTGGTACAGTGAGGGTTTCTCGGAATCGCTCACCCAACTCTTTCATCATGCTGTGTGAAGTACACAAGAAAAAACAGCGGCCTTGGTTTTGCTCAATCACCGGAGTCAGCATTCGAACTAACTTATCCGCCAAACCCGGACTATTGGGTTCTGGAAGATAACGAGGCACACATAAACGTGCCTGATTCGGATAATCAAATGGACTCGGCAGTGAAAACTGAGCCGACGGCTTTAAGCCAAGTCGAGAGGTAAAGTGATCGAAATCATCTGACACCGCCAAGGTTGCTGAGGTAAATACCCAAGCGCCCGGTTTAAGTTCGATTTGCTCATGGAATTTATCCGCAACCGACAGTGGTGTGATGTGCAAAGCGAATTGCCTTGGTGTTGTGTCATACCAATAGGAGTAACCCGTAATCGACACATCGCACACACGTTCAATGCGTGACTTAATCATGTTCGCACGTTCAAAAGCGGTGTCTAACAGTTGGCTTCGACCCAATGCTAGCTTCAATACATCGACGGCCAGTTGCAACGCATCTTGTAGACGAACAAGTTCTCGTGCAATTGACTCAGACTTTAGTGCTTCACGCCAGTTACCACGAAAGCCGGTATCGCCCAACACAATGCGTAGGTCGGCAGCTGACTGAACAAGCCTGTCCCCCACCTTTTGTAACTGACGCATGTCTTTCGCTTCGGTTCGGTAGGCGATCTCGATGTCTTTAGCGAGCTCATTAATCTGTCGGCTCGACACGGACTGACCAAAGTATTGGCTGGCAATATCGGGAAGCTGATGGGCTTCATCGAAGATAAACACGTCTGCTTCTGGGATTAGCTCACCGAACCCGGTTTCTTTAATCGCTAAGTCCGCTAAGAATAGGTGATGGTTTACAACAACCACATCCGAATCCATCGCTTTTTTACGCGCCTTAAGCACAAAGCAATCGGTGTAGCTTGGGCACTCTTTACCTAAGCAGTTGTCGTTAGTGGAAGTAATCGTAGGAATGATTGGGCTGTCTTCAGCGATATCATCACAATCGCCTAAATCCCCCGTTTGAGTGGATGACGACCAACTACGAACTTTGACTAACTGAGCCAGCAGTGTTGGATCGGTATGAGCACCATGACTCTCGATCATTTGACGGCTGAGTCTGTCCAAACACAAATAGTTTGAACGCCCTTTAAGTAACGCAACCTGACCATAAAAGCCAAGCGCATCGACCATCAATGGTAAATCTCGGTGAAACAGCTGTTCTTGAAGGTTTTTAGACCCCGTACTAATGATGGTTTTCTTGCCACTAAGCAACGCTGGCACTAAGTAAGCAAAGGTCTTACCGGTACCCGTTCCCGCTTCAACAACTAATTGGCTCTGTTGCTCAATAGCTTGTGAAACCGCTTCAGCCATGTCTAGCTGAGCTTGTCGTGGCTGAAACCCGGGGATCGCTTTACCCAGAGCACCATCAGCAGAAAACGTTTTAGATATCATAGAGTACGAAGTTTAGAAAAATAGAAGACGAATTATGGCAGGTTTAGTGAGCCGGCGCGAATCAAGAATGACTTCGCACCGGAGGTGTTTGGTTTAGTTTGACGTGACTTGAGTTACCTTAAAGGTAAGAACTGAAGAAGTAAGAATTAGAGAGTCATTTTTATTTTCGACTTAGATAACGTGACAACCAAGAGGCGCCTTCAAAATGGTTATCACAAGGTTGTATGGCCTTCACTGCATCGGTTGGTGGGGTCTTACTTTCCCACATTTCATCTAGAATATTACCATCTAACTCGGTACCTCTCGCCAATGAATTCACTCGTTGGCAGTACAGTTTTTTGGCTAGTAACTCTTTATCCATAAGTATCACCTCTATTTTTGGCCAAGGCGTAAATGCCTCGGTTGAAGTTCAAATGCGTACTACGGTCAAAACTTTAAAAATGAAGCTTCTGCCTGTTTTCCTATCTAAAAACTGATATTTCCACATCAAACAATTTATCAAAGCGATAAATGAGCAGCAGAATTTGTTGAAACCAACTTGATAATAGATTAATTATAACGGTGATATTGCGGCTCAGTTCACCGTTCGACGGCCTGCATTTAATTTGAAGAATAAAAATATTTCATGGAAGTAAGATGCAAATGGAAAGAAAAACTTTACTAACACATTGTACTGATGCCCCGGGCCTCATCTCTAAGATCACCAACATTTGTTATAAGCACCAACTCAATATTATTCACAACAATGAGTTCGTAGATAACACAAGTGGCCACTTCTTTATGCGCACCGAGCTTGAAGGGTATTTCAATGACGAAACCTTGCTTGCCGATTTAGACCAGGCGCTGCCACAAAATACGAAGCGTAAACTTGTTGATTCATCTCGCAAGCGTGTTGTGATACTCGTGACCAAAGAGGCGCACTGCCTTGGCGACATTCTAATGAAGAACTTCGATGGCAGTTTAGACGTGGAAATCGCAGCAGTGGTTGGCAACTATGACATTCTACAAAGCCTAACCGAGCGTTTTGACATCCCTTACCACCATGTTTCTCACGAAGGGCTAAACCGTGAAGAGCATGAGAAGAAGATGCTAGAAGTGATTGACCAATACGAGGCTGATTACCTTGTTTTGGCTAAGTACATGCGAGTACTGACTCCGGGATTTGTTGAAAGGTACAACCACAAGATCATCAATATCCACCACAGCTTCTTGCCAGCGTTTATCGGTGCGAAGCCATACCAACAAGCGTATGAGCGTGGCGTAAAGATCATTGGTGCAACGGCACACTTCGTGACTAATGATCTCGATGAAGGACCGATCATTAAGCAAGACGTTATTCCAGTGGATCACAACTTCAGCGCGAAAGACATGGCGCAAGCGGGTCGTGACGTAGAGAAGAACGTATTGAGTAAGGCGCTAAACAAGGTGATCAATGATCACGTCTTTGTTTACGGCAACAAGACTGTGATTCTGTAAGTTGCTAATTTAAGTTCGACTTCCAGCTAGAATCCAATAAAAAACGCGCAATAGGGTTAACCCACTGCGCGTTTTTTTATATTTAATGTTCAGGGTAACTTTAAGAGATTCCCGACTACGCTCCTTCGTCGCTATCGGGAATGACGTCGTTATCTAGCTAGCAAAAACTATTGCTCGGAAACATCCACTCAAACCGAATGATTGTAAGGCTCAAGCCCAGCCCACGTCCGTCATTCCGACGAGCCTAGGCGAGTTCAGGAACCTTTTCCTAGCGACTCTCTACTCAAATTAAGCCTGTTCAGATTCAACAATACGCTTAAGTGAGTGTGGGTGCAGCTTGATGCAAATCCCTTGATGTTTAAAAGCCACTGTTGGGTTATTCAAGCGTTCCCCCTCGCCTTTCGGACTAGAGAGTTTGATCTTAATACCTTGCTCAGCCAGCGTTTCAAAGTTAGCAGCGAACTGCGGGTAAGTTTCTTTAAGATCCGCTAGATACTCATCAGCCGTTTGGGCATGAGACGGAATCACAAACTCTACATGTTCCCAATCTTGGCTTGGGTAAATCTTACCTTCTGCTGGATATGGCAACTCCAAGCATTCAATTTTCCAACCAAGGCTTTGCAATGGTTCATCGAAAGCCAACACCACAATTGGACGACCATTGATCATCGCCTCTGAAATGGTAGAGCCGTACTCAGACCATGCTTGATGAGCAGATTTGGCTAACTCAGTGTCATTGATTCGCAGCGCAATATGATCCGCTTGAGCAAAGCTTAAATCCAAACCTAATGTATTTCCTAGGTTCTCGATTTTTGCCATAAAGGTATCAAGGCGGGCGATCATTTGTTGTGGTTCTAGTTCAGCTTGCTTCAGGCTCATCATCATTGTCTGCGTTCTCCAAATAATGGCTGCATGTTATCAGTTTTGCCTTTTGCAACAAGCGTTGCTTTTACAAAAGATACTCAATAACTATGTTCTTTCCGATCCTTAAACATGCAAACGCGTCTTGGTAAAAGTCGATTGTCAAAAACCACTCAGGAAATGTTAATTTTCTATCAATTCGACCTATAAGAAACCCCACAAAATTGGTATGATTACCGCCATTTCTGTGAACTTAAACAGAGTCTGCTGCTGATTTTGGCATTAAATCGTTAACTAGAAGCATAATTAACCAGTTTAATGACCAAGAATTAACGGCCACTCTTATCATCCTTGAATTGAAGGAAACGCGTGTGAATATCCAAGCACTTATTAATGACAAAGTATCTCAGGCTCTAGAAGCCGCTGGCGCACCTGCAGGCTCTCCTGCTGCTGTTCGTCAATCTGCAAAACCACAGTTTGGTGACTACCAAGCAAACGGCGTTATGGGCGTTGCTAAACGACTAGGCACTAACCCACGAGAATTTGCTCAAAAAGTATTGGACGTTCTAAACCTAGACGGTATCGCGTCTAAAGTTGAAATCGCAGGTCCGGGTTTCCTAAACATCTTCCTAGATGAAGCTTTCCTAGCAAAACAAGCAGACGCAGCATTGGCTGACTCTCGCCTTGGTGTTGCAGTTGCTGAAACGCAAACTATTGTTGCGGATTACTCTGCACCAAACGTTGCTAAAGAAATGCACGTTGGTCACCTACGTTCAACTATCATCGGTGATGCAGTTGTTCGTACTCTAGAATTCCTAGGCCACAACGTTATCCGTGCTAACCACATCGGTGACTGGGGTACTCAATTTGGTATGCTTATCGCAAACCTTGAGCGCGTTCAGGCCGAGTCTGGCGAAGTTTCAATGGAACTTGCTGACCTTGAAGGTTTCTACCGTGAGTCTAAAAAGCTTTACGATGAAGACGAAGAGTTCGCAGTTAAAGCACGTGGCTACGTTGTGAAACTGCAAAGCGGCGACGAGTTCTGCGCAGAGATGTGGAAGAAGCTTGTTGACGTTACAATGATTCAAAACCAACGCAACTACGATCGTCTAAACGTGTCTCTAACGCGTGATGACGTAATGGGCGAAAGCATGTACAACCACATGCTACCAACTATTGTTGCTGACCTAAAAGAGCAAGGTCTTGCTAAAGAAGATGACGGCGCACAGGTTGTATTCCTAGACGAATACAAAAACAAAGATGGCGACCCAATGGGCGTTATCATTCAGAAACGTGACGGCGGCTTCCTATACACAACAACCGACATTGCTTGTGCAAAATACCGTTTTGAAGAACTAGGCGCAGACCGCGTTCTTTACTTCATCGACTCACGTCAACACCAGCACCTAATGCAAGCTTGGACTATCGTTCGCAAAGCAGGTTACATCCCAGAATCTGTTTCTCTTGAACACCACGCATTCGGCATGATGCTAGGTAAAGACGGTAAGCCATTCAAGACTCGTGCAGGCGGTACTGTTCGTCTTGCTGATCTTCTTGATGAAGCAGAAGTTCGTGCAGCACAACTGATCGAATCTAAGAACCCAGAACTAGCAGAAGACGAGAAGAAAGTGATCGCTAACACGGTTGCTATGGCAGCGGTTAAGTACGCAGACCTTTCTAAGCACCGTACTACTGACTACGTGTTCGATTGGGACAACATGCTTGCGTTCGAAGGTAACACAGCACCGTACATGCAATACGCATACACTCGTGTTGCTTCAATCTTTGCTAAAGCTGGCATTTCTATGGACTCTCTTGAAGGTGAAATTAAAATCACTGAAGAGAAAGAGAAAGCACTTATCGCGAAACTTCTACAATTCGAAGAAGCGGTACAGTCTGTTGCTCGTGAAGGTCAACCACACATCATGTGTAGCTACCTGTTCGAACTAGCGGGTCAATTCTCTAGCTTCTACGAAGCATGCCCTATCCTAGTTGCTGAAGACGAAACTGTTAAGCAGAGCCGTCTGAAGCTTGCTGCACTAACAGCGAAGACTATCAAGCAAGGTCTGTCGCTTCTAGGTATCGATACTCTAGAGCGTATGTAATTCCCTTAGAGTTACAAAGAATAAATACAAAGGTTGATGTGAGAGCATCAACCTTTTGTTTTATCTAACGTATACTGAATTCAAGAAATCGAAATGGATAATAATAATGAGCTTTGAACTTCACCCACAGTTAGCGAAAGACACCACGCTTATCGGCGAGTTTCCTCTGAGCCTAGCACTACTAAGCAAAGATAACGCAGTGCCTTGGGTTATCTTGGTACCAAAACGTGCCAACCTGAAAGAGCTGCACCACCTACCAATGAAAGAGCAACAGCAATTCTTACATGAATCTCAAGCGGTAAGCCAAGCACTAGAAGCAACGTTCCAACCGGATAAGCTCAACCTAGGCGCGCTGGGTAACATGGTGCCACAACTGCACATTCACCATATTGCGCGTTTCAAAGATGACATTGCTTGGCCTGGTCCAGTATGGGGCAACACCAAAGGTGAACAACGCAGTGAAGAAGAGCAAGCTGCTATCCTGACTCGTATTCAGAACGTTCTGTCACTAAGCTCTATCTTTAAGAAAGCTTAATTCGAGTATCTTGTTAAGCTTTAAAACCAGACCGTTTAGAAAAGACACATAACAAAAGGCCGCTTATCTAAAATAGATAAGCGGCCTTTTAATTTTCTAACATCGCCATTCTCAACGAGTGTATACAGCTCTGAACTACATCATCACATTCAGTGATAGACCATCTTGTTTACTGATGGTGTAGCGAACACGTGTTGTATGACCATGCTTGTTGGTGTCGACCAAGCGAGATACTTTCCCTTTCTTAACCCACACACTCAGCATCGCATCGACGCCATCTTCACTCATGCCAAACTTTGCAGCGAGTTCTTTACGAGCCGCAACACCTTGGCTATCAATGTATTGATGAAGTTCAGTTAAAATCATACTACTTGCACCTCTAGCGCTTTCTGCTTGCTACCGACTTTCTTGAAAACGCGGTAGGTAATTACAAAGCCACCAGCAATTGCCACCATCCACACTGCACTTGTCACCGGATGTGCAGCAAAGTTTGCTGCTTGGTAGTAGAAGGTCGCACCAAAGTAACCAAGCGCCATTGTCCAAACCGCAATAAAGCGTGCAAACATTTGACCAAATTCACGAACGTAAGCACCCATCGCTGCCACACAAGGCGTGTAAAGCAAGATAAGGATTAAGTAAGCAAATGCAGCATGACCAGAAACAAATTTGTCTTTTAGGTTACCGAAGATTGATGAGTCTACCTCTTGCTCTTCAGCAACTGCGCCTGAATCGCTTAAATCGCCAACCTCAATACCTAGCGGATCTGAGTAACTCAAGCCTGATAGGTTTTCAGGGATCGTCATTACCGCTTCTTGCAAGCTTGCTGCCAAATCGAATTCAGCTGCTTCTTCGTCTGATGGTGTTGTGTAAAGGCTATTCAACGTGCCGACTACCGCTTCTTTCGCGAAGATACCAGTGATGATACCGACTGTTGCTGGCCAGTTTTCTTCTGTGATACCAATTGGTTGGAATACAGGGGTCACTACTTGAGCTGCCTTAGAAAGTACTGAATTTTCGCTGTCTTCGTTACCAAAGCTACCGTCCATACCTAGCGAATTTAGGAAGCTAAGAATAGCCACAACCATCACGATGGTTTTACCTGCGCCCAGTACGAAACGCTTTAGCTTCTGCCAAGTTTTCAGCATTACGTTTTGCACTGTCGGCAGTTCGTAATCTGGCATTTCCATCACTAAGCTATCACTGCTACCCGGGTAGATCGTATTTTTCAGGAACAGCCCCGTAAATACAGAAGCAACGATACCCATGATGTACAGAGCGAATACTACGTTTTGGCCAGCACCAGGGAAGAATGCCGCTGCGAACAATGCGTATACCGGTAAACGAGCACCACATGACATAAACGGCGCCATTGATGCTGCCAATTTACGTTCGCGCTCTTGGTCAAGAGTACGAGTTGCCATGATTGAAGGCACGTTACAACCAAACCCTAGTACAAGTGGGACAAATGCTTTGCCCGGCAGACCAATCTTTTGCATCACTTTATCAAGTACAAACGCAGCACGCGCCATGTAACCTGAACTTTCAAGCACAGCTAAGAACAAGTAAAGCGCCGCGATAACCGGAATAAAGGTCGCAACGGTTTGAATACCGCCGCCAATACCATCAGCAAGTATAGTAACTAACCAAACAGGCAAATGACCATCCAATAAGTGGTGTCCACCATCAACTAATATTGCCCCAACACCAATATCGAAGAAGTCGATAAACGCGCTACCGATATTGATAGAGAACATGAACATTAAGTACATGATGACGAAGAAGAAAGGAATACCGACCCATTTGTTCAAAATGAATTGGTCTGCTTTCTCTGTAAAATTACGGCTTAGTTTGCCTTCGCTGCGACGAACACGTTTACAAAGGTCATGTAAGAAAGTGTACTTAGCGTCAGCAACAGCAAGGTCAATATCGAAATCGGCACCTAGACGCACATTGTCAATTTGAGTGCGAGTTTGTGGAGCCAGTCCATTCAATACCAAGTAGTCATTTTCTAAAGCACGAATCGCGAGCGCTCGGTGAGATACGTCAGCATCATCAAATTGTGACTCAACAGAAGGGATGAGAGCTTCTAACGCGACATCGTAATCAATAGAGATAGGGTCAAGACTCACACCCTGAACAAGCAGTTTATGAAGGCGTTCTTTAAAGCGAACTACTTGACCTTTGTCGTTTGCGGACAAGCTCAGAACTGGGCAACCTAGCTCTTTCTCTAGCGCTTTAAGGTTAATCACCTGACGCTCGCGCTTTAATACATCCATTTTGTTCAATACAACGATCATTGGGCGACCCAACTCACGTAGTTGTAATGTCATGTATAAGCTTCGTTCTAGACAGCTAGCATCAACAACATTGATGATCACATCTGCAGGGTGAGTCAGAACAGCGCGAGACGCGATAGATTCATCGATGCTGTTCGCGTCATTACCACTGTCTAGCGCGTAAATACCGGGTAAGTCGGTAAGCTGGAACTGATCACCTGCGTGTAAGTATAAACCCGTCTTCTTTTCTACGGTGACACCAACCCAGTTACCAACGTGCTGCTTGGCACCAGTTAGTGCATTGAACAGTGTTGTTTTTCCACTATTCGGGTTACCAACGGTAAGAACTTGATAATCCATTTAGATAACCTCGATTTGTTCTGCAATGCTTTCACGAATGGCGATCGAAACACCTCTCACTTCAACTTGAAGCGGATCCCCCATAGGTGCACGGCGGATAAGCGTCACCTCGGTTTTTGGCAACATACCCATGACCATAAGTTTTTTTCTTACGTCTGGAGTTAAACCTGTTAGTGCAACAATAGAAGCCGCCTTTCCTTGCTCTAGTTGTGAGAGTTTCATAAATACCCAATTCGTGACTGATAATGAGAAAGATTGTTATTACCGCTATGATACACATACATGTCCACAATTCCATTGTGTGAAATCAATGTTTTCGAAAATACATACTCGTAAATTTCGTTAAAAACGTTTACGTCAAAAACGTTACTTTCAACAAATAGCGAGAACTACCTCACTAGTACAAACCGCCCCCGCTAAAAACAAACTGAAAATTATCAAGCACTTAAAATAATGTCGGTTTTCTCATAGCCTTCTGTCGTTAATTTTATAAGTAAAATAAGTACCTGAACGTATAGTTATTCCATCGAAGAGAAACTCCTTCTCTTTAATTTTATTCCAGAGGTGATATGGCTTTGCTATATCACTCCGGCAGCAAGCGAAGGTGTCATTGGCACCCGTGGTATAGTCCCCCCGGCTATACCACGATATTTTTTTTCTTCTCTTTTGTTTTATCCCAACAACCTTTTTGCACTCCATATTAATCTCGTATCTCGTATCTCGTATCTCGTATCTCGTATCTCGTATCTCGTATCTCGTAGGAACATAAAAAAGCCCCAACACGAATGTCGAGGCTAAAGTATCTTTATCTATGTTCTATTATCTGCAGCTCACTACTCTTCGTTGTTTTCCGCAAATTTAGATGGTGACATACCAAAGTGGTGCTTAAACCTTTGACTGAAATAGGAAGGGTCATTGAAACCCGAATCAAAAGCGACGTCAGATATCTTTTCTCCAGCGAGTAAGCGCTCGCACGCATGCTCTAGACGTACTTCATTCAAGTGCTCTTTGAAGGTCTTGTTGTAAGCCAATTTAAAGCGCCTCTGCAAGCTTCTCTCAGACATGAACAAATACTTGGCAGCAGTTGCAGTGCTGAACTCAGCATCAGCGTAGTTTTCACTCACAAGCTGAGACACTCTGTTCTTCCACTCTTGTTCCGCTGTCAGTTTTTGCTGCTCTGGCGTTGAAGCGGTAAGTTTAATGGTTTCAATCTGTTCAATTGTGCTGGCTTCAAGATTATCGAGTACTTGATATTCAATTGGCCACGAAAGCTGAACCTTATTTTGAGATTCCGAAACAAAGGCGTTAAGCTCGCCACCGCTTTGATTCATCAATAGAGGCAGCTTTTCGATGTTAAGATCGGTCGACTTTCCGGTATTGTCACTCATACTTGATGCCAGTTTAGGGAAAGGCATCCCATGATCTCGAATGGTAACAACAAGATGCTCCTTAACCTCTTCAACCAGAACCACCATACTCTGAGACTTAAAGTTTCTCTTGATGATGCTCGCAACCAAGCTATTGAAGATAATATCGAGATTAAAATACAGCAAAGAAACATATCGTTGCTTTGTTTCGACTTTAATATCCAGTTCAATACCGGCTTTGGCTAAGTCATCTTGCCAAGCTTTGAGTACCGCCTCTAAGATTAAAATTATATCGTAACAAACTTGCCCTTCCCCTTGAGGGGTATTACTCAATTGAGCTAAGCCATTTTTCAAGGTTAGAATTGGCGACTTCCCGTGCTCGTCATTCCAATTAGGGATCATCGCAGCAATATGATTCACTTCAGAAGAGAGTTCATTGGCAGTGTGAGATACAAGCGCATTCTTAACCGATAGCTGCTTTTTAAGCTGTTGATTGGTCGTAAGTAGTATACGGCTTTGGTGTCTCAATTGATCCGTCTTCAATGCAACTTGCGCTTTTAAGTGCCTGTTGGCAAAAGTGACATAACGCGAACGCCAAAACACCAAGATAGTTACAACGCCAATCAGTAACATCAGAGAGCTTGCTGCAGCCCAATTCGTCAGATACCAAGGCTCCGCAATCGAAAAACTTTGGTTCGTTGACACAAAGCGGTAATGGGAGTCCTTAACCGGCTTCACTTCAAGTGTGTAATCTCCAGGAAGAAGATGGTCGAGCGTTAACAATCCCCCTTCAAACTCACTCCAAGGTTCATCATCGCTCAGTCGATACTCCATCGCAGGCGCGAACGTTGCTGGTAAGATGCCTAGCTTAAAACCCATCGAGGAACCATAAGGGATCTCATCCAGTTCAGCCGTTCTTCCGCCAAGAGATACCGTTTGTTGATCGACACTTATCTTACTCAATAAGGCACGGCTATGAGGTGTTGTTGATACCAGTAATTCGTTGGATAATGCGCTGACTACGCCATACTTTGAGCCGAAAACCAACCTCGAAGATTGGCTCTCTTCGCTGTAAAACAGAGCACATGCTCCCGCCGCCAATTCATTGGTGATCAAACCAAATGGTGAACCGATGTGTTTATGCAACTGTCCATCCAACCCGTAATAACTGATGCCTTTCGAAGAGCCTAACCACACACCATTATCATCGCTTATCAAGCAGTTAGGGCTAATATTATCTTCAACAAGCGTGATTTCTTGAATAATAGAGCTGTCATCAGGGATTCGATACACGCCATAACTGCTTGCAAACCACTGAGCCCCGTCCTTCGCTTTTTCAATATCGACGACTTTTCCAAAACGCTCGCTGGAACGACTAAAACTAATTCGTTTATCAATGAACGAGTAGAAGCCATGGTCAGTGCCTATATAGATACGACCGAGCAAGCCTATATTGAGATCAGTGATCTTCGCAGGCAAAAACTTGTCGACTAACCAGTCAGTGCCATAGCTCGTTAGTTTCATGGTTTCGATAGATAACGAATAAAGGTTTTGCCCAGAAGTCATCCAAAGTACGTTGTCTGCCTGAAGCGCAAAGTTTTCAACGTGTACTCCCTTAATCGGCCTTGGTAAATCAAGGGCTTCAGGTTGTAGCGTTTCCGTATTTAGACTAATGATGCCTTCTTCGGTCGCCAACCAAATTGACGAGCCAAAAATCTCAAAATCATTAACGGAATTAGAGTAAACACGAATTGGATTCTCTTCACTTTCAGAATCAACCAAGTAGAGCCCCATTGAAGACGCGACCCAAGATAACTGGTCACTGACAGGCAGTACTTTGTTGATCACCACACTACTCGAATGCATGCCCATACCAGTTAGGGGCGTTCTCGAAAAAGTTTTGCTGAACAGTGAGAAATATCGGATACCGTTGTTTGTCGCAATCCACATGCCACCAGCATGGTCATTGATCAATGAATATATTTTCTCACCCGGTAACGAGAAGTCTTGATTGGCGGCTTGTTTGAATCGAGTAATTTGTCCCGTAATAAAATTGTAGCTAATAAGGCCGTGCTCTGTACCAATCCAATACTGGTCCGAAGTTTCGGCCAACGAGAGAACATGCGACCCTTTAACGATGGTCTCTTTATCTGGGTTCGCGAGATCAACAATCACAGCACCATTTAAGGTACCAATCACTAACTCACGTCGAGCATTCGAAAAATAAACCGTCTCAATATGGCTCTTGTTTGATGCGGTGACATGGGTAAACTCTTGATTCTCTGAAAGGTAAACGCCTGAACTGGTCGCCAGTACCCACTTTGACAGCACCCACTCCGCATCGTTAATCGCAATGTCACTACTGTTATTGTATCGGTACAATTTAAGTAAAGAGTACGTGTTGAATTCTAAAGATTGAGTGTTGTAGGTATAAAAATTACTGCCGTCAGTGACCCAAATATAATCGCCTGATGCACCGATATTCGTTATTTCAGCGCCGGGACTTAGGCTAAACGCCAATTCATTGCCAATTCCTGGGCTATGTCGATACACCTCGTTGTCGAAAAATGTCCAAAACTCATCATTAAGAAACGCGACTCTTTCTGAAGAAAATTGCAGCAAGCTACCTTTGCGAGGAAATAAGGTTCGGCCATCGTAAAAAAGTATTTTTCCATGCACATCATGAACCCAAAGCCCACCTCCAGCACCTAGGTACAAGTTTTTAGCCGCAAGAAAATTCCCTTGCGCTTGAACGGGCAAAGGATAGAAAACGGAGGGTGATGTATTTACCGCTAGAACGCTAAATGAAATGCTCATAAACATGAACATTTTAAAGATAATTCGATACAACTCTTAATCCTGAACAGCAACAACGCATGAAATCTTGGGCACCACAACGTCTTATCGTTGCTGAACCAAAAACTGAGTTTTTTTGTGATTATTATTATCTTTCTATTTTAGCGGAAATTAGAAAAGGAGAAAGGAGGTTTGCTATTTGTTAGGAGGTTTTATCTTAACGGTCACGAAAATGCCGCAAAAAGCGGCATCATTCATAAATTAACGAGAGCAAAGTAGAGTAAAGAATACTCGTTATGAATTACTTCCCACTTAAGCAGCTTGTGTAGCTATCTGTAAGTTGCTGAAGAAAATCGAAATAACTTCCACTCTTCACTTCAACCGTTGAACCGATCGGATCAAGCTGGCCTTGTTTAGCGTTACTTCCACGAGTCACCGATTCGATCACAGCCGGAGTAAATTGAGGCTCTGCGAATACACATTGAACATTGTCACGCACCAAGGTTTTCTTGATAGCAATCAGGCTTTTTGCGCCCGGTTTACGCTCTGGGCTCACCGTAAAGTGGCCTAAGTTATTTAGTTCAAACTCTTGCTCAAAGTAGCCATACGCATCGTGAAATACGTAGTAACCTTTGTCTTTCACTGGCGCAAGTTGTTCATGAATAGACTGCTGCTTTTCTTTTAAAGCAATCAGGAATGAATCTAGGTTCTCTTGATACGCCATTGCGTTATCAGGGTCAGATTCAATCAACTTTGCTGAGATGTATTTTGCGGCCACTTCAACTTGATCGATACCTAACCAAAAATGCGGGTCATGGCTACCATGATTATGTCCTTCATGAGCATCGTGGTCATCGTGTCCGAACTCTCGCAAGTTAATTCCTGGAATCTCGCTGATCTTGATAACGTTTTCTTTTGAACCAATCACCTTAGTCAAAAAGGCTTCTAGGTCAGGGCCAAACCAGATAACCATATCGGCACTGTGAACTTTTTTGACATCAGATGGCTTAAGCGCATAATCGTGCGGCGAAGCATTGCTGTTCATCAACACATCCGGTTCACTAACGCCCTGCGTTAATTCCGTCACAATCATTTGAATTGGTTTAAAGCTTGTTAGAATAGTATTGGCACTTGCGACACTTGGCGCTAAAAGCAAAGTAGCAAGTATAAAAGATGAACGTGACATAATCCCTCGATAATAGAAAAGTAGCTTAGGCTTGAGGTAAATGTTACATTATAACATCAGCGAATTGCAAATGAGTTCTATTCATGGATAACTTAATCCAACTAGATTCTGTGAGCGTCGAATTTGACGGTCGAAAAGTTCTAGACAACATCTCTCTAAATTTAGAGCGCGGCAGAATCACCACCCTGATTGGGCCAAACGGTGCAGGAAAGTCGACATTAGTAAAAGTGGTACTGGGTTTACAGACCAAATTTTCAGGCACAATAACAAAAGCCAAAAAACTGAAAATTGGCTATGTACCACAAAAATTAAAGCTCAATGACTCACTACCGCTCAACGTAGAGCGTTTTCTAAAGCTCACTGGCAAGTTCAGTCAGCAAGAAATCCTTGAAGCATTGAAGCTCGTTGGTGCTGAACATCTGCAAAAGAGCAACATGCACCAGTTATCAGGCGGTGAAAACCAACGTGTGCTCATTGCTCGTTCATTACTAAGAAGACCAGACCTACTGGTTCTTGATGAACCGGCTCAAGGAGTCGACGTTCAAGGGCAAATTGACCTGTATGACTTGATTGACACCATTCGTCACCGCTTTGGTTGTGCCGTATTTATGGTTTCGCACGACCTGCATTTAGTGATGGCAAAAACAGACGATGTTATCTGTTTGCACCACCACATTTGCTGTTCAGGTGCACCTGCAGACATCAAACACCATCCTTCGTATATTGCGCTCTTTGGCACCGCGACCCAAGAGACGCTAGCGTTTTATCACCACCAACACGAACATCACCATCATGATCTTGCAGGCCAACCAGTAACGGGCGGTGCACATGAATGTTCAAACCATAAACACGGACACCACTAATGCTTGAGTTTCTTCTTCCCTCTATTTTAGCGGGTTTGGGTATTGCACTGATTGCAGGCCCACTAGGTTCATTCGTGGTTTGGCGCAAGATGGCTTACTTTGGTGACACGCTTGCTCACGCTTCTTTGATGGGATTAGCACTTGGCTTCCTGTTCAACATTAACTTGTACTTCGCGCTGCTGATCTGTTGTTTGATGCTGGCTGTGTTGCTCGTAACATTGCAAAAACAAAAACTGGTCGCGACCGATACCCTACTCGGTATTTTGGCGCACAGTGCGCTCTCTTTAGGCCTTGTAGCGGTAAGCTTCTTAGACAACGTTCGAGTTGACCTAATGAGTTACTTATTTGGCGACTTGCTTGCGGTATCGCCGACTGATTTAGTGTTTATCTATGCGGGTGCAGCCGTGATTGGATTGGTACTTGCTATCTTTTGGCGCCCACTACTATCCACAACGGTTAACGAAGACCTAGCGGCGGTTGATGGCATCAACATTGATTTAATGCGTCTGATTTTGATGTTGCTTGTTGGTATCGTGATTGCTGTCGGTATGAAGTTTGTTGGTGCGTTAATCATGACATCGCTGCTGATCATCCCTGCGGCTACAGCAAGGAAATTCGCGAATACACCCGAGCAAATGGCCTTCATCGCATCGATTATTGGCTCTATCGCAGTGTTCGGAGGACTAAGCTTGTCTTGGTTCTATGATACGCCTGCAGGCCCGTCTGTTGTTATTAGTGCTGCAGCAATGTTTATGTTATCTCAAATGATTAGAAGTCGCGCTTAAGCGTACGATTTTCGTATCTCGTAAGATTGAAAACAGACAAAAAAGGCTTGGTCAGTGACCAAGCCTTTTTAATATCGTTCAGTTAACTTCTATCTCAATCGATAAAAGCCAGCTGATTACCAACCCGTGATTTCACGTAGGCCTTTACCGATGTCAGCAAGAGACTTAACAGTCTTAACGCCTGCTGCTTCTAGTGCTGCGAATTTATCTTCAGCAGTACCTTTACCTCCAGAGATGATTGCGCCAGCGTGGCCCATACGTTTACCCGGAGGAGCAGTAACACCAGCGATGTAAGATACAACTGGCTTAGTTACGTTTGCTTTGATGAACTCAGCCGCTTCTTCTTCCGCAGTACCACCGATCTCACCAATCATTACGATTGCTTCAGTCTCTGGGTCTTCTTGGAAAAGTTTTAGGATATCAATGAAGTTTGAACCTGGGATAGGGTCACCACCGATACCAACACATGTAGACTGACCAAAGCCTTCATCTGTTGTTTGCTTAACTGCTTCGTACGTAAGAGTACCTGAACGAGATACGATACCTACTTTACCCTTCTTGTGGATGTGACCAGGCATGATACCAATCTTACACTCGTCTGGAGTGATAAGACCTGGGCAGTTAGGACCGATCATGCGAACGCCAGTTTCTTCTAGCTTCACTTTAACGTCGATCATATCTGTTGTAGGGATACCTTCAGTGATCGTTACGATCAGTTCGATACCTGCATCAATTGCTTCTAGGATTGCATCTTTACAGAAAGGAGCTGGTACATAGATAACTGTTGCTGTTGCGCCAGTTACTTCTACTGCTTCGCGTACTGTGTTGAATACTGGAAGGCCTAGGTGAGTTTGACCACCTTTACCAGGTGAAACACCACCAACCATTTGCGTGCCGTATGCGATAGCTTGGTCTGAGTGGAATGTACCTTGACCGCCAGTGAAACCCTGACAGATTACTTTAGTGTCTTTGTTAATTAATACAGACATTATTTAGCCTCCGCAGCAGCAACAACTTTCTGAGCAGCATCTGTTAGAGATTCAGCTGCAATGATATCAACATCAGAATTAGCAAGTACTTCGCGACCTAGGTCTGCGTTTGTACCTTCTAGACGAACAACTACAGGAACTGTTACGCCGACTTCTTTAACCGCACCGATAATACCTTCAGCGATCATGTCACAACGAACGATGCCACCGAAGATGTTAACTAGTACTGCTTTAACATTGTCATCAGAAAGGATGATCTTGAATGCTTCAGCTACACGCTCTTTCGTCGCGCCGCCGCCTACATCAAGGAAGTTTGCTGGCTTGCCGCCGTGTAGGTTTACGATATCCATCGTACCCATTGCAAGGCCTGCACCGTTAACCATACAGCCAACGTTGCCATCTAGTGCTACGTAGTTCAGTTCCCACTGTGCTGCGTGTGCTTCGCGCTCATCTTCTTGAGATGGATCGTGCATTTCACGAAGTTTTGGCTGACGGTACATTGCGTTTGAGTCAATGTTGATCTTGCCGTCAAGACAAAGCAGGTTGCCTTCGCCAGTAATTACAAGCGGGTTGATTTCTAGTAGAGCTAGGTCGTACTGAGAGAACATTTGGCCAAGACCCATGAAGATCTTAACGAACTGTTTGATTTGATCGCCAACTAGACCAAGTTTGAACGCAAGTTCACGGCCTTGGTAAGCTTGAGGGCCCACTAGAGGATCGATCGCTGATTGGTGAATCAACTCTGGAGTTTCTTCAGCGATTTTCTCAATGTCCACACCGCCTTCAGTTGACGCCATGAATACAATTTTGCGCGTTGCACGGTCAACAACAGCACCTAGGTAAAGCTCGTTAGCAATGTTCGATGCTTCTTCAACTAGGATCTTTGTTACAGGCTGACCATTAGCGTCTGTTTGGTACGTTACTAGGTTTTTGCCTAGCCACTTTTGTGCAAACTCTTTAACGCCTTCTTTTGTGTCATGCAGCTCTACGCCGCCCGCTTTACCGCGACCACCAGCGTGTACTTGACACTTAACGACTTTCTTGGCTGTACTGATACGACCTGCAGCTTCGAAAGCTTCTTGTGCAGTATCACATGCGAAACCTTCTGGTACAGGCAAACCGAATTCTGCAAACAGCTGTTTGGCTTGGTATTCATGCAAATTCATTTTGATATTCCGTTTATTTTCCCTTAAGGGATTATTATTTCCATAACGACACAGTTTCCTGTGTTACGTCTGTAGGGTCTTCTCAAATCAACTGCTGTCCATTTTCTAATGGCTTTACAGTTCAATTGAAGGCCAGACGTTGAGCAGCCTAGCCTTTGAAACTTTTTACGTCTAGCTAACGGGGTTAACTAGACGTTTTAGCGATACTAAACGTCTAGCAGCAGACGTGCAGGATCTTCTAGAAGCTCTTTGATGGTCACTAGGAAACCAACTGATTCACGGCCATCGATTAGACGGTGGTCGTAAGAAAGCGCTAGGTACATCATTGGTAGAATCTCTACCTTGCCATCAACAGCCATTGGACGGTCTTGGATTTTGTGCATACCCAAAATTGCCGCTTGAGGCGGGTTGATGATTGGCGTAGACATTAGAGAACCAAATACACCACCGTTTGTGATAGTGAAGTTACCGCCCATCAGCTCATCAACAGTTAGCTTGCCGTCACGGCCTTTGATTGCTAGCTCTTTGATGCCTTTTTCGATGTCAGCGAAACCTAGTGTGTCACAGTCTTTCAGTACTGGAGTTACTAGACCACGTGGCGTTGATACTGCCATGCTGATGTCGAAGTAGTTGTGGTAAACGATATCTGTACCGTCGATAGAAGCGTTCACTTCTGGGAAACGTTTTAGCGCTTCTGTTACTGCTTTCACATAGAAAGACATGAAGCCCAGACGCGTGTCGTGACGCTTCTCGAATTGGTCTTTGTACTGCTTACGAAGGTCCATGATTGGCTTCATGTTCACTTCGTTGAAAGTAGTCAGCATTGCTGTACTGTTCTTCGCTTCTAGAAGACGGTTTGCAACTGTCTTACGTAGGCGAGTCATAGGTACGCGTTTTTGGCTACGAGCTGCTGCTGGCGCTTCAACTGCTGGTGCAGATGCTGCTGCCGGAGCCGCTTTCGCTGCTGCTAGATGTGCGTCGATGTCTTCACGAGTAATACGACCACCAACACCAGTGCCTTTAACGTCAGCTGGTTGTAGGTTGTGCTCTGCAAGCAAGCGACGAACAGCTGGGCTTAGTGCGTCGTTGCTCTCTTCTGTAAGAGCCGCTTTGTGGCGCTTATCAGGAGAAGCTTCTGTATCTTCCGTTGTATCTTTCGTTGGTTCACCAGCGACAGCACCCGGCTTGATTTTAGCCAGAAGCTGTTTAGAAAGTACCGTAGCACCTTCTTCTTCGATGATAGCTTCCAGAACACCCGCTTCAGGAGCTGGTACTTCTAGAACTACTTTATCTGTTTCGATATCTACAATGACTTCATCACGTGCAACCGCTTCGCCCGGTTTTTTGTGCCAAGTAGCAACTGTTGCATCAGCCACAGATTCAGGTAAATCTGGAACCAGAATTTCAATTGTCATGTGCGTATTTTCCTTTTACTTCTAGTTCTTAAGTAGGGTCAAAGCGTCGTCAACTAACGCTTTTTGTTGTTTCAAGTGTACCGACATATAGCCAACAGCTGGTGATGCTGATGCAGGGCGACCTGCGTATTGAATATCAGCACCCACTGGGATAGCAGCTCGGAAATTATGTTGGCTACTGTACCAAGCACCTTGGTTTTGTGGCTCTTCTTGACACCAAACGTAATCGACTACATTTGTGTACTGTGCGATGGCAGCTCTCACGTCCTCGTAAGGGAACGGGTAAAGTTGCTCGATACGCACAATAGCGACATCGTCTTGCTCGTTCTTACGTCGTTGGTCAAGCAGGTCAAAGTAAACCTTACCTGAACAGAACACGACGCGTTTTACGTTCTCAGGCACCAGATCATCAATTTCTGCGATAGCTGGTTGGAACGTGCCTTCTGCCAAATCTTCAAGAGAAGAAGTACACAGAGGGTGACGAAGCAATGACTTAGGTGACATTACAATCAGTGGACGACGCATTGGTCGAACAACCTGACGGCGAATCATGTGGTAAACCTGCGCCGGTGTTGAAGGAACAACAACCTGCATGTTTTGTTCAGCACATAACTGAAGGTAACGCTCAAGACGTGCAGAAGAGTGCTCTGGGCCTTGACCTTCATAACCGTGAGGAAGCAGCATAGTTAGACCACATAAACGTGCCCACTTTTGCTCACCTGATGAAATGAATTGGTCGATAACAACTTGTGCACCGTTTGCGAAGTCACCAAATTGTGCTTCCCAAAGGGTTAGACCGCTTGGTTCTGCTGTTGCATAACCATACTCAAATGCGAGTACCGCTTCTTCAGATAACACAGAGTCAAACACTTGGAATGGCCCTTGTTTATCATGAATGTTCGCAAGAGGAACATACGTGCTTGCATCTGATTGATTGTGCAGTACTGAGTGACGGTGGAAGAACGTACCACGACCTGAATCTTGGCCAGAGATACGAATACGCTTACCGTCGTCAACAAGTGTTGCGTAAGCCAGAGTTTCAGCCATACCCCAATCGACTTGTTTCTCACCATTCACCATGGCAGTACGATCGTTGTACAGTTTATTGACTCGGCTTTGCAGCTTGTGGCTGTCTGGGTATTGGCAAAGTTTAGTACCAAGCTCTTTTAGGCGCTCGATATCAATCTTGTTATCCCATTCGATGTTCCAGTCGTGACCTAAGTAAGGAGACCAGTCTACTGAGTGAAGTGCCATAGGGCGCCACTCTTTAACCACAACTTCACCGTGATCAAGTGCATCACGATATTCGTTAACGAGTTGAGTTGCCGTATCAATACCAAACTCACCGCGCTCCATTAGCACATCAGCATAAAGCTTACGTGGTGTTGGATGCTTCTTAATTTTTTGGTACATCAAAGGCTGTGTTGCATTCGGCTCATCGGCTTCGTTGTGACCGTGGCGACGGTAACAAACCAAATCAATAACAACATCACGCTTAAACGTATTACGGTAATCCAATGCCAAACGAGCGACGAAAGCGACCGCTTCTGGGTCATCAGAGTTAACGTGGAAAATCGGAGCCTGAACCATCTTCGCGATATCAGTACAGTACATCGTAGAACGAGTATCGCGTGGGTTAGACGTTGTAAAACCAACTTGGTTATTTACAACGATACGAACCGTACCACCCACACAGAAACCACGCGCTTGAGACATGTTAAACGTCTCTTGTACTACACCCTGACCAGCGATAGCTGAGTCACCGTGGATAGTAATTGGAAGTACACGGCTACCGTCATTATCACCAAGGCGATCTTGACGCGCGCGTACTGAACCGATAACTACCGGGTTTACGATTTCTAAGTGAGATGGGTTAAATGCAAGTGCTAAGTGAACGTTGCCGCCTGGCGTTGCGAAGTCCGCAGAGAAACCTTGGTGGTATTTCACGTCACCAGTACCCCACGTGTCATCGTGCTTGCCCGCAAACTCGTCAAACAGGTCTTGTGGCTTTTTACCAAGCACGTTGACCAACATGTTTAGACGACCACGGTGAGCCATACCAACAACAACTTCGCGCATGCCTTGTCCGCCAGCATGACGAATAATTTCTTTCGTCATTGGGATAAGCGCATCACCACCTTCCAACGAGAAGCGTTTTGCGCCTGGGAATTTCGCACCAAGATAGCGCTCAAGACCTTCAGCAGCAGTTAGCTCTTCTAGGAAAGCTTGTTTTTCTTCTTTGTTGAAAGAGGGTTGACCAGATACAGACTCTAAACGTTGTTGGATCCAACGCTTTTGCTCTGTATTTGTCATGTGCATGTATTCTGCACCAATAGAGCCACAATAAGTTTGCTTTAGAGATTTGTAGAGATCTTTAAGCACCATCGTCTCTTGGCCAATGGCGTAAGAGCCGACGTTAAACGTCTCATTGAGGTCATCTTCGGTAAGAGTGTGGAAAGAAGGGTCCAGTTCATCAACTGTCGCTCTTTTCCATAAACCTAGGGGGTCTAGATTTGCTGCTTGATGCCCTCGGAATCGATAGGCATTAATAAGTTGCAGAACCTTTACTTGTTTCGCATCGACATCTGGATCACTAACTTGGACACTGTAATGCTTTGTTTCTTGAGCGAGTCGACGGAAGTATTCACGAACACGAGAGTGTGGTTGTTCCACTGTCTCTGAAGCTTGCACAGGCAGTTCTTCAAAAACACTTCTCCATTCGTCACTTACCGAATCTGGGTCACTTAGATACAGTTCATAGAGTTCTTCTACGTACGTTGCATTGGCGCCAGCCAAGTGTGAAGACTCGAGCCATGCCTTCATCACGCCGTTGTGCATATTTTCCCTTAACCAGTAGTTTTCACGTTTGCTGCGGTCTATGCCGAGCTATTAAAAGGCCGCCCCAAAACTTCTAGGGCGGCAATTTTTATATAACTTAAACCGAACGATTCACTAGCATGGTCTTGATGTGACCAATCGCTTTCGTCGGATTTAATCCCTTAGGACAAACACTTACACAATTCATGATGCCATGGCAACGAAAAACGCTAAATGCATCATCAAGATCGGACAAACGTTCGTCTGTCGCTGTATCTCGGCTATCAATTAGCCAACGGTACGCTGCAAGCAGGCCTGCTGGTCCGATGAATTTGTCAGGGTTCCACCAGAACGATGGGCATGACGTTGTACAACATGCACACATGATACATTCGTACAATCCATCTAAATGAGCACGCTCATCAGGGCTTTGTAAGTTTTCGCGAGCCGGTGGCACATTGCCATCAGACACTAAGAATGGCTTCACTTTTTCGTAGTTATCGTAGAACTGAGTCATGTCTACAATTAGGTCACGAACAACGGGTAAGCCAGGCAGTGGGCGAATCACAATCTTGTCTTGGCCAGAAAGCGCAGACAATGGCGTGATACACGCTAGGCCATTTTTACCGTTCATGTTCAAACCATCAGAGCCACATACGCCTTCACGGCATGAGCGACGGAATGAGATTGTTGGATCTTGCTCTTTCAACAGAATAAGCGCATCCAAAAGCATCATGTCTGAACCTTCATCCACTTCTAGAGTGTATTCCTTCATATAAGGCTTCTGGTCGACATCTGGATTGTAACGATATAAAGAGAAATTCAGTTTCATGGTCATATCTCCTTAGTACGTACGTGCTTTTGGTGGGAACGCTTCACGATGGATAGGTTCCATGTTTACACCACGCTTAGTCATGCTCTCTGACTCTGGGTTGTAAAGTGAGTGGCATAGCCATTGCTCATCATCACGGTCAGGGAAATCGAATCGAGCGTGTGCGCCACGGCTCTCTGTACGGAAGTTTGCAGCAACAGCCGTTGCGAATGCCGTTTCCATCAAGTTTTCAAGCTCTAGACACTCGATACGTTGAGTGTTGAACTCTGTCGACTTGTCAGATAGGTGTGCATTCTTCAGACGTTCGCGAATCGCTTTAAGCTCTTCTAGGCCTTCAGCCATTGCTTTACCTTCACGGAATACCGAGAAGTTGTTCTGCATACATTGCTGAAGATCTTTACGAATTTGCGCTGGATCTTCACCGTCTGTGCTGTTTTCCCAACGGTTGTAACGCTCTAGTGAACGTTCAATGTCAGCTTCAGTTGCAGGCTTAGCTTCGTCTTGCTTCTTCAGTGTCTCACCTAGGTGTAGACCTGTCGCACGACCAAATACCACTAAATCAAGCAGTGAGTTACCACCTAGACGGTTAGCACCGTGTACAGAAACTGATGCAATTTCACCACAAGCAAATAGGCCTTGTATTTCAACATCGCTTCCGTCTTCAGTTTGCTTAATAGCTTGACCAGAAACTTGTGTTGGAACACCACCCATCATGTAGTGACATGTTGGGATTACTGGGATTGGCTCTTTCACTGGATCAACGTGAGCAAAGGTACGAGAAAGTTCACATACACCAGGAAGACGAGATTCAAGCGTCTCTTTACCTAGGTGATCAAGTTTCAGCTTGATGTGTGGACCCCAAGGGCCATCGCAGCCGCGACCTTCACGGATTTCAACCATCATTGAACGAGCAACAACATCACGACCCGCTAAGTCTTTAGCGTTTGGTGCGTAACGTTCCATGAAACGTTCGCCGTCTTTATTGAGAAGGTAACCACCTTCACCACGACAACCTTCCGTTACCAATACACCAGCGCCAGCAATACCCGTTGGGTGGAACTGCCACATTTCGATGTCTTGCATTGGAACGCCAGCACGAATCGCCATACCAACACCGTCACCAGTGTTGATGTGTGCGTTAGTTGTCGAAGCGTAGATACGACCAGCACCACCAGTAGCAAGGATTGTTGCCTTCGCTTTGAAGTAGCAAACTTCGCCAGTTTCCATACAAAGCGCGGTTGTACCTAAGATTGCACCATCTTCGTTCTTCACAAGATCCAGTGCATACCACTCAGAGAAAACCGTCGTTTTGTGTTTAATGTTTTGTTGGTAAAGCGTATGAAGCAGTGCGTGACCAGTACGGTCGGCTGCAGCTGCGGTACGAGCCGCTTGCTCACCACCAAAGTTTTTAGATTGACCACCGAAAGGACGTTGGTAAATAGTACCGTTCTCAAAACGTGAGAAAGGTAGGCCCATTTTTTCAAGTTCGATTACCGACTCAGGACCGTTTTTACACATGTACTCGATAGCGTCTTGGTCACCGATGTAATCAGAACCTTTTACTGTGTCATACATGTGTTGTTCCCAATGGTCTTCGTGCGCGTTACCAAGAGCAACAGTGATGCCGCCTTGCGCAGAAACCGTATGAGAACGAGTAGGGAAAACTTTAGAAAGCAATGCACAAGATAGGCCTTGCTCAGAAATTTGCAGTGCGGCACGCATACCTGCACCACCAGCGCCGATAACTACGGCATCAAACTCACGAACAGGAATAGTCACTTACGCACCCCACAAAATAAACAGACCAGAGAAGAAATATCCAAGAAGAACTGCAACAACACCAACTTGAAGACCAACACGCAGTTTTGCGCATTTGATGTAGTCAGTTAGTACTTGCCATAGGCCGATCCACGCGTGAACCAAAACAGAAGTAAGCGCTAACATGGTGAAGACTTTAGTGAATGTTCCACCAAAGAATTGCGTCCAAGATGCGTAAGAGATATCACCAGAGAAAGCACAGAAGCTTACTAGGTAGATAGTGTAAAGAGTCATAATGATGGCAGTTGCACGAATCAGTAGATAATCATGAACACCATTACGACCAAAAGTAGAAACGTTGTTTACCATACTAAGATCCCCGCTAGTAGAGACAATACCGCTGTTGCTGCGAATGCAACCTTAGCGCTCTTAGCGCCAGATTCCAGCTCTTCAAAGTGACCTAGGTCCATAAGAAGGTGACGAATACCACCAGCAATGTGGTAAGCCAAAGCGGTTAAAATGCCCCACAGAATAAACTTCACGAAGAAACCATCGACAATGTCGCTAGCTTCCATAAAGCCTACTGGGGATGAGAGGGAAATGGATAGTAACCAAAGCAAAATTCCAATCGCGACAAAAGTTATCACCCCAGACACACGGTGTAGGATGGAAGCTATTGCTGTGATTGGAAAGTGGATGGTCTGTAAATCTAAATTAACAGGTCTTGTCTTTCTTTCTTTCACGGGCTTGCTCACTCAGCTCCATTGAGCATTATGGTCATTAAATAACCTTATGATATTGTTATGGACAAAATTTGATTGCTAACCTTCAAAATTTAACATTAACTTAACAAATAACTGAAGTTGAGCCTTAGATAATTGTAAAATAATTGTTAACTGCTCGATTAAGAAAGACACCTCACATTTCTTCTTAGCCTTGCATTTATAAGGTTTTAACCAAACTTTTCAGCGCCACTATACGGCTGGCAACATTCTAATACAATTGATGTAACAAATAATGCTACACAGACCAGATTTTTAACGAATTTAATGTAAAAAACACTAACAAGTGCACACAAAGCTGCAGAAAAATTGACTTTCCCACGTAAGACCAGTAAAAAAATGGCACATAAACATCCTGGACGGATTAAATAATAAACAAAGGAGATTGTTATGGCGGATAAGAAAGCTACCCTTCACATTGAAGGTCAAGCGCCAATCGAGCTGCCGATTACAGAAGGTGTACTTGGTACTCCAGTGATCGATGTTCGTACACTAGGTTCTAATGGTTTTTTCACTTTTGACCCTGGTTTTCTTGCCACTGCATCCTGTGAGTCTCAAATCACTTTTATTGACGGTGGAAAAGGTATTCTTTTACATCGTGGTTACCCAATTGACCAACTTGCCAATAACGCTGATTACTTAGAAGTATGTTACATACTTCTTTACGGTGAAGCCCCATCTCGAGCTGAGTACGAAAAGTTCAAGACTACCGTGACACGTCACACTATGGTGCATGAGCAAATTGCTAGTTTCTTCCACGGCTTCCGCCGTGACGCTCACCCTATGGCTGTAATGTGTGGTGTTGTAGGTGCTCTAGCGGCGTTCTACCACGACTCACTTGATGTAAACAACGATACACACCGTGAAATTGCGGCATACCGCCTGATTTCAAAAATGCCGACACTGGCAGCAATGTGTTACAAATATTCAATCGGTCAGCCGTTTATCTACCCACGTAACGACCTTGGCTACGCAGAAAACTTCTTACACATGATGTTTGCAAACCCATGTGAAGAGTATGAAGTGAACCCTATCGTCGCTCGTGCAATGGATAAAATCTTTACTCTACACGCTGATCACGAACAGAATGCTTCTACGTCTACAGTACGTCTTGCTGGTTCATCTGGGGCTAACCCGTTTGCATGTATCGCTGCAGGTATCGCATCACTTTGGGGCCCTGCTCACGGCGGTGCAAACGAAGCTTGTCTGCGTATGCTTGAAGAGATCGGTAGCGTAGATAACATTGAAGAATACGTTGCGAAAGCAAAAGACAAAGATGACCCATTCCGTTTGATGGGCTTCGGTCACCGTGTTTACAAGAACTACGATCCACGTGCAACAGTAATGCGCGAAGCGTGTCACGAAGTACTTAAAGAGCTAAACATCCAAGATCCACTACTAGACGTAGCAATGGAACTTGAGCGTATCGCTCTATCTGATGAGTACTTTGTTTCTAAGAAGCTATACCCGAACGTAGATTTCTATTCAGGTATCATTCTGAAAGCAATCGGCATTCCAGTGTCTATGTTCACAGTAATCTTCGCGATGTCTCGTACTATCGGTTGGATTGCACACTGGAACGAGATGCACAGCGATCCGACGAACCGTATCGGTCGCCCTCGTCAGCTATATACTGGTGAAGAACAACGTGACTTTAAAGCACTTTACGAACGTGAATAGTCGCTATAAAGCATAATGTTAAAAGGGGTTGATGTAAGAACATCAACCCCTTTTCTTTTCTACGGGATACAATCGACTCGTATCCCTCATCTCGCATCTGTTCTTAAACCGGATTATCGATATCGATAAACTCAACATCCAATCCATGCTCTTTTGCTAACCACTCGCCCAATGCTTTAACACCGTAGCGTTCTGTTGCATGGTGACCTGCGGCAAAGTAATGGATGTCTTGCTCACGAGCCGAGTAAGTTGTGCGCTCTGAAATTTCACCAGAGATAAATGCATCAATACCTTGAGAAGCCGCCAGCTCAATGTAATCTTGACCACCACCAGTACACCAACCTACCGTTTCAATCATTTTATCGGCGTTTTCAGGAGCAATATGCAGTGGTTTACGATTTAGAACATGATCAATTTTTTCTGAAAACTCAGCACCTGTCATTGGTTTTTTTAATTTACCAAACATTGCAACCGATTGTGGGTGCCCTTCCAAGCCACCTTCTACCTCAATATCAAGCAGCTCAGCGAGCTTGGCGTTGTTACCAAGTTCAGGGTGGATATCGAGAGGTAAGTGATAACCTAGAAGATTAATGTCATTCTTAATCAGAGTACGAATGCGCTTGCCCTTCATGCCACGAATCGCTTCTGACTCACCTTTCCAAAAGAAACCGTGATGAACCAACAAAGCATCGGCATTCAATTCTACCGCTTTATCAATCAGAGCTTGAGAGGCTGTTACACCAGTAACGATGCGCTTCACTTCAGATGCACCCTCGACTTGAAGACCATTCGGGCAGTAATCTTTAATCTGTTGTGGCTGCAGTTTTTCGTTAAGTAGCTTTTCTAATTGTAAGTTATTCATTTTTATTTCCAGCTTACCTTTATAATAACGTCGTTATATCAATTTACGGGTAGAATGTCGAAAGCCCCACGATGAGTTTATGAGGAAGAGATGACAGCACTGCAACGTTTTTACCAATGGGTCATCGACTCACCACCATTACTAGAAATCAAGCCACCGATTTCTGATCTCACAGCATTCTCAAACCACCAAGAGCTCGACGACGCACATACTTATGATGGTAATCCTAGATTAGGCTTTCTCTACCAACACTTATGTGAACAAGTCATCACTGCTTCGGATAATTATTCAATCAAGCACGATGAGATCCAGATTAATGTTGAGGGTAGAACACTCGGCGCAATCGACTTTATTCTCGAAAAAGCGAACGACCAAAAGTTAGAACACTGGGAAGTGGCGATTAAGTTTTATCTGCTCCACGAACAAACTTGGTTTGGCCCCAACTCTCACGATCAATTGGATAAGAAGCTCGAAAGGATGCTCAGCCACCAGCTTGGTATGTCATCTTCATCCGCTTTTATTGAGCAGTATCCAGAGATCGATGTCGACTCAAAACATCTCCTCATGCAAGGTCGTCTATACACCAACCCATTCTTAGAGCAAAACGTACCTACTGAATGTTTGGGCTACGACATTAACCCGAGCCAAGTAAACGGCTTTTGGTGCTATCAAAACCAAGCTCATCTAATCACTGAAGCGCTCTACCCTCTCACCAAAGAACAATGGGCGGCAGGGACGGATGATTTCAGCAGTAAGCCTATCACCGAGTTTGGTGATCGCTTCGTCCATGGGCAAACCAAGTCCGGGCAATTCTGGTTTGTGATGCCACAAAGTTGGCCACACGGTTAGTCGTCTAAGCTAACTCACTTACCTTTTCCCGCTTATTACACGCAACCAGCACAAATAAAAAGGGCTGATGTTTTCACATCAACCCTTCTATCTATTTAGCTTTTATATCCAGTAATCAAATTTCGATTACAGACCAGCCGCTGCAAATACTTGGTTCACAATCTCTTGAGCTTCTGCTTCGATTGCTTTCAGGTGCTCTTCACCCTTAAAGCTTTCACAGTAAATCTTGTAGATGTCTTCAGTGCCTGATGGACGAGCAGCAAACCAACCGTTCTCAGTGGTCACTTTCAGGCCACCAATCGCAGCGCCATTACCTGGAGCATGCGTTAAGCGAGCAGTAATCGCATCGCCAGCAAGTGTTTCAGCAGAAACCATCTCTGGAGATAGCTTTTTAAGCACGTCTTTTTGTGCGCCATTTGCTACCGCTTGAATACGGTTATACTTAGATTCACCGTGTTTAGCAGCAAGCTCTTCGTAGTATTCTTGTGGGTTCTTACCCGTTACCGCTGTGATCTCAGCCGCAAGTAGGCAAAGAATCAGGCCATCTTTATCTGTTGACCAAGGCGTACCGTCTTTACGTAGGAAAGAAGCACCTGCACTCTCTTCACCACCAAAACCAAACTGGCCTTTGTAAAGACCATCAACGAACCATTTGAAACCAACTGGCACTTCACAAAGTTCGCGACCTAAGTCAGCAACAACACGGTCAATCAATGCGCTTGATACTAGTGTCTTACCAACAGCAACGTCTTTACCCCAACCTTCACGGTTACGGTATAGGTAATCAATACAAACCGCTAAGAAGTGGTTTGGATTCATCAAGCCTTTAGGTGTCACGATGCCGTGGCGATCGTAATCTGGGTCGTTACCAAACGCTAGAGCGTACTCGTCTTTAAGAGCCAGTAAGCCTGCCATCGCGTATGGGGAAGAACAGTCCATACGAACCACGCCATCTTTATCTAGAGACATAAATTGGAATGAAGGGTCAACCGCTTCACTTACCAGAGTAAGATCTAGATTGTACGCTTTACCAATTTGACGCCAGTAATCAATACCGCTGCCACCCAGTGGATCAACACCAATCTTGATGTTTGCTTTCTGGATCGCTTCCATATCAACGACGTTAACCAAATCAGCGACGTATGGCGCCACTAGGTCGACTTCTTTTACTAGCTCAGACTGTTTAGCCTGTGCGATAGGCGTACGCTTAACACCTTGCATTTGCTCAGCAATGATCACGTTCGCACGGTCTTCAATCGCTTGAGTCAATTCAGCTTCAGCTGGGCCACCGTGTGTCGGGTTGTATTTAATACCGCCGTCTTGAGGTGGGTTATGTGAAGGCGTGATAACAATGCCGTCGGCTTTTTTGTCATTCACTAGGTTGTGCGTAAGAATCGCGTGCGAGATACCCGGTGTTGGAGTAAAGCCGTTGTTTTCTTGAATAATAACTTCAACACCGTTCGCTACAAGCACTTCGATAACCGTAGAGAACGCAGGCTCAGATAGAGCGTGAGTATCTTTACCTAAGAAAAGAGGGCCAGTTGTACCTTGCTCGGCACGAACTTCAGCAACCGCTTGTGCAATTGCTAGAATGTGATTTTCGTTAAATGTTGATTTGTCTGCTGTACCGCGGTGACCTGAAGTACCGAAAAGTACTTTATGATCTGGGTTCGTAGCATCCGGTTGCTGTAAGAAATAGTTAGCAACTAAAGCCGGGATATTATGAAGATCTTCCTGCTGAGCTTTCTGCCCAGCACGAGGGTGCATAGCCATTTTTCGACATCCTTATATATAAAATTTAAAAACAAAAAAACCTCATAATATCTTCTTATCCATGGATATTATGAGGTTTAAATCAGATTTCGTTAAATTGAACCTGTTACTTTTTCTATCAATTCTGCTTGGAAACTCATGCGGCTCATAAGCTGCTCAACCATCTGTCTTTTTCGGCTTGTATTGTTATTAGTAATAACCCAAAAAGGACTTTGTGGAATAGCTTTAGGCTTAGTCGTGTTGCCGTTTGCTAGCAACGTCGCTTCGTTATCTGCAAAGTAAACGCGCTTACGGCCTTTTACTTGAGTTGCTTCTGAAAAGCTTAAAGGGTCGATTTTATGCAGTGTTGATAACACAAGCATGAAACGATCAATGGCTTTCTTTAGTGATGCAAACTCATCTGATATTAGTAGTGAGCGCATTTCTTTAACGCCATCGAACTTCTCTGGAGTAAAGCCTACCTCTTTGCTAACAACGATACCTTTTGGCTCAACGATCTCTTCGATCGGAGCCATGCCTTGGCTATCAACCTGTAACAAGCGGCGCAGAATATCTGAAGCGCTTTCGCCAATACGTTCTGTCTGACCCGCAATAAAACGGTATAGGTCCTCATCAACCTCAATTGTTTTCATTCGCTTTTCACAATCTCAATGTTTAAACTCTGGGGGATTATAGCGAGATCCGCGCGGATACTCTACGTCAAACCCACCATGAATAAGATAAAAATGTCAGTACAGCTCAACTATAAAATTGAAGGTGAGGGTCACACCATTGTTTTGATCCATGGATTATTCGGTAATCTGGACAACCTTGGCTTGCTCGCTAGGGATCTAAAAGCCGATCATCAAGTGCTTAGTATCGATCTACGTAACCACGGCCAATCTTTCCATAGTGACACTCATGACTACCAAGCGATGGCGCAAGATGTCTCTCAACTGTTGAAAGATCTCGAGTTAGACGACGTCACTGTGATTGGTCACTCGATGGGTGGCAAGGTTGCCATGGCACTCACCCAACACCTAGAGCTACGTAAACTGATCGTACTGGACATGGCACCGGTCGCTTACACCCAAAGTCGCCATGATAACGTATTCGCAGGCCTTCAAGCCGTGATAGAAGAAAAACCAGAATCTCGCTCTGAAGCACTTAAAGTACTCGCAAAACATATTGAAATCGACGGGGTTCGCCAGTTCTTAACGAAATCACTATTCAAGTCAGAACAAGGCATTATGGAGTGGCGCTTTAACGTCGCGTCACTACTTGCAAACTACGCTCACATCATTGGCTGGGAACCGATCGACAAAACCTCGGTCAAAACCTTGCTAATAAAAGGTGGGGATTCTGACTACCTCACGGCTGAGCACCAAACTGCAGTTCAGCAGCAATTTTCTAACGCAAAGGCGCACGTCATTGCCAATACGGGTCATTGGCTACACGCAGAAAAGCCAGCTGAAGTACTCAGAGCAATACGAAAATTCATCGCTTAAGCGCGCTTTTTCATGCAGATAAATGAGAGCTGAGTAATCACTGCAGATTAACTTTATCTCGCAACAGTGATATAGTGCGCCCAAGCAAAATTGGTATATAAGGTTCCCATGCTTTACGACTACATGAACATCATTGAATCTGTTGGTTTAGATCTCCTGTTTGCCGCGATTTTCTTTTTAATCGGTATGGCAATTAAGGACGTTCTCAAGCAGGGAAATGTTCCTCCATTTGGTCGTCGCATCGTATGGTTAGTACTTTTCCTTGGCTGTGCGGGTTTTATCGCCAAAGGGATAATCCAACTAAGCTGGGAAGGAACTGGGATCTAACGATTCTCTTCCGAACTTTATCACACCGACAACAGACAAAATGAAAGGTAATGATTCTATGGCAAGTGTAGGTCTCTTCTTTGGTAGCGATACAGGTAACACTGAAGCTGTTGCTAAGATGATTCAAAAGCAATTGAGCAAACAGCTCGTTCACGTTCAAGACATTGCAAAAAGCAGCAAAGAAGATATCGATAACTTCGATCTACTGCTGCTTGGTATCCCTACGTGGTACTACGGCGAAGCACAATGTGATTGGGATGACTTTTTCCCAGAGCTAGAAGCTATTGATTTCTCAACTAAGCTTGTTGCTATCTTTGGTTGTGGCGACCAAGAAGATTACGCAGAATACTTCTGTGATGCTATGGGTACTATCCGTGACATCGTTGAAGCGAAAGGCGGTACTATCCTAGGTCACACATCAACTGAAGGCTACGAATTCGAAGCATCGAAAGGTTTAGTTGAAGGCGATGACAGCCAATTCGTTGGTCTATGTATCGATGAAGACCGTCAACCTGAGCTAACTGATGAGCGCGTATCTAACTGGGTTAAACAAATCCACGCAGAAATGTGCCTAGCAGAGCTAGAAGACTAATTCTCTAGTGGTTGTTAATTGTTACAATTAATAACCATTATGTAGATATGAAAAAACCTCCTTATGGGAGGTTTTTTGCTATTTAAAATCTATTAATTAGCACTCAGCTTCTAATGCTTCATCATCATCTCTAAATTGCGGCTTCTTTCTTACATAGAGGGTGCGTTGAATTTCTGAGACCACATTACCCTGCTTATCTTTCACGTGAATAATAAATTCAGGAAAACACTTTTCACCGAGCTGTGTCTGACGATAGATATCGTCAAGCTGCCCTTGGCTTATCTCAAAATCTGCATACAAGTCCGATTGCCCCGGCTTGATGAAGTTAATGCTCGCTTCTTTATCCCAAACATAATATCGCTCACCTAAAATTCCCATTAACATCAATGAGTAAACGGGATCGGTAAGAGAAAAGATACTGCCGCCATATTGAGTACGATTGGCGTTCTTATTCCACCAGCGTAGCTTAAGTACCGTCTTAACAACCCTAAAGTCAGCGCTAATGTGGGCTATTCGAATACCCGCTCCCCAAAAGGGAGGCCAAATATTAAGAGCAAATTTTACAATGTTGGGTTTATATATTTTTGCGAGTTGCTTATTCATAACAACATTCCATGTTCATATCAGAAACACCGTCACCTTGACTGGTCGTACCTCCACTATAAGTGAGATACTTCCAATTTACAAAACAGATTGTGATGTCAGTAAGTAACCCTTTGAAGTTCGTGGTTTATTGTTATGCCTGACTAAACTATAATGGTATTAATATTGAATTCTGTTAATTGCTGCAGATCATCAACAGGAAAGTATATGTCAGACAATAATCAAGCGCTAAAAGATGCAGGTCTTAAAGTGACCCTTCCACGGCTCAAAATTTTAGAAGTATTACAACAGCCAGACTGCCAACATATTAGTGCTGAAGATTTATATAAGAAGCTGATCGACCTAGGTGAAGAAATCGGTCTTGCAACCGTTTATCGAGTACTTAACCAATTCGATGACGCTGGCATTGTAACTCGTCACCACTTCGAAGGCGGCAAGTCTGTATTTGAACTTTCTACACAGCACCACCACGACCACCTTGTATGTTTAGATTGTGGCGAAGTGATCGAATTCTCTGATGACATCATCGAAGAAAGACAAAAAGAGATTGCTCAGCGTTACAACGTACAACTGACAAACCACAGTTTGTACTTGTACGGCAAAAGCATTAGCGGAGATTGCAAAGGCAATCCAGACGCGCATAAAGCGAAGAAGTAATACAGAACGCTGGCTTAGGCCGGCGTTTTTTATATAGGGCTCCATAAAGTATCCATGAAAAGAATCCCGCTAGTTAAGGCTTTTACTTTAATTGAGATGTTGGTTGTTATGGTGATTATCGCCGTACTTGCTGTTGTTGCCCTTCCCCGTTTTCTTAACATTCAAACCGATGGCCGTATCGCTCTGTTTGACGCTGCTCAATCTCAATTTCAAACTGCGATAACGTTCGCGCATAGTAAATGGCTAGTGAATGGAGGCGGTAATTCAGAAATGAACGACCTTCCAGGCTTCGGCGAGGATGCTAACGGTAACCCACAGCTAGATATCAACGATGAGGGTTACCCTTTAGGTGTTGATAAAAATTCGCCAATGGGCGCGCCCTACAATATAGGTCAAGGCCATCAAGGTTGTGTCGCTATCTGGGACGCAATTATGAACAGCGATCTTACGGTTACAACCGATCGAGACAATTTTGATGGATTCGATTTTGTATCGCGCCGCCAAAATCTAACCTTTTTAACTAAAGAGGGCGATTCTGTTACTGCTCAAGCGCTCTGCTATTACATCTTCACAGCTGAAGGTCATCATAGAAATCCAGACAGAGCTGAATACGTATTTTGGTATAACTCCCGCACTGGTGAAATCACGAACTCTCGACCAGATGATATATAACTTGAGCGAGTAGAGTAAATTAGCAACGTCCTCTCTAGGCACATATCCGCAGACACAAAAAAACCGGCTCTAAGCCGGTTTTTTATTGGGTCGTTTTTAACAAACTAAATGCTCAAGCATTAAGCTTCAGTTTTACCCCAAGTATCGCGCAGACCAACCGTGCGGTTGAAGACTAGTGCATCTGCTTTAGAGTCTTTCGAATCCACACAGAAGTAGCCTGTACGTTCAAACTGGTACGCTTGCTCTGCAACACCTTCTGCTAGGCTAGGTTCAACAAAACCATTTAGCGTAACAAGTGATTCAGGGTTTAGCGTTGCAGCGAAGTCATCAGCAGCGGCTGGGTTTGCCACTGTGAATAGACGATCGTACAAACGAATCTCAGCAGGCAGCGCTTTATCAGCAGATACCCAGTGGATAACGCCTTTCACTTTGCGGCCATCTGCAGGGTTCTTACCCAATGTTTCATTGTCGTAAGAGCAGAAGATAGTCGTAATGTTGCCTTCTGCATCTTTTTCGATACGTTCAGCTTTGATCACATAAGCGCCACGTAGACGAACTTCTTTGCCTAGAACCAAACGCTTGTACTTCTTGTTTGCTTCTTCACGGAAGTCATCACGCTCAATCCAAACTTCACGGGTAAATGGTACTTCGCGAGTTCCCATTTCTGGCTTGTTTGGATGGTTTGCAACAGTTAACGTTTCTACTGCATCTGCTTCGTAGTTTTCAATAACGATCTTAACTGGATCCAGAACGGCCATTGCACGAGGTGCATTTTCGTTCAGATCATCACGAATGCAAGACTCAAGTGAACCGAACTCAATCATGTTCTCTTGCTTTGTCACGCCAATACGCTTACAGAATTCACGAATAGAGCTTGAAGTAAAACCACGACGACGCAGGCCAGAAATAGTAGGCATACGTGGGTCATCCCAACCTTGAACTAGGTTTTCAACCACAAGTTGGTTCAGCTTACGCTTAGACATCACTGTGTATTCAAGATTCAGGCGACTAAACTCGTACTGACGAGGTTGGCAATCAATCGTGATGTTATCTAGAACCCAATCGTACAAACGACGGTTATCTTGGAATTCAAGCGTACAGATAGAGTGCGTAATACCTTCCAGCGCATCAGAGATACAGTGAGTAAAGTCGTACATTGGGTAAATGCACCACTTGTCAGCTGTTTGATGGTGGTGAGCAAAACGAACACGGTAGATAACAGGATCGCGCATAACCATGAACGAAGAGCTCATGTCGATCTTAGCACGCAAACACGCTTTACCTTCTTCAAAGCCACCGTCACGCATTTTTTCAAACAACGCTAGGTTCTCTTCAGGGCTGCGGTCACGGTATGGGCTCGCTTTACCTGGCTCTTTTAGCGTGCCACGGTACTCACGGATTTGATCAGGACTTAGCTCGTCAACATACGCTAAGCCTTTATTAATTAATTCCACAGCATAAGCGTAAAGCGTATCGAAGTAGTTTGATGAGTAACAAATATCACCAGACCATTCGAAGCCTAACCAGCTTACATCATTCTTAATTGACTCAACGTATTCAACGTCTTCTTTTTCAGGGTTTGTATCATCGAAACGAAGATTACATTGTCCCTGGTAGTCCTGAGCAATACCAAAGTTCAAGCAAATAGATTTAGCGTGACCAATGTGCAGGTAGCCATTTGGCTCCGGCGGGAAACGAGTATGCACGCTACTGTGTGTACCATCCGCTAAATCTTTATCAATAATTTGGCGAATGAAATTCGATGGACGAGCCTCAGCTTCA
This sequence comes from Vibrio sp. 10N.286.48.B8, assembly GCF_003050085.1. Lineage (NCBI taxonomy): Bacteria > Pseudomonadati > Pseudomonadota > Gammaproteobacteria > Vibrionales > Vibrionaceae > Vibrio > Vibrio sp. 10N.286.48.B8. Next base: position 352,061 of record NZ_PIGD01000002.1, on the reverse strand, counting down.
CTCATCTATAGCACCTCTATGTATTTAGTATTGTCAGAGAAAGTTATCTTTCATCCCCAAGAAAACGGTCGCTTATAGCGCCGGTCAAAGATTGAAAGATCATTGTTGCTAATCATCCACAATTCTTTGCCTTTGCACAATAAGAACCGTCCGTTAATTGCGAATATTTCTGCTATTCGATGAAGAATAGAACGAACCGTGTTCATTAGCCTTAAACAGCAGGCACAAAAAAGCCTCCCATGTGGGAGGCTTTCAATTTGACACTTACTTAAGAGTAACTTTACGTCTTAATTAAGTACTTCCTTTACTATGGAAGTTTTACATCAGATAGGTCTTCGCCTGCACCGATAGCTTTCATTTCGCCAGCTACGATTTCAGCTAGTGGGCCTAGGATAACCTGTAGGTTATTTTCACCTAGTTTAACCACACCTTTAGCACCTAGTTTCTTAAGAACAACTTCATCAGCGACAGAGCGGTCTTTAAGAGTTAAGCGTAGACGAGTGATACAAGCGTCGATTGAAGTTAGGTTATCGTGACCACCTAGAGCTTTCAGGTATTGACGTGCAAGGTCGCCTTTTGGTGCGTCGCCAGCAGGAGCTGCAACAGCTTCGTCATCATCTTCACGACCTGGCGATTTCAAGTTGAAAGCGCGGATTGCGAAAGAGAAAGTGAAGAAGTATAGAGCACCGAAACCAAGACCGATTAGTAGTAGTACGAATGGTTTAGTTGCTAGACCCCAGTTCAATACGAAGTCGATAAGACCAGCAGAGAAACCGAAACCGTGCAGAGTACCAAACATGTTAGCAACTACTAGAGACAGACCTGTAAATACAGCGTGCATTGCGTATAGAGCAGGAGCTAGGAATACGAACATGAATTCTAGCGGCTCTGTGATACCTGTTAGGAATGAACAGAATGCAACTGAGAATAGTGCGCCACCAACTTGGCTACGTTTTTCAGCAGGAGCTGCTAGGTACATTGCAAGTGCAGCACCTGGTAGACCGAACATCATTACTGGGAAGAAACCATTCATGAATACGCCAGCGCCTTTATCGCCGCCGAAGAAACGGTGTAGGTCACCAGATTTAACAGTTTCAGTCACTTCTTTAACTACAGTAGTGATTTCTGGAGTTACAGAGTTAGCGAATGTGAATGTGTGCTCTTGGCCAACAACTAGAGTTTTAGCCAGTGCTGGGTCAACACAAAGTTGAGTGATGTTAGCGAATGCGCCTTGACCAGCAACGATGATCTCTTGACATGTACCCATACCGAACCAGAAGTATGAGTTCAATACGTGGTGTAGACCTACAGGGATAAGTGCACGGTTAAGAGTACCGTAAACGAATTGGCCGATAGCGCCAGACGTTGATACTGCGTGAGCCAGTGCGTCTAGACCAGATTGAACACCAGGCCAAACCACACCAGACACAGCACCTGCAACAAGTGCAAATAGACCGGCCATGATAGGTACTAAACGTTTACCCGCGAAGAAAGCCAGCCACTCTGGAAGGCGTGTCGCGTGGAAAGCGTTGTAAGAGTGACCTGCGATGATACCTGCGAAGATACCGCCGAAGAATGACATGTTAACGTCTGCGTTAATTGTCGTTGCTGTAGCAGTTAGTACGAAGTAAGCAACTGCACCAGCAAGACCTGCTGCGCCGTTACCGTCTTTAGAAAGACCAATCGCGATACCTAGACCAAAGAGCAATGGTAGGTTACCGAAGATAGCACCACCAGCTTGCGCCATGAATGGAATATCAAGTAGATCGCCTTGACCTAAACGTAAAAGAAGCGCCGCAATCGGAAGCGTTGCGATTGGTAGCATTAACGCCTTACCAAGCTTCTGTGCATATCCTAGAATATTCACCAGTTGTTTCCCCCTATAGGATTTTTTAGAATTCGTTTGAGAAACTTATTTTAGTCGCTCAATTTAGTCCTATTCAGTGTATTCAATTAATTTTGCTCCGCAAATTAAAACCTTACCATTTGTGATCCTAATCACCAGTTTTTACCAAATCCAGAGGTTTTTGCTAGCGAGATCATAAAACTTATTTTATCATTCAAAAAAATGAACATTTATAGATAAAATCCAAATCTAATCATTAGGTAAAAAGATGGTATCTGCGGGCTTCTATTGCCGTATGAATAATCATTAACAATGAACCTAAATGTATAATAACGATCAGTTGTTCATATATTTTTCAACCACTTAAATAGCTTCCTATATTGAAGCCGTTTGCCCATAAAAGATAAATCGTTACGTAAATGATGCTCGCAAACTAAGTCCGCATTTAGGTAACGAACGAATTTAAAAGATCTCACGAAATAAGGATTAGCTGACTATGTACGCGCTAAGTAACTGTAAAATTTACACTGGTAGTGATGTTCTGACCGATCATGCTGTTGTAATCGAAAACGAACTGATCAAAAAAGTCTGTCCTATCTCTGAATTGCCAGAGGGAATCGAGGTTCGCGACCTAGACGGAGCAAACCTAAGTCCAGGTTTCATTGACCTACAACTGAACGGTTGTGGCGGTGTAATGCTTAACGATGAGATCACTGCAGAAACCATGCAGATCATGCACAAAGCAAATCTGAAATCTGGCTGTACTAGCTTCTTACCAACGCTTATCACCTCTTCAGACGAAGATATGCGTGCCGTTATTACGGCAGCTCGTGAGTACCACAACCAGTACCAAAACCAATCTTTAGGTCTGCACCTAGAAGGTCCGTACTTGAACGTTGCGAAAAAAGGCATCCACAGCGTCGATCACATTCGTAAGTCTGACAACGAAATGATTGAGCTTATCTGTGACAACAGTGACCTTGTTGCAAAAGTTACATTAGCTCCAGAGTTAAACGACCCTGAACACATTGAACGCCTGCACAAAGCTGGCGTTGTGGTTTCTATCGGCCACACCAACGCAACTTACGCAGAAGCACGCCAAGGTTTTGAATCTGGTATCACGTTCGCTACTCACCTATTCAATGCAATGACCCCTATGGTCGGTCGTGAACCGGGCGTTGTAGGCGCGATTTACGACACACCAGAGGTTTACGCTGGCATCATTGCCGACGGTTTCCACGTTGATTACGCAAACATCAGAATTGCGCATAAAATCAAGGGAGAAAAGTTGGTATTAGTGACGGATGCCACAGCTCCTGCAGGTGCTGACATGGAATACTTTATTTTTGTCGGTAAGAAAGTATATTACCGTGATGGTAAGTGTGTTGATGAAAACGGCACACTGGGCGGCTCAGCTCTGACTATGATTGAAGCAGTTCAGAATACAGTTGAGCACGCTGGTATCGCTTTAGACGAAGCTCTTCGCATGGCTACGCTATACCCAGCTACGGCTATCGGTGTAGAAAGCAAGCTAGGTCGAATCAAAAAAGGCATGGTTGCAAACCTAGCTGTATTTGACCGAGACTTTAACGTTAAAGCGACTGTTGTTAACGGACAATACGAGCACAATTAAGTATGAATGGCGGACAAATAGGTAACGTAGACTTAGTTAAACAACTAAACAGTGCGGCGGTATACCGACTTATAGACCAACAAGGGCCTATCAGTCGTATACAAGTGGCTGATGTAAGCCAACTCGCACCGGCAAGTGTTACAAAAATTACCCGCCAACTTTTAGAGCGCGGCCTAATTAAAGAGGTTGCGCAGCAAGCGTCTACTGGCGGTAGACGCGCTATCTCCCTAACCACAGAAGTAGAACCTTTTCATTCTGTCGCTGTGCGTTTAGGTCGAGACTACATTCAAATAAGCCTTCATGACCTTGGCGGTCGTGAGTTGGCTTTCCAACAGCAAGACCTGAATTATTCAGACCAGTCAGACCTTACCCAAGGCTTGGTTAATAATTTGAAGGCTTTCATTGCTGAACACCAACCAAAGATCGATCAGCTGATTGCTATTGGTGTCACACTTCCAGGCTTGGTTAACCCAACGACTGGTGTTGTTGAGTACATGCCAAACACGGATATCGATAACCTGGCTTTAAGTGACATTATTCGCGACACATTCCATGTCGCTTGTTTTGTGGGTAACGATGTTCGCGGAATGGCGCTTGCAGAGCACTACTTCGGTGCAAGTAAAGACAGCCAAGACTCTATTTTAGTGAGTGTTCACCGTGGTACCGGCGCAGGTATTATCGTAAATGGTCAGGTTTTCTTAGGTCACAACCGCAACGTAGGTGAGATTGGCCATATCCAAATCGATCCGCTAGGCGAGCAATGCCAATGTGGTAACTTCGGTTGTCTTGAAACCGTAGCGGCAAACCCAGCAATCGTTGAACGAGTTCAAAAACTGATTAAACAAGGCTATGAGTCTTCTTTAACAGAGCTTGACCGTATTACGATTCAAGATGTGTGTGACCATGCAATCAATGGTGACGAACTGGCGAAGCAAAGCTTAGTTCGAGTAGGAAACCAGTTAGGTAAGGCTATCGCCATGACGATTAACTTATTTAACCCTCAAAAAGTTATCATTGCTGGTGATATTACCAAGGCACAAGAGATTGTTTTCCCTGCAATTAAGCGCAATGTAGAGAATCAGTCGTTAACGACTTTCCATAGCGGCTTGCCTATTGTAGCATCACAGATCGATAAACATCCTACGATGGGAGCTTTTGCCATGATTAAGCGCGCCATGCTCAACGGCGTGTTACTGCAGAAGCTTCTCGAAGACTAGAGAAAAACAATTCTGATTTTCCGCGGGCCGTGTTTGTATAAACACGGCCCGTTTTTTTAAGCTAGGGAACTACAACAACAAGTTATGGAACTTATATTAATATCCACTGCGTTTATCGCAGGATTTATTGCTTTAAAGTGTCACCTTCCCCCATTAGTTGGTTTTTTGGTTGCAGGCTTTGGGCTTTTTGCCTTTGGCTTTGAAACCAATGACACCATCATTACTTTAGCTGACCTTGGTGTTACTCTGCTTCTATTTACTATCGGCTTAAAGCTCGATATCAAAACCCTACTCTCTAAAGAGATCTGGGCTGGCGCGACAATCCACAACCTTTTGTCCACTCTGTTTTTCGCCGTCGCCCTGTTTGGCTTTAAGTTCTTAGGTATTTCATCGCTAGCTGCCATGTCGGTAGAACAGATCGTTCTGCTCGGTTTTGCTCTTTCATTCTCTAGTACCGTATTTGCGGTTAAGACTCTGCAAGAGAAAGGCGAAATGAATGCGACCTACGGAACGTTAGCGATTGGTATCTTGGTCATGCAGGATATCTTCGCCGTAGTATTCTTAACGGCTTCTACGGGCAAAATACCTGAGTGGTATGCGATTGCTCTGTTTGCCCTACCCTTATTACGCCCACTGTTCTACAAAGTGCTCGATTGGGTTGGTCACGGTGAGATGCTGGTTCTTTCCGGCATCTTCTTCGCATTAGTCGTCGGTGCTGGTTTATTCCATTTGGTTGGTGTGAAACCAGACTTGGGGGCTCTTGTTTTAGGTATGTTACTTGCTGGTCACCCAAAAGCCTCAGAATTATCAAAGTCGCTGTTTAACCTTAAAGAACTTTTCCTTGTCTGTTTCTTCTTGAACATTGGTTTGTCAGAGCAACCAACCATTCAAGGCTTTATGCTCGCAATCTTGTTCTTGCTGATGCTGCCAGTGAAAGGTGTTCTCTACTTCTTGGTACTCAACCGCTTCAAGTTCCGTGTTCGAACGTCTCTACTTGCCTCGCTATCACTGTTTAACTATAGCGAGTTTGGCCTCATCGTTGGTGGTCTCGCCTTCAAGATGGGCTGGATGTCAGGTGACATCTTGGTGGCTGTGGCAATTGCTGTTTCACTGTCGTTCTTAATCGCAGCACCTTTAAACCGAGCTGGTCACAAGCTTTATCAGCAGTCAGGTAAATGGCTAAAAGAGCATGCGTCAGAAAAGCTTCACCGACGTGATAAGCGAATTGACCCAGGTCGGGCCCAAGTGCTGATTCTTGGTATGGGACGAATTGGTACTGGTGCTTATGACGAATTACGCACTCGCTATGGCAAAGTCAGCCTAGGTGTTGAAGTTCGCGAAGAAGCCGCGCACAATCACAGAAGCCATGGCAGGAACGTGATCTCTGGTGACGCGACTGACCCGGATTTCTGGGAACGAATTCTAGATACAGCAAACGTAAAGCTAGTGATCCTGGCTATGCCTCACCACCAAGGTAATCAAACCGCTTTAGAGCAATTGAAGTCACGTAACTTTAAAGGCCAAATTGCGGCTATTGCTGAATATCCAGATCAACTCGAAACACTGAAAGAGAATGGCGTTGATGCGGCATTTAACATTTACAGCGAGGCTGGTAGTGGTTTTGCTCGCCACGTTTGCGAACAGTTAAATCCAAATATCAATAAAATCTAGTATTAGACCGTGTTCAACTAAACCTCTCAAAACTGACTATTTTTCGCACTTTTGAGAGGTTTTTGTTTAAAAAACCAACCGCAATTAAACATCACACACCAAAAGCACATAAAAATTAGATAATTTCTAACAGAACACCCTTTATATTATTTTTTTGCTCACATCCGGTTGCTTTTTTTAGCCAGAATGGCAAATTGAATGCAGTTGATTTAGAAATTATTTAAAAGGAAGTTCTATGTGTTCAGTATTTGGCATTCTCGACATTAAAAGTGATGCCGCAGCACTTCGCCCTATTGCTTTAGAAATGTCTAAGAAGCTTCGTCACCGTGGTCCGGACTGGTCTGGTATCTATGCTGGTGAAAAAGCAATCCTTGCTCATGAACGTCTTGCTATTGTTGGCTTGAACAGTGGTGCTCAACCACTATACAGCCAAGACAAAAAGCACATTCTTGCAGTGAACGGTGAAATTTATAACCACAAAGAACTTCGCGCACGCTATGAAGATAAGTACCAGTTCCAGACTGATTCTGACTGTGAAGTTATCCTAGCGCTATACCAAGAGATGGGTGCAGACCTTCTAGAAGAGCTTAACGGTATTTTCGCCTTCGTTTTATACGATGAAGAGAAAGACGAATACCTAGTGGGCCGCGACCATATTGGTATCATCCCGCTTTACCAAGGTTACGATGAGCACGGTAACTACTACGTTGCTTCAGAGATGAAAGCATTGGTTGAAGTATGTAAGACGATCAGTGAATTCCCTCCTGGTAGCTTCTACTCTTCGAAAGATGCAGAACCTCAACGCTACTACATCCGCGATTGGAACGAGTACGCTGCGGTACAAGGCAACAGCACAAGCAAAGAAGAACTGACTGAAGCACTAGAAGCAGCTGTTAAACGCCAACTAATGACTGACGTTCCTTACGGTGTACTTCTATCTGGTGGCCTTGATTCATCAATTACTTCAGCGGTCGCTAAACGCTTTGCTGCAATGCGTATCGAAGATGATGAGCAATCTGAAGCTTGGTGGCCACAACTACACTCATTCGCAGTTGGCCTTGAAGGCGCACCAGATCTTATCGCTGCTCGTGAAGTTGCGGACAAGATCGGTACTGTGCACCACGAGATGACTTACACCATTCAGGAAGGCTTAGATGCGATCCGTGATGTTATCTACCATATCGAGACTTACGATGTAACGACGATTCGTGCATCAACGCCAATGTACTTGCTTGCTCGTAAGATCAAAGCAATGGGCATCAAAATGGTATTGTCTGGTGAAGGTGCTGATGAAATCTTTGGTGGCTACCTTTACTTCCATAAAGCGCCAAACGCAAAAGAGTTCCACGAAGAAACAGTACGTAAGCTACTTGCTCTAAGCATGTTCGACTGTGCTCGCGCAAACAAATCATTGGCAGCATGGGGCGTTGAAGGTCGTGTACCATTCTTAGACAAAGAGTTTATCGATGTCGCAATGCGCCTGAACCCTGAAGACAAGATGTGTGGTAACGGTAAGATGGAGAAACACATCCTGCGTGAGTGTTTTGAAGACTACCTACCAGATTCAATCGCATGGCGTCAAAAAGAGCAGTTCTCTGATGGTGTTGGCTACGATTGGATTGATACATTGAAAGCAACGGCTGAAGCAAAAGTAACGGATCAACAAATGGAGGCTGCTAAGTTCCGTTTCCCTTACAACACGCCAACAACCAAGGAAGGTTATGCTTACCGTGAAATCTTTGAGGAGCTATTCCCTCTAGAATCAGCGGCAGAATGTGTACCAGGTGGACCTTCAGTTGCTTGTTCATCAGCAAAAGCGATTGAGTGGGATGAGTCATTCAAAAACTGTGTCGACCCATCGGGCCGTGCAGTACAAGCCGTTCACAACGATGCTTACAACGCTTAGAGCGTTTTGAACAAACCCTAAAGACTAAAAAAGGCGCATGATGCGCCTTTTTATTTTTAAGCCTATTTTTTATTGTTGCAGTTATGCGTGAGCTTGTAGTGCTTCGTTCTCAATACTGATAGGAACCACGTGGCTGATCATTTTTACCAACATAATCGATCGAGCCTCACCGTCTTTCTGATCGAAAATAGCCTCAACCCCGGCAAACTGGCCACTCTGAATCTTAACCACCTGCCCAGATTCAAACTCAACACAACAATCTTCAGTTTCGATGCTGTAGCACTTCTCAAACTCTTTGAGTTCAAAAACCAAGTCACCTTGGACCTCATGCGGTCTTGTGCCGAACTTAATAAAGTCCACCACACCGCGCGTTGAACGAACAGTCGTGAAGCTAGGACCTTGCTCATAGTCAAAGCGAACAAAGATGTAAGATGGAAACAGCGGCTCTTTGACCTGCTTTTCTTTCCCTCTCACCACCTTTTCGACTTCTATTTGAGGATAAAAGCACTCTACCCCTTGATTCTCTAAGTGCTGTTGAGCGCGTTTTTGATCACCACGCTTACAGTAGAGCAAATACCAACGTTTCATTTTACTAGCCATTTTCTATTTTTGAACATTTTACCACAAGCCTAAAACGGTTTAATCACCGTTAATAAAATGAAGACTGATAAGCAAGAAATTATGCGTAACAGACCAACTTATCAACAAAAAGTCATAGGTCCGAAAAGTGGTTAAGCATTGTACAGGGATCATTTACAGATAAAAAGGCGCATTCTTGTAAGCGTATGTATGCCAGATAAATAAAACACACCATACCCTATGAAGATCAAAATGATACAACAAGTCAATGCATTTCACTTTTATTATTCGGTAATTCTTTTAAAAAGCTCACTATGCATCCAGCCCAAAACTGGAAAATTAGTTTGCAGCACGCATTATCTGGGTAACATTGCATAGAAAACCCCTTATTTTCATGCAGTTATAAAAAATTAGTTATCGTAACCATAAAAGACGCCTATTGCAGATGGTTATTCCACTCTGTATACATAAGTGACTATAAAATCTTTTAATACCTAAAATTAGTAAAACTTATGCCAAGCACTCACAACATCTTTGGCCACCCTAGAGGCCTATTTCTACTATTTAGCACAGAGCTATGGGAACGTTTCTCCTACTATGCAATGCGTGCAATTCTTGTTTTATTCTTAACTGATACCACTCTTAATGGTGGCCTTGGTTGGTCAACAAAAGACGCTCTCGATCTCTACGGGATCTACACAGGTTTAGTCTACATCACACCATTAATTGGTGGCTGGATTGCCGATAACTACCTAGGACAACGTAAATCGATCCTAATTGGTGGTGTATTGATGGCTCTAGGCCAATTCACACTGGCTCTACCTAACGGCTTTATTGGCTTAGACCAAGTCAACGCTCTGTACCTTGGTTTAGCACTGCTTATCAGTGGTAACGGTATGTTTAAACCAAACATCTCGACCATGGTTGGCGACTTGTACCAAGAAGGTGATAACCGCCGTGATGGTGCTTTCACCATTTTCTACATGGGCATCAACTTAGGCGCACTACTTGGTGGCTTGATTTCCGGTGCAGCAGTGGATTCATTCGGTTGGAAAGCGGGCTTCTTGGCTGCTGGTATCGGTATGGTTATTAGCTTGATCATGCAAATGACGATGGCTCAATCTTGGTTAGGCAACATCGGTTCTGTACCTGCGGCTGCTCGAGCAAAAGAACTGAACAAATCGAAAGAGAAAGCGCCACTAACTAAAGAAGAATTCGACAGACTAAAAGTTATTCTGATTATGGGTCTGTTCGTGATTGTATTCTGGGCGGGCTTTGAACAAGCTGGCGGCCTAATGAACATCTACACTCAACAATATACTGACCGTATGATTGGTGGCTTTGAAGTTCCTGCTGCGTGGTTCCAATCTTTGAACCCATTCTTCATCATTACACTTGCTCCAATCATTGCTGCGTTCTGGGTGAAACTGGGTAAGCGTGAGCCAAACTCACCTGTTAAGTTTGCGATGGCGCTGTTTTTCTTAGCACTTGGCTTTGTGTGCATGATGGGTGCGGTAATGGAGCAAGGTGGTGACCTAACAGTGAAAACATCGATGTTATGGCTAGTAGGTGCCTTCTTCTTCCATACACTTGGTGAGCTTTGTTTATCGCCTATTGGCCTGTCGTTGGTCACTAAGCTAGCTCCACTTCGTTTAGCATCACTAATGATGGGTGCTTGGTTTGGCTTCAATGCGGTTGCAAACTACGTAGCAGGCCTAGTGGGTTCTCACGTTGGTGAGCTTGGCGCGATGTCTATCTTTGGTGGTATCGCGATTACAGCAACAATTAGTGGCGTATTATTGCTTCTTTGTGCTGGTAAGCTCGTATCCTGGATGCATGGTGTAGAAACCAACATGACGCTTGAAGCAGAGCCAAAAGCTGAGACAGCAGAAACGTCTGTTGCTTAATATCTAGAGCTATTTCAAGAAGAAACTTCAAGTTCAAAAAGGGCTGCTCAATGAGCAGCCCTTTTGTTATTTATGCGATAAGACGTAATCAAGGCTCAGCAGCTGTTAGCGATATAGAGCGACTAACTCTGCCATCATATCGATGTGCGAGTCTCTGTCGTTCAAACACATAATGTAGCTAAAGTCCGAACCACCAGCGTCAATGAAAGTATCTTTACACTGGTCTGAAATCTCTTCTAACGTTTCCAAACAGTCAACCGAAAATGCAGGTGCCATGATGTCGATCTTCTTGATACCTTTGCTTGGCAGTGATTCAAGTGTCTCGTCAGTGTATGGCTTCAACCACTCCTCTCGACCAAATCGCGATTGGTAGGTCATGGTGATGTCTTCTTCAGATAAACCTAGCTCAGCAGCAAGCAGCTTTGTCGTTGCTTCACAATGCTGTGGGTAGATATCGCCTTCATCAGCTAAGCGCTTCGGAATACCGTGGAACGAACAAACCAAGTGATCGGCTCTGCCATTTTGTTCCCAATGGCTACGAACGCTTTCAGCCAATGCTTTGGCATAGCTAGGGTGTGAGTAGTAGTCACGAATAAAGCGATAGCTTGGGATAACTGGCATCTGTTTAAAGGCTTTGGTTAAACCATCAGAAACTGCCGCTGTGGTTGTGCCAGAATACTGAGGATATAAAGGCAGTACGATGATGTCCTCAACGCCCTGGTCCATCAGTTGCTCAACACCAGTCTTAATGCTTGGGTTACCATAGGTCATACCCAGTGCAACCGGCATCTCTAGTTTCTTCTGGAGCTTTTCAGCTTGTCTTTGAGAATACACAAACAGTGGTGAGCCTTCATCCATCCAGACAGATTGATACAACTTGGCTACTTTGGGTGCTCGAATCGGTAAAATCACCCCGTGCAAGATTGGGCACCAAAGCCAACGGGTTAGGTTTACTACTCGCTTGTCGTGTAAGAATTCACTCAAAAATCGACGAACGCCAGCTGGGGTCGCCGAATCTGGTGTTCCTAAGTTCACCAGTAAAACGCCCTGCTTTTTATTATTTTCCATAGATACCTGAGACCAATATGTGATTTTCTGGAAAGTAATATACTAATCTGCATAAGTTTAAGATCATTGGTTCCCACTAAATGTCTGAATAATCATTCTTTAAATGGGATATCGCAACATCTACTCTCGATTGTGAGCCACCTTCATCAAAAACGGTTTCATCTTGAATGGTGTGTAATCGAATTATCTAGATTGGTATCGTACTAAAAACTGAAACAAAAAAAGCGACCCTTAAGGTCGCTTCCAATATATCAAATTCTAAAACTGGCTGTTAGCCAATTATGCTAGTGCTTTCTCAAGTTCTGCACTAACTTCAGCAACTTGCTTAGTACCGTCAAACTTAAGGTACTGAGTGTTGCCTGCTTCAGCTTCTTTACCGTAGTAAGAGATTAGCGGAGCTGTTTGATCGTGGTATACGCCTAGACGTGCACGAACGGTTTCTTCTTTGTCGTCATCACGTACAACTAGCTCTTCGCCAGTTACGTCATCTTTGCCTTCTTCTTTAGGCGGGTTGTACACAGTGTGGTATGTACGGCCTGAAGGAAGGTGAGCACGACGACCAGCCATACGCTCAACAATCACATCGTCAGCAACGTCGAATTCAACAACGTAATCAACAGCGATGCCCATTTCTTTTAGGCCATCAGCTTGTGGGATTGTGCGTGGGAAACCGTCTAGTAGGAAACCTTTCTCACAGTCATCTTGAGCGATACGCTCTTTGATAAGACCAAGGATAATTTCATCAGAAACTAGCTGACCAGCGTCGATTACTGATTTTGCTTGCTTACCAAGCTCAGTACCCGCTTTGATAGCAGCACGTAGCATGTCACCAGTTGAAATTTGAGGGATACCAAATTTGTTCATGATGAAGTTAGCTTGAGTACCTTTACCCGCGCCAGGAGCACCTAGAAGAATGATGCGCATGTTTAATCCTCTTATAAAATTATGATTTATACCGAAGCTCACTATCCCACCTTCCTCGTTCATATTTAAGATAAACAGGAAAAGTTAGGTAACAGCTGAGGTTAAGCAAAACTGTAAACAGAAGCAAAACGGTAAGTTTCGGTATAACGTTTAAAAATCATACAACTGGAAGAAATTGGTTCCTAGCTCCAGCTGATTAGGTCGAGCATTCTATCACATTAATATTCAATTTGGCTGAATTTACGACTAAAGAATGTATCGGCAACATTTGTTGTGACGATAACGGTGACGTTGACCACGTTTAATAGATTTTCAGCGACGTTCATAAAAAAAAGCCCGCATTTGCGAGCTTTTTATTACAATTTTTGGCTTAACCTAAAGTCGAAAGACTAACGCTTTGTCAGTAGCTCGTTGATTGCACCCAAGAATTGTGACGGATCTTCCATTGAGCCCTTTTCAGCCAGCATCGCTTGCCCAAGTAGCAACTCAACCCAACGACCAAACGCTTGCTCGTCTGCTTCATCGGCCATTTGTTTAACCAGAGCGTGCTCAGGGTTAATCTCGAAGATGTACTTCACTTCAGGCGCAGCTTGACCAGCAGCTTCAAGAAGCTTAGCCATTTGCGTGCCCATTTCGAAGTCGTCCGTTACTACAACCGCAGGTGTTGTTGCTAGCTTGAAGGTCGTACGAACTTCTTTAACACGACCACCTAGGTAAGATTGAGTGCGCTCTACAACAGACTTGAACTCTTCTTCAGTCTCTTTCTGCTTCTCTTTCTCTTCTTCACCTTCAAACTTGCTTAGATCTAAGCCTGCTTTTGTGATCGATTGGAATTGTTTGCCATCAAAGTCAGTTAGATAGTTCATTACGTACTCATCAATGCGATCGTACATTAGAACCACTTCAATACCTTTCGCTTTGAACTGCTCCAAGTGTGGGCTGTTCTTAGCTGCAGCGTAGCTATCCGCTGTTAGGTAGTAAATCTTATCTTGGCCTTCTTTCATGCGTTCAACGTAAGATTCAAGGCTGATGGTTTGTTCAGCAGAATCCACTTCCGTTGACGAGAAACGGAGTAGACCAGCGATCTTCTCTTTATTCGCCATGTCTTCAGCTGGGCCTTCCTTCAATACTAGGCCGAACTCTTTCCAAAACTCTAGGTACTTGTCATTGTCATTCTTTGCCATGCGCTCAAGCATAGTTAGTACACGCTTGGTACATGCGCCACGAAGAGACTGAGTTACCTTGTTGTCTTGCAGGATTTCACGAGACACGTTCAATGGCAGATCGTTTGAGTCAATCAGACCGCGAACGAAACGCATGTAAGATGGCATGAACTGCTCTGCGTCATCCATGATGAATACACGCTGCACGTAAAGTTTCAAGCCACTCTTGTGGTCACGGTTCATCATGTCCCAAGGTGCTTTCGCTGGGATGTAAAGCAAGCTTGTGTAGTCGTTCTTACCTTCAACCTTGTTGTGGCTCCACGTCAGTGGATCAGCAAAGTCGTGAGATACGTGCTTGTAGAACTCTTGATACTCTTCTTTCTCGATATCAGATTTGTTACGAGTCCAAAGCGCTTGCGCCTTGTTAATCTGTTCCCAATGCTTCTCTTCGGTGTCTTTACCTTCGTCATCTTTCACGGCTGTGAAGATAGAAACAGGGATGCCGATGTGATCAGAGTACTTACCAATCACTTCACGCAGGCGCCATTCGTTTAAGAACTCTTTACCGTCTTCACGCATATGCAGAATGATGTCAGTACCGCGAGATTCTTTAGTGATGTCTTCGATGGTGTAATCGCCTTCGCCAGCAGAGTGCCATTGAACGGCTTCATTGTTTGCTAGGCCAGCCGCACGAGTGCGAACCGTTACCGCGTCAGCAACGATGAACGCAGAATAGAAACCCACACCAAATTGACCAATCAATTGAGAGTCTTTGCTTTGGTCTTCAGACAGTTTTGAGAAAAAGTCTGCTGTACCTGATTTAGCAATCGTACCTAAATGCTCAATAACGTTGTCACGGCTCATGCCGATACCGTTATCAGAGATCGTTAAGGTATTTGCTTCAGCGTTGAATGAAAGTTTCACACCTAAATCAGCATCGCCTTGGTAAAGGTCACCATTAGATAGGGCTTGAAAACGAAGCTTGTCAGCCGCGTCAGATGCGTTAGAGATCAGCTCACGTAGAAAGATTTCTTTATTTGAATACAGTGAGTGAATCATTAGATGAAGTAGTTGTTTTACTTCAGATTGAAAGCCACGAGTCTCTTTATTTTGCGTTGCCGTTTCGCTCATTTTTACTCCAAAACATCTATACTTTATGTTGAATAACCATAGGGGGAGTAACACTTGATGCCACTCTTATGTTCATTAACATGAGGATGACAAATGTAAATTCAAGGTCAAAAATCATAAAAACACTGTTTTTTTGATCTGTTTTTATTATCCTTGAGTCTGATAAATATAAAAGAACATAAAAGAAGCCATGATTTGGTGAAGAATTAACTGAACTTCACCTGAGATTTGTCTATTTCGCACCCCAAATCATCCAAAAGTAGAAGAATTCAATGAGCAATATCGGCACAAAGTTTATTCTCGCACAGCGGTTTGTCTTCGATCCAAACAGCAACTCACTTGTTGACCAAATGAGCGACGGCGAAGTCGTACGCCTTGGCAGCAATGAAAGCCGCATTCTCCTGATGCTGTCAGAAAGACCCAACGAAGTTATCACTCGTAATGAATTACACGAGTATGTTTGGCGAGACCAAGGCTTTGAGGTTGATGACTCTAGCTTAACGCAAGCAGTATCGACACTAAGAAAGATGCTGAAAGATTCGACCAAATCTCCAGAATTCGTAAAGACCGTGCCTAAACGCGGTTATCAATTTATTGCAACCGTTGAGCGCTCTGCCCCACTTTCATCACATGATCAGCCAGTAGCTGCTGAAATTACCGAAAATGACGTAGAACCTATTTTGACGTTTGCAACGCCTGCAGCGACTGAAGAAACGATCACTGAAACAGTGGAATCAGAGCCAATTGCAAAAGTTCAAGAGACCAAGGTAGAACTAGAACCAGCAACCGCTCCTGTTACGGCTCCCGCTAAAAACACCAATAAGTGGCTAACATTTTGGTTACTGCTTGCCGCCTTCATCATGCCGATTCTCGTTTTGACATTTACCAACCCGGCAGAGTCCGAGTTCAAAACATTGGCTGAAATAGATGGCGTAAAGGTTCAATCACCGATTAACCACCCAGATCTTAGCAGTTGGCTGCCAGCGATAGAGAAGTGTGTATTACGTTACAACACGAATCACACTGGCATGCTAAAGCCGACTGAAGTGATTGCAACAGGTGGGCAAACCAATAACCTTGCCCTCAACTACATTCACCCGCAAGAATACTCAAGCGAAAATGTAACTCTAAGAATTTACGCAAACCAGTCGGATGTAAACGACATTTGTAACGGTGGTCAGTAGCATGAAATTAAAAGTATCGATTATTTTACTGGTTCTATCTGCATTTTTGAGTGGTTGGTTGTATTGGGGCAGCGATGCAAAAGTAGAGCGCTTGCTCACTCAGCATGAATGGCAATCTAAGATGGTGACGCTGATTAGCGATAACAAGCAAGCTGACTCGATCGGCCCACTTCGTAGAGTTGAACTATCATCGAATGCGAAGTACCTGCCAAATGGTACATATTTGAGAATGTCAGTGGTTAGACTTTACGGTAATCAAACTGAGCCTGCGAATGTCATCAACATCTCTGAAACGGGTCAGTGGGATATTAACGACAACTACTTACTGGTTTCGCCAACGGAGTTTAAAGATGTGACTTCGGCTCAGCGCCAAGACTTTTCAGAAGAGCAACTAGAGCTTATCACTCAAGTCATTAAGATGGACGCAGAGCAAAGCCGCCGCATAGACATTGTTAACCCGAAGGCACTGCTACTGACTAGCTTAAATCATGGTTCTACCGTATTGTTTTCGAACTAAGATCGAATAGCTATTTACTGCATAGCAATAAAAAAGGAGCATGATGCTCCTTTTTTATTACCCTTAGCATCTGTATTTTCATTGATACAGTGATATTGGTATTAAGAATTTACTCGCGTTTAAAAGGATTACCCATGAGTACAGAGTCAGATCAAACAGCTTCCCCTATCGCTAAAGCAACAATCACCATACACTATTGCCGTCAATGCAATTGGATGCTTCGTTCTAGTTGGTTATGCCAAGAGCTACTGCATACCTTCAGCGAAGAAATTGAGCAAGTGAGCTTGCACCCAGACACAGGAGGTCGGTTCGAAATCTTTTGTAATGGTATGCAGATTTGGGAAAGAAAAGCAGATGACGGCTTTCCTGAGGCGAAAGTTCTGAAGCAAAGAGTGCGAAACATCATTGCTCCAGACAGAGACCTTGGCCACGTAGACTCAAAATAAGCCCTTTCACCGCCGATCTAATGGTTTAAAGCTGGCCACTCACGAGAACATCACCTTCAAGGCTAATGACTTTGAAGGTATTGTTTTCATAGATGCCATAGCTCGCCGCGTGTCCCTCTCGTGGGAATGTCACCGAGCTAGGATTAAAGATAAAGATGTCATTTTGGTATTCGGCGACAGGAATATGGGTATGGCCGTGTGCAATAATATCGCCTGCCTTCAGCGCAGGGCGTTTATTGGTATTGTACAAATGACCATGGGTTAGGAAGATACGTTGGCCTGATTCTAATAGCACCCACGAGTAATCCATCATCATTGGAAAAGACAACAACATCTGATCCACTTCGCTATCGCAGTTACCACGAACGGCAATGATCTCTTGAGAAAACGCATTCAACTTATCTGCAACCGCCGGCGGGTTGTATCCCTCTGGAATCGGGTTTCTTGGACCATGATTCAGAATATCACCCAATAGAACCAAATATTGTGCACCAGAGGCTTGGTATAGCTCTAATACTTTTTCTGTTGCTGGCAGCGAACCGTGTAGGTCTGAAGCAAAGAATAATTTCACACGTACTTCTCCATAAAGTTTATCAGCCTATTGTACGTATCTAAATGCTACACGTCATCTCTCGCCATACCGTTGATTACGATATTATTGTAACTAACCATACCGACTATCTTGTTGTCACAAACGACTGGCGCACGACTAATACCAAAGCGTTCAAATAGGCGAGCGCAATATTTTACGTTCATCTCAGCAGACACGCTTAGCGCTGGCTTGGTCATGATCTCATAAACATTGGTTCGCTTCGGAGAACGGTTCTTAGCCAGTACTTTCTTAGCAATATCATTCATCAATACGATGCCGTATTCGTCATCTTCGTGGCGCTTATCGACAATGATGGCTTTCACTTTATGCTTCTTAGCCATCTCTATCGCTTCTAACACTGTAGTTAGCCCATCAATAATCACATAGGTGTTGGCCATTACGTCACTGACTCGAATCTTGTCATTGGTATTCATAGTTCATCCTCCACAACCTTAGTTAATGTCTCGACCTGGTGTGCTACCCCGACTGCATCTTCGACATCAATCTGCACTGCTATACCTTGTCCCGATTCTTGGTCAAACTCACCCACGTCACTAATTCTTTCGAGAATATGCCTTGCTAGATGCTCCTCGACGACAAACAGCAACACATCTTTTTGCACCTCTAACGTTAAGCCAAAGAAGGTAGTTTTTTGGTTTAAGCCCTGCCCTCTGGCATTATTAATCACGGTTGCTCCGGTTGCGCCCGCATCACGCGCGGCATCGAGCACACTGTCTGTCTTGCTCTCTTCTACAAACGCTAAGATAAGTTTAAAGCGCATCTTTGCTCTCCTTAGAGGTGTGTAAACGGTTTAACCATTGTGTTATTTGGGCATAGCTCATCACTGAAATAATCGGAAACAAGCTGGCAAAAGCGATCAATCCAAAACCATCAATGACAGGGTTTCTTCCTGGTACGGTTGAAGCAAGCCCAAGCCCGAGCGCTGTCACCAAAGGGACTGTCACCGTTGATGTGGTTACACCGCCCGAGTCATAGGCCAATGGAATAATGAGTTTTGGGGCGTAAAAGGTTTGAATGACCACGACGACATAACCAAAAATGATGTAGTAATGGATCGGGTCTCCAGCAACAATCCGATAGCTTCCAAGCGAGATACCAATAGCGACACCCAATGCCACGGCGATTCTCAGCCCATTAACACTGATACTGCCGCCCGAAACTTGATTCGCCTTAATTGCCACAGCAATCAACGAAGGCTCGGCGATTGTGGTGCTAAAACCAATACAGAATGCAAAAAGATAAACCCAATAATAGTCAAACCAAACCAACGTAAGGCCAGAGCTGACCTTAAACTCAGTCAGGAAACTTGGCTCGGTCAGTTGCATGGCCATCGTCTCTCCCAAGGGAAACAGTGCAAGTTCCAATCCCATCAAGAAAAGAGACAAACCAAGGATGACGTAAAAGAAACCAATCAGCACCTTAGCTAAATTGTTCACGGGCTTACGTAATACCGCCAACTGAAAACCAAAGATGATCACCGCAATCGGAATTACATCCACCACGGTACCTAAAAAGGTGTCGACAAATTGCTGCACACTGATCATGTCACCACCATCCCATAAACCATGACAAACATCATCGGCAACAACGAAGCAAATGCAATCAATCCAAAGCCATCAATCATAGGATTTCGTCCTTTAATCGCCGAGGCTAACCCCACTCCTAATGCCGTCACTAACGGAACGGTGATCGTCGATGTTGTCACTCCACCAGAGTCATACGCAATCCCAATAATGTTTTCCGGAGCAAATGCAGTAAGCACCACAACTCCAATATAGCCACCGATGATCATGTACTGAATTGGCCAACCTTTTAAGATTCGCAGCACCCCAAGTAAAATAGCGATACCGACAGACAATGCTACGGTGAAACGCAGACCATCTGCATATTCTTCCATTTCATCTAACGTATTAGGGATGACGCCTCCCTCGGCGGCCACTTCCGCGGCTTCGGCCGCCACTGCGGTTAACGCAGGTTCGGCAATGGTGGTACCAAAACCTAAACAGAAAGCGAAGGTTAATAGCCAGAACACACTGCCCTTTCGCGCAAAAGCTTGAGCCATCGATTCGCCAATCGGGAACAACCCCATTTCAAGGCCAAAGATAAAGAAAGTCAGACCAAACACCACCAGCACTAAGCCAGTTAGAATTGATAACAGATGAGGAAGTGGCTCTTGCAAGACAGCAAGCTGGAAAAAAGCGATCACCGCCACGATCGGCAATAGATCTCTCAGGCTACCTAACATGGCTCGAAACAAAGCAAGCACCGCCGTCATCGCAATTCCTTGTCGCTGATTATGAGTTACTAATAATCATGGCAAATCCTTATCATTCCTTATGTGATAAATATTACGCAGTTGGTAACATATCCGAGTAAAACCCATAAATGTGATAGCGGTATACTTCCTAGCCAAATGAATTTTATTTCACTCATTCTTAAATTTAAAAGGCGTAATTTGGGGATCACACTATTGAAACCAACTGATCGTTATAGTGATTTTTTCGTATTGGTTGGCGATTAAAAACAAGCCGTGTCTATAATTATGTTTAATAGGGAGATTGGTATGAAGATATTGTTAACGGGTGGTACTGGATTTATTGGCTCTGAATTGGTCAAGAGTTGGAACACTGACGACGTAACATTGCTGACGCGGAGTCCTGAAAATGCGAAACAAAACCTAAATCACCTCAACCAGAATAATCTTCATTACATTCAATCCATTGATGAGCTCAGTGATCTCAATGATTTTGACGTTGTAGTCAACCTCGCAGGTGAACCGATTGCAGATAAGCGTTGGAGTACAGAGCAAAAAGAGAGGATCTGTAATAGTCGCTGGCACATCACTGAAAAGTTGGTCGAATTAATTCAGGCCAGCAGCAACCCACCTGAGGTTTTCATTAGTGGTTCCGCCGTAGGTTATTATGGCGATCAACAACAACACCCATTTGATGAATCATTACAAGTGGAGGATGAGAGCTTCCCTCATAAAGTTTGTGCTCACTGGGAAGAGATAGCTAAGCGAGCCCAATCAGATAGCACGCGAGTGATACTACTCAGAACGGGGATTGTATTGGGAGAAAATGGCGGTGCACTCAAGAAGATGCTTATGCCGTACAAGCTCGGAGTAGGCGGCCCATTAGGCTCTGGGGAACAATACATGCCTTGGATTCACATGCTTGATATGGTGAGAGCCATCAACCACTTATTGTCGATTCCTCACGCTCAAGGGGAGTTTAATATGTGTGCTCCGCACCCTGTCACCAATAAACTGTTCAGCAGCACACTAGCCAAGCAACTACGCCGACCGCATTTCTTGTTCACTCCGAAATGGGCTATGTCGCTTCTGATGGGAGAATCATCTTGTTTGCTATTTGACAGCATTCGATCCAAACCGAAGAAGCTCACTGAAACGGGATTCAACTTTAGTTACTCTAGGATCGAACCTGCATTAAAAAACTTGTTACAACATCAAGACTAATTCTTTACCCTAGAGCGATAGAGACTCTAATAAAGGATTAAGTGTGAACAAGTCGATTCTTATTACCGGTTGCTCAACAGGTATTGGCTATACATGTGCCCATGCACTTCAAAAGCGCGGCTTTCATGTCATTGCATCTTGTCGTGACCCACAAGATGTTCAACGCCTTCAAGATGAAGGTCTCACCTGCATCCAACTCGATCTTTCCAACCAAGAAAGTATTGAAAATGGTGCCAAGCTTGCGATTGAACTCGCACCTGACGGGTTGTATGGATTATTCAACAACGGTGCTTACGGCCAAGCAGGGGCGCTAGAAGACTTACCGACTCAAGGCCTCAGAGAGCAATTCGAAACCAACTTCTTCGGCTGGCACCATCTTGTTTGTCAGATCCTTCCGCATATGCGTGAACGTGGCGAAGGCCGAATCGTACAAAACAGTTCAGTGTTAGGCTTCGCCGCTATGAAATATCGCGGCGCCTACAACGCTTCAAAGTTCGCTATTGAAGGTTGGACTGATACTCTACGTTTAGAACTACATGGCAGCGGTATACACATTTCATTACTTCAGCCCGGCCCTATCGAAACCCAGTTTAGAGCCAACGCCCTGAAAGCGTTCAATAAATGGATCAACATTTCTGGCAGTGTCCACCAAGAAGCTTACCAACAGCAAAAAGACCGACTTGAAAAAGAGTCGTCGAACAACGCTTTTGTCCTGCCTGCTGCAAGCTGCATTGAACCCGTTTTTCATGCGCTGACTGCCGATAAACCTAAGTTAAGGTACCGAGTTACGACACCAACCAAGGTATTCGCTGTGTTAAAAAGACTCCTACCAAGCCGCTTGCTAGACCCTATTTTAAGAAAAGCAGCATAAATGAGTAACTTTGAATGCACAGTCGCAAACTTTAATGTAACGATGTAATTTATTCGTAACAATAAGATGTCATGATTTAGGCTATCTCATCAATTATTCCCAATTGATGAAGCTACTTCTGGATATTTCATGACTTTAAACCGCCTTAATTGGGTAGGTGTGAGTTTGGCTATTACGTTGTTTATTCTGTTTTGAATATCTTAAGTAATACCTCACTGGCCACCTCAATGAGAACGCTGTGTCTTCCGTGTTGAGATAACAACTCTATCAACATCGAAGCATGGCGTTTTTCTATTTTTGGCGCTTTTTATCTGAGATAACTGAGTTAGATCTTGAAGTTACCGACTTCTCACCCCATATTTGCAACGTATCCACAAAACAAACCTCAAGGAACGTAAATGCAATCTCCGCATATTGTTGAACTTAATGAGCAGAACTTTCGTCAAGTATTAGAAGGTTCGATGCAGACCCCTGTACTCATCCATTTTTGGGCACCAATGAGCCAAGAGAGCGCCCAAGTCATTCCTGAACTCCAAACATTAACTCAGCAATACAACGGTGCTTTTACTTTGGCCCTACTGAATTGCGAGCAAGAACAAGCGATTGCTAGCCAGTTTGGTGTTCAAGCACTGCCTACGATTGCACTGTTTGTTAACGGTCAACCTGTCGATGGACTGGGTGGTCCTCAAAGCTTAGACGCGATTGTAGAGATGCTAAGCAAACACCTTCCTAGTCAAGATGAACTCGCGCTGCGCCAAGCTCTTGAGTTAATGCAAGCAGGCGATCACACTCAAGCTCTAGCGGCAATGCAGCAACTTCCTTCTGAGCTTACAAGCAAAGGTGAAGTAAGACTGGCGATAGCAGAGTGTTTGTTAGAAACACAACAGTTTGACCTTGCTGAAACTCAGCTAGCAACCATCCCTCTTGAGTACCAAGATAATTACTACAAAGGCTTAGTTGCGAAGCTTGAACTTCATAAACAGGCAGCAGACAGCCCTGAGATTCAAGCCCTAGAATCCGCTCTTCAGCAAAACCCAAGCGATGCTAAAACGGCCTCTGAATTAGCACTGCGATACCACCAAGTGAACCGTAGCGAAGAAGCAATGGATCTACTGTGGTCTTTCCTAGCAAAAGATCTTAATACTCTCGATGGTGACATGAAGAAAGAATTCATGGATATCTTGAGTGCGCTTGGACAAGGTAACGCGGTTGCGAGTAAATACCGTCGACAGTTGTACTCTCTGCTTTACTAGTCAGGTTCTGTAACAGCTGAGTCGTAAGTTAACTATCAAATCTAAATTCAAGCAAATCCACCTATTAGATTTTCGAATGTAAAACATCACAATGGGCCATAAAATCAATGTTTTATGGCCCATTTCTCATTTATAAATTTGCCCCACCTTTAAATATGCGCCAGTATGAGTAATAAACATTCAAAAACTTAAACTTGCAAAGGACTTTGTATGCCTATTGATACCTTGATTACTATTGGCGTCTTTACTGCCGTCGCACTGTTATTTATTTTCGCCGGCGTAAAAACCGTTCCACAAGGCAACAACTGGACCGTTGAACGCTTCGGACGATACACACATACTCTCAAACCGGGTCTTAACTTAATCATTCCATTTATTGATAAAGTTGGACAGCGCATCAGTATGATGGAGCGTGTACTCGACATCCCAGCACAAGAAGTCATCTCTAAAGACAACGCGAACGTCGTTATTGATGCGGTGTGTTTTGTTCAGGTTATCGACGCCCCTAAAGCAGCTTATGAAGTAAATGACCTTGAGCACGCGATCCGTAACTTAACCCTCACCAATATCCGTACTGTACTTGGCTCGATGGAGCTGGATGAAATGCTCAGCCAGCGTGACATGATCAATACCAAATTGCTTAACATCGTCGATGAAGCAACTAATCCTTGGGGCGTAAAAGTTACGCGTATTGAGATTAAAGACGTACAACCGCCAGCCGATCTTACCGCTGCAATGAATGCTCAGATGAAGGCAGAACGAAACAAACGTGCTGATATCTTAGAAGCAGAAGGCGTAAGACAAGCAGAGATCCTAAAAGCAGAAGGTCACAAGCAGTCAGAAATCCTGAAAGCGGAAGGTGAAAAACAAGCTGCAATACTTCAAGCCGAAGCTCGTGAACGTGCTGCAGAAGCAGAAGCGAAAGCGACAGAAATGGTATCGACGGCGATTGCTCAAGGCGACATGCAAGCTGTAAATTACTTTATTGCACAAGGCTACACCGACGCACTGAAATCAATTGGCCAAGCAGAAAACGGCAAGATCATCATGCTACCGCTTGAAGCAACAGGCCTAATGGGTTCTGTGGCTGGTATTGCAGAGATGTTTGCACATAAGAATGACAAAGGTAGTAAGGACTAACTTATGGTCGAATTACTAGAACAAGTAAACCACTGGCACTGGCTGGCATTTGGTCTAGCACTGCTTGCACTTGAACTGGTTGGAACCGCTGGTTACTTTTTATGGATAGGCATATCTGCCATGTTGGTCGGTGCACTTTTGGGTGCTCTACCAATTGGTTGGCAGATGCAATGGCTGTCCTTTGCAAGCTTCTCACTTATCACGACTTGGTTGTGGTGGAGAAGACAACTCTCGAATGACAAGCAATCAGATGCAGAACGAGAGTTAAACCAAAGAGAGAAGCAACTGGTAGGTCAAATAGCTCGAATCGATACTGACATTCAAAAAGGCAAGTGTCGTATCCGTTTAGGTGACACTACATGGTCAGCGGTTACTGCCCACGACTTAGAAGCAGGCACAGAGGTGATCGTCACTGCTGTAGATGGCATAGTATTAACGATTACTCCAACTAAAGAGTAGTTGAAGCATTCCTTATTAAAGCCATAAGTAACCTACTTATGGCTTTTTCTCTACAAGTGAGTCAATGATCGGGCAATGGCTATTTGAGTCACCGGGGCATTGTTCAACCCACTCTTTTAATGTCTTCTGAATTACCAATAGATCTTCTATTTTTCTGTTCACTTCGTTTAGTTTGCTTTGCGCTTTTGCTTTAACGTCGGCACTTTCTCGACAAGGATTGTCAGCTAATTCAACAAGCGCACGGCACTCATCAAGCGAAAAACCAGCGCTTCTTGCTTTAGCAACTATCCCAAGCTCTTTAATCTGCTTCTTATCATAACTTCTATAACCATTTTCCGAGCGGAAAGGCGCAGTGATAACCCCTTTGTCTTCGTAAAGACGAATAGATTTCGTTGATAAGTTAGTAAGTTTAGCCGCTTCACTTATGTTCATGATATTACTCTAATAACCAGTTACACTTTATGCATTTATGGACCTTTAATGCCTTTGAGGCAAGAAGAAATAATACACCGTTCCTCCGTCCATGCATAACAAATATAATTTAAGAAAATAAAGTCTGCCATTTATAAGCGTTTTATTTTCAATAAAGGAAATACCTTCTATTTATTGACACTTCCAGACACCACGAATCAATAAGTTACTGATTGGTATATTGAAATTAACTTTTGTTATTTTTCATTAAAAATTTTTATACAACTTTGATCTTTCATTATCTATATACATACTTGAGTATTAAGCATGACGTTTAAATGCGATTTATTTTATTTTTTGGTAAGTATGAAGGATGGAAAATATGAAACTTTTAACTTTAGCACTAACTTCAGTGTTTATTTTTTCAGCTCCCGTCTCTATTGCGCAAAACAACGCAGGAAAAGTATTTGGTGCAGGTGTTCAGTGCACATTCAGTGACGGAGCGATAAAGCAACTGCCCCGTGAACTGTGTAAAGCATATGGTGGTACACATCAATAATTATAATGGGTAGGTTTAAGTTAATCGTTTCTAAGCCTACCTAAACTTATAGAAATCAGCACCAATAAATGCGTCCCAGCCTCTTTGCCACTCTGCTTTGATCATCACCTCCTGAGGCATATCGGCACATTGATCTGTGTACCTTATTCCTGTGATGCCTTTTTCAAATGCTTTGTATGGATCACAGAACTCTAATTTTCCTTTTTCATAACCGGCAAGATAAGCAGGCTCATCAAACTCCACCTTTTCTTTAATATCAGCCAATGAATCATTATCGATCACGTAGCCACGGGATCCAAAACGCTCCCCCTGACCATACCAAAACTCAGACGCTGTTTTCGGTGAAGAAGTACATGCTGCCAAACTAAAAGCAATTAATGTTACGGGAATAATACGTTTCATAAATATCTCCTAAAAAGAAAAAAAGCTGGGCAAATGCCCAGCTTTTCTATTTCTTATCTAACTTACTTAACTCCGAAAGGAATCGTTAGTGCTAGTTTGAAATCAGTCTCATCTTGGAAGGCGTTAGAGTAACCAGTCCAGTTTGGCGCATCTGAATCATTAAAGAAGTTAGTGTAGTAGAAGCTGATATTAGCATCTTTCAGTGCACCAGCTTGAATCGCGTAATTTGCGAAGAAGCTGTATGCATATTCTACTAGCTCATCGTAACCGTCTGCTTTCGCACCCGCACCGTAAGCACCACTTACACCAGCGCTGAAGCCTGTACCACCAACATCAGAGAAATCACGAGTTGAAGATAAGAAGAAAGCATATTCGCCATCATGGTTAAAGTCAGAACGGTTGTTCCACCAAATATCGTAAGCACCGTTCGAACCGCCGTACTGCTCGGTTAGACGGTAAGACATATTACCTACGTTACCACGTGTATCTTCAGAATCTGCAGATGTATATGTCGCTTCAGCACGGAAGCTGTATTGACCAAAAGATTTAGCCGTCAATAAAGCCGCTTGGAAAGCCGTGCTATCAAATTGGTTGTCGTCATCTACTACGTATAGTTGTGGTGACCAGAATAGACCGCCATCAGTTGTGCCTTTAACTTTAGCATGGAAATTTTTACGGTCACCATCAGTCAAACCACCGTAACCAACATCAAGGCCAATGCCATTGCTTAGAGTATAACGAGCACCTACCGAGTATACATCGCCAACATCTTTACCTGGGCTACCCCAGAAAGAGCCATCACGGAATTCGTAAGTTTCTTTAAACCAAGGAGCTTTATACTGGTCTGCATAAACGAAACCAACAGAAAGGTCACCAAAGTTACCGCCGATCTCACCACCACGGTACGTACCAGGAGCAAATGACCAGTTAACACCTAAAGAACTAGGTACAGACGGTTGGAAGTAACCAAGTTGTGCATTGATATTCTCACCAAACTTGAACTTCAATGCTGCTTTTGCGAAAGAAACACCATTGTCTGTTTGATAAGAATCACAACCTGTACTTGCACCGTATGCAGAATCACAGTCAAAGAAGTTCATCTCGTGCTCAAATGAACCGCCAGTTTCTTCACCAGCCCACATATCAAATGTGCTGTATACCACTGCGTCAAAACCAACAACATCCGCGACATAACCTGAATGGAAACCTAGGTTAGCAAAGATAGACCCGTGATCTAAGTTTGTTGTCTTAGCAGTATCGTTACCATTTGCGTCTACATTACCACGGTCACGAGCACGCATGAAAAAGTTTAGGTTACCGCTAATAGTAGACTCAGAGAAGAACTCAGACGCCTGGCTTGCATATTCAGGACCAATTGGATCATTAGCCATAGCTGGAGCAGCAGAAAGTGCACCTACCATTGCTGCTGTAATCGCAGATACTTTAAAAAATTTGTTTTCCATGGAATAAAACTCCTAAAAATGGATATAGCTGTTTGAATATTCCCCACCTAAAGTTGGCCGCCGTAGAGAGAAATACCTTTTCTTGTTTGAGAACCCTAAACTCTGAATTCTCTATTTCCTTTCTGGTTATACACATCGTGTGCATCCATGGCATTAAGACTAACTTCGCCCTCAAAAAGATCAATGAGAACTTAATTTTCATCTAAAAAAATATGAGTTGGTGCAAATTTAGTAGGTACTTAGTGATCCAGATCGATAAATTGTAAAGCTCACAACCAAAAACAATAAAAATAATAAGTATCAATAGCTTAAACAGAGCGCGCTCTTATAAACATAGAAGTGACTCGCATTTTTGATACAACTACAATGGTATTTCATTAATGTTGAGCAGCGTCACTGTCCTGATTTTAGAGTTCGTATAGGAACAAAATTCTCAACAATTAAAAAGCCCTCATTTTTATATCAGAAACAAAAAAGGCACTCCCTTGAAAGGAGTGCCTTTGAGCTTTTTTTATCTGTATTTACTTACGAAATAAGGGCTATTAGATCTTCTTCTGTTCTTATTTCGATACCTAAATCTTGTGCTTTAGTTAATTTAGAACCCGCAGCTTCACCGGCAAACAAGATGTCCGTTTTCTTCGATACGCTACCCGTCACTTTCGCACCTAATGCTTGTAACGCAGCTTTAGCTTCACTTCGACCTAATTGCGACAATGAGCCTGTTAACACAACGACTTTACCTTCTAATGGTAGCTCTTGGTCATCGGCAGCTTCTTCGATGATTGGCCAATTCACACCTAGCTCTATCAGCTGCTCGACGACCGCTCTGTTTTTCTCTTGTGAGAAGAAGCTGGTGATATGGCTAGCAACGATGTCACCAATATCTGACACTTCAACTAATTGTTCATGAGTAGCTGCTTGAACCAGTTCCAGCGTCTTAAAGTGTTGCGCTAAGTTCATCGCTGTCGCCTCACCGACTTCACGAATACCGAGTGAATAGAGGAAACGCGCTAACGTCGTGTCTTTAGCTTTATTCAACGCACTCACGACGTTCTGTGCCGATTTAGGCCCCATTCGGTCAAGAACAGTAATCACGCCAGCACTTAGCTTAAATAAATCAGCAGGTGTTTCGACCATTTCACGGTCCACAAGCTGCTCAATAACTTTCACGCCCAGTCCATCAACGTCTAGCGCCTTTCTAGAAACAAAGTGTTTAAGTGCTTCTTTACGCTGCGCCTGACAGACTAAACCGCCAGTACAACGCGCTACAGCTTCACCTTCTACACGCTCAACCGCAGAACTACATACTGGGCAAGCATCAGGGAAAACAATGTCTCTAGCCGTTTCAGGGCGACGATCTAGTACAACAGCCACTATTTGCGGAATAACGTCACCTGCACGGCGAATAATAACGCTGTCGCCTACCTTCACGCCTAAACGCGCAATCTCATCGGCATTGTGTAAAGTGGCATTGCTGACTGTCACGCCGCCAACGAAGATAGGTTCCAGTTTAGCAACCGGCGTAATAGCGCCAGTACGGCCCACCTGAAACTCAACATCGTTAAGCCGAGTGATCTCTTCTTGCGCTGGGAATTTGTAAGCAATCGCCCAACGAGGAGCCCTAGCAACAAAGCCAAGTACTTCTTGAGCCGCGATATCATCGACTTTGATCACCACGCCATCGATCTCATAAGCCAGAGCATCACGACGAGTCATAATATCTTGGTAATAGGCTTTCACGTCTTCAAGAGAGGTCAGTTGCTTAGTCTCAGGGCACATAGGTAAGCCCCAGCCTTTAAGCTGTAAGAAGCGTTGGTAGTGACTATTTGATAGCTCAGCGCCTTGAACAACACCGACACTGTATGCGTAGAAAGCTAACGGACGTTTCGCTGTAATACGAGAATCAAGCTGACGTAGGCTACCTGCGGCGGCATTACGTGGGTTAACAAAGACTTTCTCGCCTTTCTTCAAAGCCATCTCATTCAACTTATCGAAGCCGGCTTTTGGCATAAACACTTCGCCACGAACTTCAATACGCTCTGGCCAGCCTTCACCTTGCAACTTAAGTGGAATTGAGCTGATGGTACGTACGTTTTCCGTGATGTTTTCACCCGTTGCGCCATCACCACGAGTCGCCGCTTGAACTAATGTCCCGTTCACGTAAAGCAAGCTCACAGCGAGGCCATCGAGTTTAGGCTCGCAACAGAAAGTTTTAAGGTTCGCGGTTGGTGCTCTATCGGACATACGCTTATTGAACGCATCCAAGTCTTCGTCAGAGAATGCATTGTCTAGAGAAAGCATTGGGATTTCGTGAGTCACTTGCGTGAAGCCATCTAAAGGCTGACCGCCAACACGTTGGCTTGGTGAATCCACCGTAACAAGCTCTGGATTCTCTTCTTCGATCTTTAGCAATTGCTGCATTAATCGATCGTACTCGACATCAGGGATCTCAGGGCTATCTTCTACGTAATAACGAACGGCGTGATAATGCAGAGTTTCTCTTAACTGCTCTAAGGTAACTTGAATCGATTCTTTCATATCATTCTCTGTCGTGATTGAAATATCAAAAAGGGCTCCCTTAGGAGCCCTTTTCTATAAATATAGATTATTTACAAGGCTAAACAATACGGCTAGGCGTTCGATGCCGTCATAAAGTCTCTGATTTGCTTGCGGTAATCAGATAAACGGTTTGGTGTCATTAAGTTACGTGACTCATCCAATACGTTTCCGCCCATATCATCAGCAATTTTCTGCGCCGCACTCAACATTACATTGAAGTTTTGATCAGCCTGACCGTAACAAGGCAACGTCATAAAGAACGAAATACCTTTAGTCGTGAAGTCAGCAGGGTCGTCATGTTCTAGAGTACCTGGCTGCATCATGTTCGCTACGCTGAAAATAACTTTTGGTTCGTCACTCGCTTGTGCAAAGCAGTGGTAGATAGACATCTCACCATAAGTTAGACCGTTGTTTTCCATGCTGCGGAACAGCTCAGTACCCACGAATGGGATCTCTCCAGCACAGTGAACATTAAGAACGATAACTTCTAAACCAAGTTCTTCATCTGACTTCGCTTCTTCAACAGGCGCACTTTGCGGAGTAACAACTTCTTTCGCAACAACAGGCTCACCAGGGGTGAACGTTTCGTTTGGAACAAGTGGCTCATCAACCGTCTCAGAAGTTTCTTCAAACGAACCGTACTGCTCTTTAAAGCCTGCATGGTTTTCTTTTTGTTCGTCGGTCAACTCAAAGCTTGGAACTTCAGGCTCAATAACCTTCTCCTCCTTAAGCTCTTCCGGTTCACTTTCAACCTTGATTGGGTCTTCAACGCTGAAAGAAGGAAGATCATTCAATTCGATGTCGTCTTCGTGAATTTCTTTCACTTGTGGCGCTGTAAGCGGATCTGAATCGATTAGAGGATCAGTCGCAGATGGCGAAACAGCAAAATCCGGTTCTTTGCGTTCTTTTCGGATTATCTCAAAATCATCTTCTGGGGCGAATGAACGATTTGGGATAGTTTCTGCTTCATCTAAGCTATCGTTATCAAGCTTACCAAGCGGCTTATCTCCAAACTTTGCTTTCCCTTCTTTTTTACTCGTCCATAGACCATGGAACAATAATGCGGCGATAGCTAATGCGCCAACAATAATGAGTACAAATCGCAATTCCTGCATTTTTCGCTCTCAGCTTTCTTAGTCAACTAGCGATAAACACGCTGTCACTAAGTTGGGTTAATTTGGCTAATCTCACTACTCTATCAAAAGTAGCTACTGTTTTAGAACAACTTAATACAATTAGTTCCTTACATGGTGTGATTTTCACCACGCTTTTTTTCTTAATTTTGGTCGAGTACACTAGACATGTTTGCTATTTAATCAAATTCACATGTGACCTAATTTAAATATGACTATTGAATCTATTCCCCGCTCCGGCTTTGGCTATTTTATTTTCGGAATAAAAATCGCTTTGTCACCGAGCATTCGTAAGTTTGTACTCATGCCACTTATCGCGAACGTGTTACTCGTTGGTGGTGCCTTGTTTTATATCTTCTCCAACCTAAACACTTGGATTGAAGGTTGGATTGGTGCGTTACCAAGCTTCTTATCGTGGTTGTCATACATTTTATGGCCATTACTAGTGTTAACCATCTTGGCCACGTTCTCGTATTTCTTTAGTACGCTCGCTAACTTCATTGCCGCACCGTTCAACGGCTTGCTCGCGGAAAAAGTTGAAGAGTTGCTGAGCGGTAAAAAAGTGAATGACGATGGTTTACTTGATGTTCTCAAAGATACCCCACGTATATTAGCGAGAGAATGGCGCAAGCTTGTCTACGTTCTGCCAAAAGCGATCGGTTTATTCCTACTTTTGTTAATTCCAGCACTAGGGCAAACCGTTGCACCGTTTTTATGGTTCATCTTCACAGCATGGATGTTAGCGATTCAATACGCTGACTACCCGTTCGATAATCATAAAATCAAGTTCGATGACATGAGAAACAATTTGAAACAAAAACAAGGTAAGAGCTACAGCTTCGGTGCGCTTGTTTCTGTTTTCACGACCATTCCAATTTTAAACCTGATTGTAATGCCCGTTGCCGTTTGTGGCGCAACAGCAATGTGGGTTGCTGAGTTTAAAGACCAAGCCCTACGCTCACGTCTATAGTTCTCGTCTTTAACCCTGCCTATACTTCCTAGTTTCGCCTATCTTTTTGAAGTTCTGATTTCAATAAAGATAGGCGTCAATTCTGCTACATATCTATATGATATAACTTTTTAATCCTTTTACCTTTTTTTCAACTTGTTTAATCTAAATTCAAGCTGAACAAACATCGAAAGACACTAGACGGTAAAGTGATTGATATACTACGTTTAGTTCTGTCATTAAATGAAGGAATATCGCATGAGCAAGATCTACGAAGACAACACCCTAACGATTGGTAACACACCTCTAGTCCGCCTTAACAAAGTAAGCAAAGGTAACGTCCTAGCTAAGATCGAAGCTCGTAACCCAAGCTTCAGTGTTAAGTGTCGTATCGGTTCAAACATGATCTGGGAAGCAGAAAAAGCAGGTACTCTGAAGCCAGGTATTGAGCTTGTTGAGCCGACTAGTGGTAACACTGGTGTTGCTCTTGCCTTCGTAGCCGCGGCGCGCGGTTACAAGCTAACGCTAACTATGCCTGAGTCAATGAGCCTAGAACGTCGTAAGTTGCTTAAAGCGCTTGGCGCAAACCTAGTGCTGACTGAAGCACCAAAAGGCATGAACGGCGCGATTGCTAAAGCAGAAGAGATTGTTGCTTCAGATCCAAGTAAATACCTACTACTACAACAATTCAACAACCCAGCAAACCCACAGATTCACGAGCAGACGACTGGCCCTGAAATTTGGGAAGCAACAGACGGCGAAATCGACGTGTTTGTAGCGGGTGTTGGTACGGGTGGTACTATCACTGGTACAAGTCGTTACATTAAAGGTGAAAAAGGCAAAGCGATTACTTCAGTAGCAGTTGAACCAGCCGAGTCTCCAGTCATTGCACAAGCGCTTGCAGGCGAAGAAATCAAGCCAGCTCCACACAAAATTCAAGGTATCGGTGCAGGTTTCATCCCTGGAAACCTAGATTTAGAGATTATTGACCGTGTTGAATCGGTAACTTCTGAAGAAGCGATTGAGATGGCTCAACGCCTAATGAAAGAAGAAGGTATTCTTGCAGGTATCTCATCTGGCGCGGCAGTTGTAGCTGCGAACAGAATCGCAGAACTACCTGAATTTGCAGGAAAAACTATCGTTACCGTACTACCAAGCTCTGGTGAGCGTTACCTAAGTACAGCCCTATTTGCTGGCATCTTTACGGAAAAAGAGAACCAACAATAATATGTGGTCAAATCAATTTTTCGTCCAAAAAAGCCCCGTTTAGGGGCTTTTTTGTTGATCCCTGCCCCACCTTTGGTAATATCGGGTCTGTTTTATTTTTCGCTTCAAAATAAAAGAAGCAATAAACAAATTCTGAAAGTCATGAGTACTCAACAAAAGACGACCATGGCTGGATAAAAATTTATAACCAGTCTAAGTTCTAACACGAACATGGCGTACTAGCCTCTAGCGCATTTGGGCTAAAGCAGTTAAGCTAATCTGGTTACAAACTTACAAAAAATAAATTAATTGGGGTATATAAAATGTACGAGAAGCAAGTAGAAATCACAGCAGAAAACGGTCTTCACACTCGTCCAGCTGCACAGTTCGTTAAAGAAGCAAAATCTTTCGACGCTGACATCACAGTGACTTCTAACGGCAAAAGCGCTAGCGCGAAAAGCCTGTTCAAACTACAAACTTTAGGCCTAGTAAAAGGTACTAACGTTACTATTTCAGCTGAAGGTCCTCAAGCTCAGCAAGCAGTTGACCACCTAGTTGCTCTTATGGATCAACTACACTAATACGGTCTCCTTCTTTCAAAGCCATTTTGCATAGCAAAGTGGCTTTGTTCGAAATAGATAGGAATAAGCGCGACATTAGTCGACGACTTAAAGTCACACACTCTCCCGTTTACAGTTGAACAACTAAGGTAAGGCTATGATTTCAGGCATCCTAGCATCTCCTGGTATTGCTTTCGGTAAAGCACTACTACTTCAAGAAGATGAAATTGTCCTAAACACTCAATCTATCTCTGACGACCAAGTTGAAGCAGAAGTACAGCGTTTCTTTGACGCTCGTAACAAATCTTCTCAGCAACTTGAAGTTGTTAAGCAAAAAGCACTTGAAACTTTTGGCGAAGAAAAAGAAGCAATCTTTGAAGGCCACATCATGCTGCTTGAAGATGAAGAGCTAGAAGAAGAGATTTTAGCACTCATCAAGAAAGACAAAATGCATGCAGACAACGCGATCCACACTGTGATCGAAGAGCAAGCTGTTGCACTAGAGTCTCTTGATGATGAGTACCTAAAAGAACGTGCAACTGATATCCGTGATATCGGTACTCGTTTCGTTAAAAATGCTCTAGGCATCAACATTGTATCTCTAGCAGACATCAATGAAGAAGTTATCCTAGTAGCTTACGACCTAACGCCATCTGAAACTGCACAAATCAACCTAGACTACGTTCTTGGTTTCGCTTGTGACATCGGCGGTCGTACATCTCATACTTCAATCATGGCACGTTCTCTTGAGCTTCCAGCTATCGTTGGTACTAACGATATCACTAAGCAAGTTAAGAACGGCGACATGCTTGTGCTAGACGCGATGAACAACAAGATCATCATCAACCCTTCTGAAGCTGAATTAGCGGAAGCTAAGAAAATCAAAGCAGATTTCGAAGCAGAAGCGGCTGAACTAGCAAAACTAAAAGATTTGCATGCTGAAACTCTAGACGGTCACCGTGTAGAAGTTTGTGGCAACATCGGTACAGTAAAAGACTGTGACGGTATCCTGCGTAACGGCGGTGAAGGCGTTGGTCTGTACCGTACTGAATTCCTATTTATGGACCGTGACGCGCTTCCTACTGAAGAAGAGCAATACGTTGCTTACAAAGAAGTAGCTGAAGCAATGGAAGGCGAGTCAGTGATTATCCGTACTATGGATATCGGTGGCGACAAAGACCTACCATACATGGACCTTCCACAAGAGATGAACCCTTTCCTAGGCTGGCGTGCAGTACGTATCAGCTTGGATCGTCGTGAAATCCTACGTGACCAACTACGTGGCATCCTACGCGCATCTGCACACGGTAAACTACGTATCATGTTCCCAATGATCATTTCTGTTGAAGAGATCCGTGAACTGAAAAAAGCAATCGAAGAGTACAAAGTTGAACTTCGCGCTGAAAGCCTAGCTTTCGATGAAGAAATCGAAATCGGCGTAATGGTTGAGACTCCAGCTGCTGCTGCAATCGCACACCACCTAGCGAAAGAAGTATCTTTCTTCTCTATCGGTACTAACGACCTAACGCAATACACTCTTGCGGTAGACCGTGGTAACGAAATGATTTCTCACCTATACAACCCACTATCTCCTGCTGTTCTTACAGTAATCAAGCAAGTGATCGACGCATCACACGCTGAAGGTAAGTGGACTGGTATGTGTGGTGAACTTGCTGGTGATGAGCGTGCAACGCTACTTCTTCTTGGTATGGGTCTAGATGAGTTCTCTATGAGCGGTATCTCTATCCCTAAAGTTAAGAAGGTAATTCGTAACTCTAACTTCGCTGAAGTTAAAGCTATGGCTGACGAAGCACTATCTCTACCTACAGCTGCAGAAATTGAAGCTTGCGTAGAAAAATTCATCGCTGAGAAAACTCAGTAATCGCCAAATGCTTAATAAAGTTAGACGGCTAAAAATAG
Organism: Vibrio sp. 10N.286.48.B8; assembly: GCF_003050085.1. NCBI lineage: Bacteria > Pseudomonadati > Pseudomonadota > Gammaproteobacteria > Vibrionales > Vibrionaceae > Vibrio > Vibrio sp. 10N.286.48.B8. The sequence continues at coordinate 315,893 of NZ_PIGD01000002.1, read as the reverse complement.
TCGTCTAATTTGTTAGATTGGTATAGTATATTCTACAGAATAAAACTAAACGTTAGGAGCATGACACAATGGGTCTGTTTGACAAACTGAAAAAGCTTGTATCTGATGACAGCGCTGATGCTGGTGCAATCGAAATCATCGCACCTCTTTCTGGTGAAATCGTAAACATCGAAGATGTGCCAGATGTAGTTTTCGCTGAAAAAATCGTTGGTGACGGCATCGCGATCAAACCAGCTGGCGACAAAATGGTAGCTCCAGTTAACGGTACTATCGGTAAGATCTTCGAAACTAACCACGCATTCTCTATCGAGTCTGACGACGGTGTTGAGCTTTTCGTTCACTTCGGTATCGATACTGTTGAACTTAAAGGCGAAGGCTTCACTCGTGTAGCTGAAGAAGGTCAATCTGTTAAAGCTGGTGACACTATCATCACTTTCGACCTAGCGCTTCTAGAAGAGAAAGCGAAATCTACGCTTACTCCAGTTGTTATCTCTAACATGGACGAAATCAAGGAGCTGAACAAGCTTTCTGGTTCTGTAACTGTTGGCGAAACTCCAGTTCTTAAAGTAACGAAGTAATCTCGATTACTTATCTGCTTTAATGAAAACGCTACCTAAGGGTGGCGTTTTTTGTGCCTGCTGTTTTTTTCAATACCTCAGATAGCAATACTGACTATCACACCAAAACTCTTCTCCAAGCTCCCTCAAAGAATCACAACCACACTGACCGTTTGCGCCCTACTATCCAACTAGGTTTTGACTAAACGTTATTAAGCGCTATTCAATGCATTTCGCCTATACATCAAATTACACTTGTGATGTGTAACAAACAGCAGATCTCTGATATCTCGTTCTACTCGATTCTGAGATGACGACTAAAGACTTCGATTCAGGCAGCAAGCAATAGAAGATCAATCCCACCCTGTAGTCGTCCCCCCCCTACAGTGAGGAACGAACGTAATCGGGAATCTCGCTTTCTGCCTTTACCACTGTCCTAAATTCTCCACTTTGCCAAATTTCAGGCAATAAAAAACCCAGCCGAAGCTGGGTCTGTTTAGCGCTCATCTCTCACCACGAGCTAATTTGTGGAAGCCTAACGTTGACACTTTTGGTCAACGTGGCTTTTTAATCGATTAACCTAGTAGGCTAAGTGCCGAGTTCGGTGCTTGCTTCGCTTGAGCAAGAATCGAGCTTGAAGCTTGAGAAAGGATCTGAGACTTAGTCATCTGAGTCGTTTCTTTCGCGAAGTCGGTATCTTTAATACGGCTCTTAGATGCGTTAACGTTCTCGTTAATGTTATCTAAGTTGCTGATAGCGTGGTCGAAACGGTTTTGGAAAGCACCTAGCTCAGCACGGTGGCTGTCTACGTACTTAAGTGCCGCATCGATAACCGCTACAGACTCTTGTGCGCCGCCAACAGACGTTACGTCGATAGTATCAACCGTTACGTCTTTGCCAGGTTGCATGCCTAGTTCGCCAGCAAGGCTACCAGAGAATGCCACTTCGCCTTCAACTTTGTTGTTACCAGTAAACATTTGTAGCTTACCATCTTCAGTTACAGACGCTTTCACAGAGTCTTGTTGACCGTTGATGTACGTTGCTAGCTCTTCGATGTCGTCACCCGCTTTTGCGCTGATGTCGATTTCTTGGGCTTGACCGAAGTTGTCAGTGAAAGACAATTTTAGGTCGTTAGAACCTGCTTGAACGTTCCAATCTTTGTCTTTCGCGTTCTCAGTTTGGTAGCTCTTACCACCCATCTGAGCATTATCAGAGCGCATGTCTTTCAGTTGAAGCATTACCGCTTCACCGTTATCCGCGCCGATTTGGAATGATTTAGTACCGTGAGTACCGTTAAGCAGCTTGTTACCACCAAAAGACGTCGTTTCCGCGATACGGTTTAGCTCGTCGTTCAGTGCTGTTACTTCTTCTTGAATCGCTACACGCTCAGATTTTGAGTTTGAGCCGTTTGAAGATTGCAGAGACAAATCACGCATACGTTGCAGGATGTTCGTTGTCTCGTTCATTGCACCTTCAGCAGTTTGTGCAATCGAGATACCGTCGTTCGCGTTACGTACAGCAACATCAAGGCCACGGCTCTGAACGTTCAAACGGTTCGAGATTTGTAGGCCCGCAGCGTCATCTTTTGCGCTGTTGATTTTAGAACCTGAAGCTAGACGCTCCATTGATGTTTGTTGTGCGCTGTTTGCGTTGTTTAGGTAACGTTGCGCTGTCATCGCTGATACGTTTGTATTTACATTCACTGCCATGGTGACTTCTCCAATTGATTTTCCGGTATAGCGGTTTCCGACGTCTCGGAAAACCAAGTAGTTATCTCTAAGTTACTTTTAATAACGGCGTGATTGGCGAAACCTTTAGGAAAAAAACAACAAAATTAAAGAAATAGCGATAAAGGAGAAGAAAGCGTGACTGGCAGTAAAATTATCAAAAAAAGATGAGAAAAACACTAAAGTTGCCGAGAAGTCGGTCGAGTGACAATTTGTATTTTAATTAACCAAACGGACTGATTAAGCCGAAACACATTTATAATATTTTAGGCAATTTATTAACCCAATAAGGTTAAGGCAAGGTTCGGCGCCTGCTTTGCTTGGGCCAATATTGTGGTGCTCACCTGCTGCAAAATTTGTTGCTTAAGCATTTGAGTGGTTTCCTTGGCGTAATCAGTATCTTTAATTCTACTATTTGATGTCGCCAAGTTCTCATGAACATTTTCGAGATTATTAATCGCATGATCAAAGCGGTTTTGCATTGCGCCTAATTCAGAACGATGACTATCCACGTACTTCATCGCTGTATCCAAAATAGAGACAGCACGCTGCGCACCACCCACATCGGTCACGTTGATGTCGTCGACAGATTCGTAATAACCCGCCGACATCGAAAGTTCACTGGCTAACGAACCTGAGAAAGAGATCGTGCCGGCCGTATCTTCGCCAGACATGTAGATCTGAAGTTGCCCTTCGTCATTGACGGAAGCCGATACCAGATCTGTTTGACCATTGATGTAAGTCGCCAGCTCTTCAATGTCATCGCCCGCTTTAGCATTAATGGCGATCTCTTGAGGCTGACCAAAACGGTCGGTAAAAGACATCGTCATATCATTCTGGTTGGATTTTACTTCCCACGAGTCACTTGCCATGCCACTGGCAACATAACTAAAGCCCCCCATGTTGATGTCATCGGTGCGCATGCTTTTCAGGCCGATTTGCACCGCTTCACCAGAACTACCACCGATCTGAAATGACGAGCTACCAAAACTACCGTTAAGGAGCTTTTTTCCACCAAATGAGGTGGTTTCTGCAATTCGATTCAACTCGTCATTTAAGGCGGTCACTTCTTCTTGAATGGCGATTCGTTCTGATGAACTATTCGAGCCGTTACTCGCTTGTAGGGACAAGTCACGCATGCGTTGCATGATATTGGTGGTTTCATTCATCGCACCTTCTGCAGTTTGCATAATGGAGATGCCGTCATTCGCATTGCGAACAGCGACATCAATACCGCTCATCTGCGCTTCAAGTCGATTCGAGATTTGCAGGCCTGCAGCGTCGTCTTTAGCGCTGTTAATACGACTCCCTGAAGCCAAGCGCTCCAAAGATTGGTTCAGCATGTTGTTGGCATTAGAGAGGTTTCTCTGAGCCACCAGCGCTGAGACATTTGTATTAACAGTTATAGCCATAGACCTTCACTTACAAAAAGATGAATAAAACTCACGATTGCTCTTATATCGACCAATTCATATAAAGCTTTAATAAAAAAGGAGCCCTGAGGCTCCTTTTGTTCATTCTTTTTGAGACGGCTTACTTAATCGTTAATGCACTCAACATCTCAGTTGAAGGAGCAAAGTAGTAAGCGCCAGTAACGGCTTTAGTAAAGCGAAGCAGTTGGTCTGTTTTGCCATCGGTTACGCCGTACATGCTCTCTAACATCGTATCAAAGTTATGACGAACGTTACAGTAAGCAATGAACAGTAAACCGTGATCGCCCGTTGCTGTGCCGTAGGGCAGGCTGTGACGAACGATTTTAAGACCCTTGCCTTCTTCTTTAATATCCACACGGCCAACGTGAGACGCTGCTGGAACATCATCTAACTCGATAGAGTCTGGTTTAGTACGGCCAACCACTTTCTCTTGTGCCGATACGTTTAATCGGTTCCAAGCAGGTAGGTTATGCACAAAACGTTGCACCATCACGTAGCTACCACCCGCGAATTCACCTTCAGGCACAATCGCCACTTCAGCGCGCTGTGCGTCTTTCGGGTTTTCAGTGCCATCAACGAAATCAGTCATGTCACGTGAGTCGAGGAAGCGGTAACCGTAAGTTTCATCCACTACTTCAACGTCTGCCGCTACTTCAGATAGCAATTTACGTAGGATGAAGAAGTGCAGATCATGTCGGTTTGAATGACAGTGAATCAAAACATCAGACAGTGTGCTCGGTGCTGTCACATCACCTTCGCCAAGCGCAGGGAAATCAATTAGATCAGAGGGAGCAGCTTGCTCGAACTTATCCCAAAAAGCTTTTGAGAACGCAACCGACGCCGTTAGGTTCGCATCAGGTTGAGTTTGGTTTAGCTCTTCGATTAGAGTCGGAAGCTTTTGAATTTCTGCTAGTACATTAGCAGTATTAGCGTTCACTTTAAGTTGAACGTAAAGAGCGAAAGGCCCAGCTTCAGGCAAAATAGCACTTTGAACGTTAGGCTGCTCATTTGAAACATTAAGCATAGATTATTCCTTCCAGTTTTAGCTTCTAAGTATAATTGTGAATGGGACAAATGTTTTGATGAGAATCAGTCTTCGTGCTCAACCACTTTAAAGCAATCCCTTGCAGCATGGCTATTGGTTAGGTAAAGCGCCAACCACAGCAGCAACAATAGGGTGATGCCATTTGACCAACGGAACCATCCGTTATCCAAATAGATTAAATAAATCGTATGGGAGCTCTGTGCCAAGATAGCCATCATGGTCACCCCGCGCCCCCACGACACCACTTTATTAAGGCGTTTTCTATCTGGCGCTCTGAGTCCAAACAACCACATCAGTAATAAGCTAGGGATACTCAATGCAATCCCAACATAAAACATCTGATGATCTGGGTAGACTATCTCGAGGATATCCGTTCCCGATTCTCGGCTTGCGCCTGCAACAATGAAAACGACCAAGGCTTTAGCAAGAAACAACCAACCTAACCAGAGCAAGATCGGGGCTTTCAAAAAGCCGTGCTTGTCGTATTGTTCTATGGAGTACCGCACAAATCTCACTTTCACTTATTTTCAAACCAACACTTTAACGCAAATCATTCATACTTAACTAGCTTTGCGTTATCTTAGTAGCCAATCCGTTTTAATTATCGAACTCAGTATGAAAAAGAAAACTAATACGCCGTCTGTTGAATCTCAACAAGAAGCACTGAAGATAGCCAAAGCGACTCAAAAACCTGCTCAGACCAAAGAACAAACTAAATTGATTGCTCAGGGGATTGAGAAAGGCATTGCGCTCTATAAGAAACAGCAAAAAGAGCGCAGTCGCCAAGCTGATAAAGCAAAGAAACGTGTACAGAAAGAGAAGCAGACTCAACAAGCTAACCAAAACCAAGAAGACACGATCGAAACAAGTGTTGAAACACCATCAAACCACGCCAATATACTGCCGTGGTTATTACTGATTGCAAGCTGGGTAGGCTTCGCGATTTATTTGATGCAATAGCAGGGTAAACGTATGAAAAAGGAATTAGTCGCTTTGGCTATGAGTGGCATGTTACTCGGGTGTACCACACCCACATCAACGCCTCATAGTAAAGCGGACAAGGTACAAATGGATTACCACGGCCTGATTAACACCGAGCAGTGTGAGTATAAAGGGGAAGTTACTGGCAGCGAAGGTCACTGGTACAGCTACTTGTTCTTTCCCAATGACACCCTGATTCAAGGTGCGATTAATGAGCTTAAGTCGAATGCCATTGAGCTAGGCGCAGATACCGTCATCTTTACCTTACCTCAAGATTTTGCGACTTCGGTTACCATGCTTGGCACCGCCTACCTGTGCGAGTAAGCAAATAAATCGGCATATCGGTATGCTTCGATTTTATGACACCCAAAAGAAAGCCAGCTTTCGCTGGCTTATGCACTAAATCCAAGGCTTGTTGCTATATCGCCTTTACGTTCTAGAACCCACTGACTGTCAAATGGTCCCCAGTCGGATAACTGGTAATAACCATCATTATGACGTCGCCCATCTTGAACAAACATAAGTTCGATACCGATCCCCGGTAACGCCTTGAGTACATCTTGAATAGTACGACGAGGCCAACCCGTTTTTTCGATGAGTTTAGGCACATTTGGCCTATCAAGGCTTTCGACTAACAATGCTAAATATAGCCGCCTTGCAAAAACAGGACTCAACTCCATTGACACCTCCTATATATGTGCAACTCAATTATTTCTTTTTTCGCTGACAACATGTTGAGGCTGATCAATAACTCTCCAATAGTGACATTTTCTTACTGTTTTTTTTCGCTCAATGAAATATTCCTCACTCTATTTTGTCTGAATTGCTGCTTCCTGATAGGATTCAACTCATAACAATGAAATAAAATCACCCAAAGGAAGAATAATGACTATCACTATGTTTGGTATCCCAAATTGCGACACCATCAAAAAAGCAAAGAAATGGCTCGAAGCTGAAGGTATCGAGTTCGAATTTCACGATTATCGCAAACAAGGCATCACTGAAGAGCTAGTAACAAACTTTTGCTCAGAGCTTGGCTGGGAGCTTGTACTAAACAAACGTGGCACGACTTATCGCCAACTTTCTCAAGAGCAAAAAGACACGTTAACGGAGCAAACTGCAATCACTCTGCTTGTTGAACAACCAGCAATGATTAAGCGTCCTGTCTTGAAAGTCGATGGCAAGCTTCATATTGGCTTCAAAGCTGACCAATACGCTGCTATTTTTGCGTAATCAGCAATTTTCGTAATAAGCAAATTAGAACAGATAACAAGACGTTGAACTTCCCCTGTTCAACGCCTGAAATTAATGACTAGACGTTTTATTTAAACAAGGAATTCAAGGATGACAGATAGCCCAACTTTGGCTCTGGCAAAAGACCTCATTAGCCGTCAATCGGTAACCCCTGAAGATGCAGGCTGCCAAGAGCTGATGATTAATCGCTTAAAAGCGCTCGGTTTTGAAATCGAAGTAATGGTATTTGAAGATACGACGAACTTTTGGGCTCGTCGTGGTACTGAAGCGCCTCTGTTTGCCTTTGCTGGCCACACTGATGTTGTTCCTGCTGGCCCGATTGAGCAGTGGAACACTAAGCCATTCGAACCGACTATCGTAGATGGTTTCCTACACGGCCGCGGCGCAGCGGACATGAAAGGCTCTCTGGCTTCAATGATTGTTGCTGTTGAGCAGTTCATCGCTCAGCATCCAGACCACACAGGTTCAATCGGTTTCCTTATCACATCGGATGAAGAAGGCCCATTCATCAACGGTACGGTACGTGTTGTCGAAACGCTGATGGCTCGTGGTGAGAACATCGACATGTGTATTGTTGGTGAACCATCAAGCACTGAGTTCGTAGGTGATGTTGTGAAGAACGGCCGTCGTGGCTCTATCACAGGCGATCTAACGATTAAAGGTACACAAGGTCATGTTGCCTACCCTCACCTAGCGAACAACCCAGTACACAGCTCTCTGCTTGCTATCAACGAGTTGGCAACAACTGAGTGGGACAAGGGTAATGATTACTTCCCACCAACAAGCTTCCAGATTCCAAATGTAAGTGCAGGTACTGGCGCGTCAAACGTGATCCCTGGTGAGTTTAATGTTCAGTTTAACCTGCGTTTTAGTACCGAGTTAAGCAACGACATCATCGTTGAGCGAATCACAACAACACTCGATAAGTATGATTTCGAATACGATCTTAAGTGGACATTCAATGGCGACCCGTTCCTAACGGACGCAGGTTCACTGCTTGATGCTATTGTTGATGCAGTAGGTCACGTGAATGATGTTAAACCAGCACTACTAACGACTGGCGGTACGTCTGATGGCCGCTTCATTGCGCGCATGGGCGGACAAGTCGTTGAACTAGGCCCTGTGAACGCGACGATTCACAAAGTTAACGAATGCGTGAAAGTGGCTGATTTAGAAAAGCTAACTGACATGTACGAAAGAACATTAGTGAACCTGTTCGCTAAATAGTCTTTCATCAGCGATTCATAGCATCTAATTATTGAGAGACTCGTTATGACACCAGAGCAGCTTACCGGACAATCAGATTCTCATCTAGAACCTAGCCTGATCGGTACCAAGACCTTCTTGGTTCACAGTGAGGTTAAGAATGACCTAAACAATTTGATTGAAGCTGCTCAACTCGCTGGTTTTAAAATGGAGATTGCCAGTGGCTTTCGCGACTATGAAAGACAATCTTTGATTTGGAACCGTAAGTTTTCTGGCGAAGCTCTGATATTAGATTCAGAGAGCCAACCACTTGATGCTTCAACACTGACTGAACATCAAAAGTTGTCGGCTATCTTGAGATGGTCTGCGCTTCCCGGTGCGAGTCGTCACCATTGGGGTTGTGACTTCGATGTCTTTGCTCGTAACCTCTTACCTGAAAGCACACAGCTGCAATTAGAACCATGGGAATACCTTACCGGCCACCAGCAAGCGTTTTACCAATGGCTATCGGTTCATGCTGAACAATTTGGGTTCTTCTTCCCTTACAGTCAAGACCTGGGTGGTGTGGCGATAGAACCTTGGCATATTAGCCATCGTAACGTTTCGGAGTCGTGTTTATCACAGTTATCTCCCACTTTACTTGGCAAGCAACTCCAATCTAAGCCAATATTAGGGTATGAGATTATTATGGAGCAGCTAGACGAGATCTACGCACGCTTCGTAGCGAATATCAGTCATTAGGAGCGCTTATGTTGGAGTGGCTTACAAACCCTTGGGTTATCATCATCATCGTGGTTAGCGTCGTGGTGGGTAACATCGCAGCTCTTAAACAGACTGCCAATATGGATCTGACAGGTCGTGGTAAAACAGAGCGAGATTTAGATAAACTCAATCGCTTGGATAAGCAGAATCAAGAGAAAGCTGAAAAAGAAGAATCCAAAGACAACAAAGACGCATAGCTTTTTACTTTGGGTATCCACTTGATTAACTAATAGTCTGATAACAACGAACAAAAAAAAAGAGGACACAATGTGTCCTCTTTTTTATTGGCTTTAGCTAATCACAGAGCTGATTGAAACCAGCTCTGTGATTGCTTAAGTGCTACTACTCAGCTTTCGCTTCTTTGTCATCTTTGGTCTGGTCAGCAATATGCGCTAGTACCGGAACCATTGACTTAAGCAGCTCTTCCTCTACTGGCTTACCTGATGCATCCGTTACGTTAATCGACGTACGGTTACCAAGGTCACCAAATAGGAAGTTGTAAGTACCTGGCGCTAAATCGATAGGCTGTAGGCCAATTTCTTCCCAGAACTCATCATCTGGCGCGGCGTACTTAGCTTTCACTGTACCTTGAGACTGGTTGCGCTCTTCAAGCTCAAAGCCCATAGCAGGCAACAAGTTTGGCAGACGCTGCCAGAATACATTGTATGGTGTACGAGCAATAATCACAGGGAAACCACTTCGGTCAGCACCCATTGAGATCGGAATACGCTTCACCAACTCTTGTGCTTTCAAAGCTGCTTCAGCACGAAGGTTTTCATCGTACTTAGCCATCACTAAGTTAGTTAAGAACGCGTTGTAACGCTCTTTATTGGTTGCCGTTACTGGCTTCTCTTCAGTACCTTCACGCCAATCAATAAGGTTAATCTTAAAGCCATGACGGTTGTTCGCTTGGAAACGAGAGATAGAGTAGCGGCTGCCAAGCTCTACGTCTTCATCTTCAGAAACCCAAGTTACCCAATCAGTCTCAATCTCATTCTCGGATTGCTCACGAATACCAATACCACGTTGAGCTAGCATATCTACTGCTGTTTGCCACACTCTGTCTGCCTCTTCAGCACGAAGAAGCCATAGTGTCACTTCACCATTTTGACGCTCAGCGCGAGCACCCGGGATCAATTCAAGAACCTGTTGCGGTGGGCGAATATCAACTTCACGACCTGTACCACCACTGAACTCACCGCTTGGGATGTCAAAATTTGGGTAGAACTGAGGCTGAGCATCTTCAGGCAACTGCCATTGTGAAAACTCAGGTGTTTCTAAGTATTCGAAATCATCTTTGGCTTGGCGACGTTGAGTCGGGCTGCCAGAACATGCTGTAAGAACGAAAACAGCCAGTGACCCAATCACTAGCTGGTGAGAATACTTCATTTATACTCCTAAATGCCGAAAGTTCGCTTCGGCATCACTTCATACGTTTTAGTAAATGCACGCTTCAGTCATTGCTTGAGCAACAACAGGTTGAGCTGGTTCTGACAGTTCAGTCAGCGGTAGACGTAAGCCACCTTCAGCGATCAGACCCATTTTATGAACCGCCCATTTTACGGGAATAGGGTTAGATTCAACGAACAAATTCTTATGTAGAGGCATCAAACGCTCATTGATCGCTTCTGCTTCTTCAAACTTACCTTCTTTTGCTAGCTTGAACATGGTTGCCATATCAGCGGCTGCAACATTATTCGTTACAGAGATCACGCCATCGCCACCACGCTTAACAAATTCTAGACCTGTTAAGTCATCACCACTTAGTAAGATAAAGTCTTCGCCACAAAGTTCACGGTGAATTGCAATTCTGTCGAGATCACCCGTCGCATCTTTAAGTGCAACGATGTTTTCGATCTCAGCAAGGCGAGCAACCGTTTCTGGCAACAAGTCTACAGCAGTACGACCAGGAACATTGTATAGGATTTGTGGAACGTCACTGACTTCAGCAATCGCTTTGTAGTGTTGGTACAAACCCTCTTGAGTCGGTTTGTTGTAGTAAGGCGTTACGCTCAGACAGCCTGCAATACCAGAACCATTCAACAAACGGCTGAATAGAACAGATTCGTGAGTTGCATTTGCACCTGTACCAGCGATAACGGGAATACGACCATCAGCAAATTCAACGATCTTGTTGACGACTTTGACATGCTCTTCAATTGTGAGTGTTGAAGACTCACCTGTTGTGCCAACCGCAACCAGACCATCACTACCTGCAGCAACATGGTGATCAACCAACTTTTTAAGGCTGTCGAAATCCACTTCGCCATCTGCGTTAAATGGCGTAACTAGCGCAACGATACTTCCTGAAAACATGTCTATCTCCCTTAATTTATTCTTTTTGCATGTTACTGTAAGCCAATCAATAAACACAAGACATTAAAGTGGCTTACCGGCAACATCTGCATTAAATATTGTCGTATGTTTGAGGTAAAACGACTTCTAACAGCGTTCTACCTAGAATTTGGGTAACCTGCGCTCAATCTAGCGGATAGCACCTAACTGGATGTCAGTAACAAGTAAGCTGTGCTCTCATCACTCTATCTCGTTTTTTAACGCACCTGACATTCTTATCATTGGTTACATGTTAGAAGCAAGGTGGCTCATAAAAAGCCCCTTACGCACGCTTATTCCACAAGCTAACTGTGCTAACATGCATGAATCAATGGAATATAAAGAGACGTGATTTTATGACTCAACATCTAGTAATCACAGCTGTGGGCACAGATCGCCCAGGTGTATGCAACCAAGTGGTTCATTTAGTCACCCAATCAGGCTGTAACATTATTGATAGCCGTATCGCTCTATTTGGCGAAGAATTTACGCTTATCATGCTGCTGTCTGGAAAGGCAAACAACATCACCCGCGTTGAAACCACCCTGCCCTTGCTTGGACAAGAGCACGACTTGATTACGATTATGAAGCGAACCTCAACTCATGATGTTATTGAGAACTCTTACACAGTAGAGGTGTTCGTTGAGTCAGACGATAAAATCGGCCTTACCGAGCAGTTTACCCAGTTCTTCGCAGACCGAAACATCGGCCTCGATTCGTTAAGCGCCCGAACCATCAATAAATCTAAAGTTCAGCTCGACAACGACCAATTCCATATCTCTATTACCGCTTCTGTGCAATCAGAATGTAATTTGATGCAGCTACAAGAAGAATTTGACGCGCTGTGTCAGAGCCTATCCGTACAAGGCTCGCTCAACTTTATCAAAAACAGTTTTTAAAAAGGAAATATCATGAATACGCTAACGGCTGGTGTTCCAGCACCTGCTTTTTCTCTTCCTGATCAAGATGGCAATATCGTATCTCTTGGTGACTTCAAAGGTAAAAAAGTCCTTTTCTATTTTTACCCAAAAGCAATGACTCCAGGTTGTATTGTGCAAGCGGAAGGCCTGCGTGATATCAAAGCACAACTTGATGACCTAAATGTGGTTGTTCTAGGTGTGAGTGTTGATCCAGTAAAACGCTTACCGAACTTCGTCGAAAAGAAATCTCTAAACTTCACACTGCTATCCGATGAAGACCACAGCGTTGCTGAACAGTTTGGCGTTTGGGGAGAGAAGAAATTCATGGGCAAAGTGTACGATGGCCTGCACCGCATTAGCTTCCTAATTGACGAAGAAGGTCAGATTGAACACGTCTTCAATAAATTCAAGACAAAAACTCACCACGAAGTGGTTCTAGAGTACTTCAACCAATAAGCTTAATGCCTATTGAGGTGAGCTAGACTCACTACCAACTAAGACAAATTAAAAAGGCGACTATCATCGATAGTCGCCTTTTTTGTCACTTATTTCGTTACTGATGGTGTACAGGGTCATCATCTAGCGCATGGCTCGGTAAGGCATTCCAAACCGCTTTAACTAGCGTTGCTAGCGGGATAGCAAAGAACACACCCCAGAATCCCCACAATCCACCAAACACTAACACGGCAACAATAATTGCGACTGGGTGCAGGTTTACCGCTTCAGAGAAAAGAACCGGAACCAGTACGTTACCATCTAACGCTTGGATAATACCGTAAGCGAGAAGCAGCCAATAAAACTGAGGCTCTAATCCCCACTGGAACAGACCAACAATCGCCACAGGAACGGTCACAGCTGCCGCACCGATATAAGGAATCAGTACCGAGAAGCCAACCGCTACAGCCAATAATACTGAATAACGAAGATCCAGAATTGCGAAGGTTACGTAACTCACGCCGCCTACGATTAGAATTTCTAACACTTTACCGCGGATGTAGTTAGAGATTTGCTGGTTCATCTCTTCCCATACTTTAGTCGCTAAACGACGATTTCGAGGAAGTACACCGCTGGCCATTCTGATCATTTCTTCTTTGTCTTTTAACAAGAAGAAGATAAGCAATGGTACGAGAATCAAGTAAACCGCCAAGGTCGCTAAACTCACAAGAGAAGCAAGTGAGCCTTTGACAACACTTTCACCAAAACCTAACGCTTTGTTCTTGGCATTAGACATAATGGACTCAACGATCTGCAAGTTGGCAAGTTCAGGGTAGCGTTCAGGAATAGTCGCGATGAAGTTTTGTAAGCTGCCATACATACTTGGGATATCATTGATTAGGTTACCCACTTGTTCCCAAATGGTTGGTACCAAGCCAAAGATCGCAAGTAGCATCACGCTAAAGAACATCATGATAACCAGCATCACCGAAGGGGTTCTTGGAACACCGAGTCTTTGAAGTTGGGTAACAGGCCACTCAAGCAAGTAAGCCAACACAATGGCCACTAATAATGGCGCAATGAGGTGACCAAAGAAGTATATGGTAATAAAGCCGAATAGAATGATGGCAACCAAACTGACAGCATGGGGATCAGAGAAACGTCGTTTATACCAACGATTGACCATTTCAAGCATCTGACTGCAATTCCTTTTTAGTGACGAGGAGATGATAGTAATTAGAGCAAACCTCAGTGATGACGTCATAGGCTTGCTTAGACAAAAAAGTAACAATATCTTTCATCGAGCTGTTATCAGAGACATAAATTGACAATGATTGCCCGACTTCTAACTTTACACTGTGGCGCTTGGCTAATAATAGTGCCATTGGACAGCGCTCTTGGCGTAAATCTAGAATATTAGGTGTCATTCTTGAGCTCGATGCTTATTATAAGGGTCGTATTGTAATCTGTTTTTGAAAACGCGCCATCATTCATTCATCTTCCTTCATGATAGCGCACGCACTTGGCAAAGGTTAAATCAGATAAAGAACCAATTTGCATTGCACTTGTCTTACTGTCAGAAGAAACGGAGTATTACTGACTAATATGTTTAAACGCGCTCGCTCAATTGCTTGCTTATGCATCGCAGCTACATTAAGCACCCCAACGTTGGCGAATACCAATAGTTTGGAGCTACCCGATATCGGTACCGCTGCTGGCGGCACACTCTCTATCGACCAAGAGCTTATCTATGGTGATGCCTACATGCGTATCATCAGAAGCAGCCAGCCTATCGTAAACGACCCAGTTTTAAACTTATATATTGATACGCTTGGTCATCGTCTGGTCGCTAACGCAAATGATGTAAAGACGCCTTTCCAGTTCTTTATGATCCGTGACCGCAACATCAACGCCTTTGCTTTCTTTGGTGGCTATGTTGCTTTGCATTCAGGTCTATTCCTGCATGCACAATCTGAAAGTGAATTGGCTTCAGTATTAGCGCACGAAATCGCGCACGTTACCCAACGTCACTTAGCACGTAGCATGGAAGATCAAGCTCGCCGTTCTCCAGCAACCATTGCTGCACTTGCGGCTTCTGTATTACTGGCAATTGCAGCGCCTGAAGCGGGCATTGCAGCCCTAACGGCAACGACAGCGGGTAATATGCAAAGCCAGATCAACTACACACGTAGTAATGAAAAAGAAGCTGACCGCTTTGGTATCAACACGCTTGCGAAAGCTGGCTTTGATGTGAATGCAATGCCACGCTTCTTTGGCCGCTTAGCCGATGAATACCGCTATGCTAGCACACCACCTCCAATGCTACTGACTCACCCATTACCAGAAGACCGAATTACAGATTCACGTGCTCGTGCTCGTAGTTACCCGCCACTGAAACTGGCTCCGTCTTTGGACTACCATCTTGCAAGAGCCCGCATTGTTGCGCGCTATGCTGGCATTAATAACGATGCTGCTCTTGATTGGTTTGAGCGTCAGCTGAAGAAAGCCCCTAAAGCCTTGGTTCCATCGTTAGAGTATGGGCAAGCGCTGGTTTACCTAGATTCTAAAAAATTAGACAAAGCAGAGCCAATTCTGAACAAACTGATTAACAGCGACCCGACCAACCTGTTTTATCTAGATGCTATTTCCGATCTGCACATCGAGAAGAAACAGCCTGAGATTGCGATTAAAGAACTTAAGTCGGCACTGGTTCGTCAGCCAAACAACCCAGTTCTGACCATCAACTACGCCAATGCACTAATTGAAAATGAAAATCTACAAGAAGCAGTTCGCGTATTGCAGCGTTACACGCACGATAACCCGAATGACACCAATGGCTGGCACCTACTTTCAAAAGTAAATACGAGCCTTGGTAATAGCGACGAAGAACTGGCTGCTCGTGCAGAAATTTTGGCACTACAAGCCAACTGGAACAAAGCGATTCAGTACTACACGCAGGCGAGCCAAATCGCAGAACTAGGCAGCCTAAAACAAGCACGCTACGACGCTCGAATTGATCAACTAATGATTCAACGAGAGCGCTTCTTGTCGCTACAATAATATATTTACTGGTAACCGCTCGTTGCAAGAATAAAAAGAAAGCTCAACGTTACACAAAAAAGAAGTCGCCTCTGGTGGCTTCAGCTAAACAATTAAATCAAAAATAATAATGAGGAAGAACCATGTCTGTCGTGATTTATCATAATCCACGTTGCTCAAAGAGCCGTCAAACTCTCGAATTGCTTGAAACAAACGGTGTACAACCTGAAGTTATCAAGTACCTAGACACGCCTTTAACTGTCGAGCAGCTAAAAGTGCTTTTCACTCAACTGGGTTTTGACAATGTTCGCGACATGATGCGTACCAAAGAAGCGGACTACAAAGAAGCAAACTTGGATGATGCATCAGTAACTGATGAAGATCTTTTCTCAGCAATGGCAACAAATCCAAAACTGTTCGAGCGCCCTGTGGTTGTTGCGAACAACAAAGCAAAGATTGGTCGTCCACCAGAGCAAGTATTAGAGATTCTGTAATCCGATATGAGCATTAACATTCTTGTTCTTTATTATAGTCGCCACGGCAACACACAAGCTTTAGCAAGACAGATTGCACGAGGGGTGGAGTCCATCCCTGAGTGTGAAGCTATGCTGAGAACAGTGAACGACGTGTATACCGTAGAAGAGCAGCCTGATTCGCGTCATCAACCAACCGACCCTATTGCAACATTACAAGAGTTACGCTCTTGTGATGGTTTAGCGCTAGGCAGTCCGGTTTGGTTTGGTAACATGGCCGGGCCGATGAAGCACTTTTGGGATAGCACGACGTCACTGTGGATCAATGGCGATCTCATCGATAAGCCAGCTTGTGTATTCACTTCTTCTTCATCACTGCATGGTGGTCAAGAGACGACACAACAAAGCATGATGTTGCCCCTGCTGCATCATGGCATGTTAGTCGTGGGCATCCCCTACTCAGAACCTGCGCTGCACACCACTCAAACCGGTGGTACGCCTTATGGTGCAAGCAGCACAGGCGAAAGTGCTTCATTAAGCAAAGAAGAAATTGAGTTGGCGCAGAACCTAGGTAAACGCCTCGCGCGCATTGCTATGAATCAGAAAGGAATCTCTCAATGATGTACATGTCAGAGAAGGCGATGTCTCCTAAGACTAAGCTATTCCGCTATCTCGCATTAGCAGGCAACCTATTGCTGTTAGGTTGGGTTGTGGCTTGGCAGATGACGCTTTCGCCGCATCCTCATCTCAGTAATGTAACACTGGCAATTGCTTGGGCAATACCGCTGTTACTGCCATTACCAGGCATTTTAGCCGGTAAGCCTTATACGCACGCTTGGGCGAATTTCGTCCTGATGCTCTATTTCCTACACGCATTAACTATTTTGTATGTAGATGATGGTGAACGCTTGTTAGCGGCTGTAGAACTGCTTCTGACGACTCTTGGTTTCGCGGGCAATATCTTATTTACTCGCTTTAGGGCTAAAGAGTTAGGCATCAAGTTGAAGCGCCTTTCGGAAGTAGAAAAGAAAGAAAAAGCGAAATTCGAGCAATAATATTGATACGTTGCTCTTGAACACTGACACTAGATAAACAAAAAGCCCTGCAGGATTGCTCTTGCAGGGCTTTTTAATGTTTCATTTTAATCAGTCATGTCAGCAGACAATTATGAGCGAACCCACTCGTAGATCAAGCTTGGCTTAGCATGTACAGGCGCAGTATCAGCTGTGTTAGATTCCTCTAGCGTTGCGTCAGGCGTGTTCGTTAGCTCAGTATCCTCAGATACCTCGTTGCCATTAATCACTTGTACGCCTGAGTCAGTTTCGTCACCAACGACTTCAGCAGCGTCTGTTGAATCATCGCCTACAGACATGGTGTTGTCTTGAGTTTCAAATTCAGGGCTCACTTCAGGCTCAATGTAAGATTCTTCAACCTTCGCAACTTGGCGAATACTTGCAACTTCTTGCTCAAACTCTTGTTGAGTCGACAATAAGTGAATTCGGAAAGTTACTTCGTTGTTCTGAATCTTCAGAATATCTAGGCTTGCCACCGAGTTGAGACGCTTAAGTGCGTTTTCCAACTGAAAGAAGTCTTGAGCATTATTCAGGCTAATAAACTGCGTTAAAATCGATTCTGATGACTCACTCGCTACCGTCACAGCACTTTTTCCTGCGTAGTAGTTACTGATTTGGTCGACTAACTTCTTAGAAGTCGTGGCACTGTTACCTGATAAAGAACCACTTACAGGCGATGTTGGTGCGCTCGTCAATTGACTTGGCTTTTGATCGTATAGAGTCCAACGTAGACCTGAAGATTGAGCCTTGATCACCAATACAGCATCAACAGGGTAACGCTGACTCGCTTTACTGATTGACGTAACAAAGCTGCCCCACAAATCAGAAGTTGCAATACCCGTAATATCGTCAAAGTCACCCACAGGCAGCGTTAGAGGCAAACCGCGCTCTTTTGCGTTTGCTTGCAAGCCCGCTGCTAACTGCGAGTTAGAGTGTTCCCAGACGATATTCTTGTCGTAGTTGTCCTCTTCTACCAGCCAAACAAGGATGTTTGAACGCGTGTCAGGCCAGTACGGTAACTGTGCTTGAGTCAATAGCGAACGGATTTGAGCACCGTTAAAACGCATACGCAATGTTGATTGGTCATTGCTTTCACCAAAACTCATTTGAGACATGTACTGCGAACTCTTGCGCATCGCCTTTTGAATCGTCTCATTCGAAGCGACATCAGTTTGGCCGGTCGCACGTATCAATACCTGCTCCATACCTGTATTTCTTGCCACTTGTTCTGGCTGTTTGTCTTCAGCGTTAATCGCAACTTCAGCACTAAAAATATCTACTTGAGTTAAGGCATAACTCGGAGAGGCTAATAGTCCCATCAACAACAATGCTATGTAGCGCATACTGATCCTAATATTCAAATCTTGTGCCTAGATGATAAGCAACTATGGATTGAGGGGCAAGGTCGATAGCGCCCACTGTGTTTAATAACCACAAAATATCACCTGGCCATGATAAATCGCTCACTTATAAACTGAATTTCTAGGGCTTAGATGGATATAAAACATCACTAAGATAAATAAATTTGATCTATTTGGTGTGGCAATCGATTGCTAAGTGATAGAATCCCGCGAATTTTATTTTTCGCTTTTCATATAACGACCATTTTTAAGGACATAACATGAAAAATGCTCTGCAAGGTGCGCAAATGCTGTTTGTAGCATTTGGTGCGCTTGTACTCGTGCCGCTACTAACAGGACTTGACCCCAACGTTGCACTCTTTGGCGCAGGTATTGGTACCCTTTTATTCCAACTTATTACACGCCGTTCAGTGCCAATCTTCTTAGCATCTTCTTTTGCATTCATCGCGCCTATCATGTTTGGTATTCAAACTTGGGGGGTAGGTGCAACCATGGGCGGCCTAATGGCGGCAGGTGTTGTGTATGTACTAATGGGCGCGTTAATTAAAGTTCGTGGCGTTGGCTTTATCCATAAACTGCTTCCACCGGTCGTTGTTGGCCCAGTGATCATGGTTATCGGTTTAGGTCTTGCACCTGTTGCAGTTAACATGGCTCTAGGTAAAACAGGTGATGGCGCGGTTCAACTTGTTGATGCAGACGCTGCACTGTGGATCTCTTCGATTTCACTGTTAGTGACGATTGTCATCAGTGTGTTCTCAAAAGGCTTCCTTAAGCTGCTGCCAATCTTCGGTGGTATTGTTGCGGGTTACATCACTAGCTTGGTATACGGTGCGGTAGACTTCACACCAGTAGCGCAAGCGTCTTGGTTAGCACTACCAAACTTCACAGCGCCAGAGTTCAACATCAACGCTATCTTCTTTATGGTGTTTGTCGCGATTGCACCTGCTGTTGAGCACGTAGGCGACATGCTTGCTATTTCTAATGTAACAGGCAAAGACTACCTTAAGAAACCAGGTTTACACCGCACTATTACTGGCGACGGCGTGGCAACCATTGCCGCTTCAATGCTGGGCGCGCCACCAAACACTACGTACAGTGAAGTAACAGGTGCAGTAATGCTGACCAAAGCATTCAACCCAGTGATCATGACTTGGGCTGCTGTAACAGCTATCGTTCTTGCATTGGTCGGTAAGCTAGGTGCACTACTTCAAACGATTCCGGTTCCTGTAATGGGCGGCATCATGATTCTACTGTTTGGCTCTATCGCAACCGTAGGTTTGAATACTCTAATTCAAAACAAAGTTGACCTACACAAATCACGCAACCTTGTGATTGTCGGCATTACTTTAGTCTTTGGTATTGGCGGCATGGCCTTTGGTATCGGTGATTTCAGCCTACAGGGCGTAAGCTTGTGCGGTATCGTGGCGATTCTACTTAACCTAGTGCTTCCAGAAGAGCTAGGTGACAACACTGTGGTAGACAAAGCTCAAATCGATTAATGAATCAGTAAGGCTAGATTCAAAAGAATCACAAACCAACAAGATCAAAAAAGGGAGAGCGTCGAATGCTCTCCCTTTTTATTAATACGGCTAAATTCAGCGAGTTAAGAAACGGTTTAGAGTCACTTAAGCTGAAACCGAATTACTTAGTACCGAAGATCTTATCACCAGCATCGCCAAGACCAGGAACAATGTAACCCTTGTCGTTTAGCTTCTCATCGATTGCGGCCGTGTAAAGCTCAACATCTGGGTGCGCTTTTTCTAGAGCAGCGATACCTTCAGGAGCAGCAACAAGCACAAGAATCTTAAAGTGCTTACAACCTTTCTCTTTCATTAGGTCGATAGTCGCGATCATAGAACCACCAGTCGCAAGCATTGGGTCTACCACTAGAGCAATACGCTCGTCGATGTTAGATGCAAGCTTGTTGAAGTATGGTACTGGCTCAAGTGTTTCTTCGTCACGGTAAATACCAACAACGCTGATACGTGCACTTGGGATGTGCTCAAGAACGCCGTCCATCATGCCTAGACCAGCACGTAGGATTGGCACTACCGTTACTTTTTTACCTTTAATTTGGTCAACTTCTACTGGACCGTTCCAACCGTTAATCGTCACACGCTCAGTTTCAAAGTCTGATGTCGCTTCGTATGTTAGAAGGCTACCCACTTCTGTCGCTAGCTCACGAAAACGCTTAGTGCTAATCTCACCTTCACGCATCAGGCCAATTTTATGTTTTACTAGCGGGTGTTTCACTTCAACAACTTTCATTTCCAACTCCGGCAATATTTAAACAAACCTGTAGATTATACACGAACTCTAAGGTTATTTCAGAATCTTTATTCTAATAAAAAAAACCGCGCAAACGTTTGCTCTTGGTAATCAAGCCCTGTTAGAATAGCGCCGTTTTCACATCCAACTTAAGTTCGAGGACTATCCCGTGAGTGGTAATACTTCTTCTCTAAGCTACAAAGACGCTGGTGTTGATATCGACGCAGGTAATGCACTAGTAGACCGTATTAAAGGTGCTGTTAAACGCACTCGTCGCCCTGAAGTAATGGGCGGTATTGGTGGCTTTGGCGCCCTATGTGAACTTCCAACGAAATACAAAGAGCCGGTACTTGTTTCAGGTACTGATGGTGTTGGTACTAAACTTCGCCTTGCTTTGGATCTGAAAAAACACGACACCATTGGTATCGACCTAGTGGCAATGTGTGTGAACGACCTAATCGTTCAAGGTGGTGAGCCGCTATTCTTCCTAGACTACTACGCAACAGGTAAGCTAGATGTAGATACAGCAGCAGACGTTGTTTCTGGTATCGCTGAAGGTTGTGTTCAAGCTGGTTGTGCACTAATCGGTGGTGAAACGGCTGAAATGCCAGGCATGTACGAAGGCGACGACTACGACGTAGCTGGTTTCTGTGTTGGTGTTGTAGAAAAAGCTGACATCATTGACGGCACTAAAGTAGCAGCAGGCGACGCACTTATCGCTGTTGGTTCAAGTGGTCCACACTCAAACGGTTACTCTTTAATTCGTAAAGTTCTAGAAGTTTCTGGTGCTGATAAGAGTGAAGAACTAGAAGGTCGCACTATCGGTGAGCACCTACTAGAACCTACTAAGATTTACATCAAATCGGCACTTAAGATGATTGCTGAGCATGACATTCATGCTATCTCGCACATCACAGGTGGTGGTTTCTGGGAAAATATCCCACGCGTACTTCCTGAAGGCACTAAAGCAGTCATTGATGGCAAGAGCTGGGAATGGCCTGCTATCTTCAACTGGCTACAAGAGAAAGGTAACGTGGAGACATTTGAAATGTACCGCACTTTCAACTGTGGTGTTGGCCTAGTTGTTGCTCTACCTAAAGATCAAGCAGACGCTGCTGTTGAACTACTGAAAGCTGAAGGCGAAAACGCTTGGGTTATCGGTGAGATCGCAAACGCTGAAGCTGGCGAAGAGCAAGTTGAAATCAAATAAGTGATATACGTTCACTTACTTAGTTAATCAATGAGGACCTAATGGTCCTCATTTTGCTATTTGGCCCGCAGAAAACCTTAATTTATGTAGGTACATTGTAAACCGTCCCGTTAATCAATCGTATGACCCACTCTATGAAAAATAATCACTCAAATAAAACCAGTCACTCTAAGAAAAACATCGTTGTGTTAGTTTCAGGAAGCGGAAGTAACTTACAGGCAATTTTAGATGCCTGTGATAGCAATATGATTGATGCTTCAGTTAAGGCTGTCTTCTCAAACAAAGCAGAGGCTTTTGGATTAGAGCGAGCGAAAACCGCAGGTGTTGACGCACATTCAGTGAATCCAAAAGACTTTGGTTCACGTGAAGAGTTTGACCATGAATTGATGATTCAGATCGATGCCTACCAACCAGATTTAATCGTACTCGCTGGCTACATGCGAATCCTGAGTTCAGAGTTTGTTCGTCACTATGCAGGGAAAATGGTCAACATCCACCCTTCCCTGTTACCTAAGTACCCAGGCCTACACACCCACCAGCGCGCTATTGATGCGCAAGACAAAGAACACGGTACTAGCGTCCACTTTGTTACCGAAGAACTTGATGGTGGCCCTGTGATCTTACAGGCTAAGGTTCCTGTATTTGAAGATGATGATGCTGACATGCTGGCAAGCCGAGTGCTTACTCAAGAACACTGCATTTACCCTATGGTCTGCAAATGGTTCTCGGAAGATCGTTTATCAATGCTAAATGGGCAAGCGGTCTTAGACGGTAAAGTATTAGGCAAGCACGGTTACGCAGAAGAGTAATTCGTTAAAACTAAACCAAATAAAAACAAAAAGGCCGCTTACTGATTCAATAGTACAGTAAGCGGCCTTTCTTTTATGCGTTTCAAAATAAAACTATTCGGATTACTTAACTCAATGGCTCAGTCGGTGCTTGGCTTACCACCTTCTTCGGCGCATAAGCGACATCTTCCAATGCTTGATGGTTGTTCCCAATCAGCTCACCAAAATGAAACAGTGCGTATTCGCCCGGCTTCATTCTAAACCACTCTTCATTGTCAGTTAGAGGCTGAGTCGCCACTACCGTAACCACATCATTAGGCGTGGTCTCTTCTTGAAAGTTAATCTCAACATCTTCATCAATCAGACTCGCATTACCAAAAGGCGCGCGTCTGGTTATCCAGTACAAGTGATTCGTACAATAGGTCATCACATACTCACCATCACTGAGTAGCATGTTAAAGACACCTTTCTCGCGTAGCTTGTCACAACACTCAGCCACGAAACGAAACATACCTTCCATGTCTTGAGGCGGTTCAGGAAAACGCTCTTCAAGTTGTTTCAGTAGCCAACAAAAAGAGAGTTCACTGTCCGTTTCACCGACAGGTCTGAAACGACCACTCACCAGATCATCATAATCTGACAATTGACCATTGTGAGCAAAGGTCCAGTATCGCCCCCACAGCTCTCGGGTAAAAGGATGTGTATTTTCTAGATTGACGCCACCACGATTGGCTTGACGGATATGACTGACAACAGCTTGGCTTTTAATTGGGTAGTTTTGAACCAAGTCAGCGATCTTAGATTCACAGCTCGGATTCGGATCTTTAAAGGTGCGAAAACCCTTACCCTCATAAAAGGTAATACCCCAGCCATCACGATGCGGGCCGGTGTTACCTCCACGCTGCATAAGACCAGTAAAGCTAAAACAAATATCAGTTGGCACATTCGCGCTCATACCGAGCAATTCACACATGGTTTAATCTACTCCCTATTAAAACCAATGGAGCCAGAAATCTGGGCTCCAGATGTCTGTAAAATTATTCTTCCATCTCTTTTTCGACAAGCTGAATCACAATATGAATGATCTTAATGTGAATCTCTTGGATACGGTCTGCGTAACCAAAATGTGGCACTCGGATTTCGATATCAGCGCAACCCGCCATTTTACCGCCATCTTTACCCGTCAATGCAATCGTCTTCATGCCTTTAGCTTGAGCAGCTTCAATCGCTTTCAAAATGTTGGCAGAGTTACCTGAAGTCGACAGACCGAACAACACATCACCTTTACGACCTACCGCTTCTACATAACGAGAAAATACGTGGTCGTAGCCAAAATCATTACTCACGCAAGACAGGTGGCTTGGGTCTGAAATCGCAATGCCAGCGTAACCTGGGCGGTTTTCACGGTATCGGCCAGTAAGCTCTTCTGCGAAGTGCATTGCATCACAGTGTGAACCACCGTTACCACAAGAAAGCACTTTGCCCTCTTGCTTGAATGAGTCAGCAATCAGTTTTGCCGCCGCTTCAATTTGAGCGATGTTATGGTCATCACTCAGGAACTTATTCAGAACGTCAGCAGCTTCGTTCAATTCACTTTTGATTAGGTCATGGTACATAAGGCTTATCTCTTATATTTTTTTACGCAACTTAAAGTACGTGAAATGAGAGCTGAGGGTTTTCCCCTCTTTTACCTGAGTTTACCCACAAACATGAAATAGTGTCGACACTTAAGCCCAAAGATTGCCACCTTAATTAGAGTCTCGCTGCCGATCCGTCCAAATATTCGCCACCAACCTCTCACAATTAGAACTTTAACTCTATTGAGATCACTTTTTATTCACTTTGGAGTTTTACAAATATTTAATATTTTGTTTACACTTGACTGGTTAGACCTCTTACCTAAAACTTAATAACAATAAGTGATCTCTGAAAAGGAAATCGATCATGAACATATTGCTCTCCCTACTCGGCATGACAGCCATCTTAGGCGTCTGTCTTTACCATAGAGTTAGTCTGGTACGTGCATTAGTTGTATTAACTGGCGCAATGGTAGCATTAACACTGTTCGGCGGCGTGGCAGTCACTGGTTGGCTTTGTTACTTGTTAGCCGTTGCGATCTTTGCTGTGCCAGCCATTCGTCAAACTCTCATCAGCCAAAAAGCGCTTTCTGTATTTAAGAAAGTACTACCGGCAATGTCTCAAACAGAAAAAGAAGCACTGGAAGCCGGCACCGTTTGGTGGGAAGCAGAGTTGTTCAAAGGCAAGCCTGAATGGAAAAAGCTACAAAACATCGCTGATCCAAAACTGTCTGGCGCAGAACAAGCGTTCCTAGACGGCCCGGTAAACACGGTGTGTGAAATGGTCAATGATTACCAAGTCACCCATGAGCTTGCAGATTTGCCACCAGAAGTATGGCAATACCTGAAAGACCATAAATTCTTCGCCATGATCATCAAGAAAAAATACGGCGGTTTAGAATTCTCGGCTTACGCTCAGTCTTTGGTTCTTCAGAAGCTAACCGGCGTTTCTAGCGTATTGTCATCAACGGTTGGCGTACCTAACTCATTAGGCCCTGGTGAGTTATTACAACACTACGGTACAGAAGAACAAAGAAATCATTACCTGCCGCGCCTAGCGGAAGGTAAAGAGATCCCTTGTTTTGCCCTGACGAGCCCAGAAGCTGGCTCTGATGCAGGTTCAATCCCAGATTACGGTGTGGTATGTAAAGGCGAATGGCAAGGTGAAGAAGTATTGGGCATGCGCCTAACTTGGAACAAGCGTTACATCACCCTAGCACCTGTCGCGACGGTATTAGGCTTGGCCTTTAAACTGCGTGACCCTGATGGTCTGCTTGGTGACCAAAAAGATCTAGGCATCACTTGTGCGCTTATCCCAACGGATTTAAAAGGCGTAGAAATTGGCAATCGCCACTTCCCGCTGAATGTGCCGTTCCAGAACGGTCCGACGCAAGGCGACGATATCTTTGTGCCTATCGACTTCATCATTGGTGGCCAGAAAATGGCAGGTCAAGGCTGGCGTATGCTGGTTGAGTGTCTGTCGGTTGGTCGTGGTATCACACTGCCTTCAAACTCAACGGGTGGTATTAAGTCTGCTGCATTAGCAACGGGCGCTTATGCTCGTATTCGTCGTCAATTCAAACAACCGATTGGCCGCATGGAAGGGGTTGAAGAGCCACTTGCACGCCTAGCGGGTAACGCTTATGTGATGGATGCGGCAAGTAATCTAACCGTTGCAGGTATCGATCTTGGCGAAAAACCTTCGGTTATCTCAGCAATCGTTAAGTACCACTGTACACACCGTGGTCAGCGCAGCATCATCGATGCTATGGATATTGTTGGCGGTAAAGGTATTTGCTTAGGTCCATCGAACTTCCTAGCTCGTGGCTACCAAGGTTCGCCTATCGCGATTACGGTTGAAGGCGCAAACATCCTGACTCGTTCAATGATCATCTATGGTCAAGGTGCGATTCGCTGTCACCCTTACGTACTTAACGAAATGGAAGCGGCTTATTCTGAAAGCAGTGATGCTCTAGATAAGTTTGATTCGGCGTTAGCAGGACACGTTAGCTTTACTATGAGTAACCTAGTCCGCAGCTTGTGGTTTGGTTTAACCGATGGCCGTGGTTCAGATGCGCCAACACCTTCAAATAAAACCGATAAACAGACACAACGTTACTACCAACAGCTAAACCGCTACAGTGCAAACCTAGCGCTACTGTCTGATATCTCAATGGCAGTTCTAGGTGGCTCACTGAAGCGTAGAGAACGTTTATCAGCAAGATTGGGGGACATCCTGAGTCAACTTTACCTCGGCTCAGCAACGCTGAAACGCTTTGAAAGCGAAGGCAGCCACGCTGAAGATCTACCGTTAGTACATTGGGGTATGCAAGATAGCTTACGCCAAACTGAAGTGGCGATTGATGAGTTCTTAGCGAACTTCCCTAACCCTGTGATTGGTCGTCTGCTTCGTGTTGTGCTAATGCCATTTGGCCGTATCCGTCGTGCACCAAACGACAAGCTGGATAGCAAAGTCGCGCACATTCTACAAACACCAAGTGAAACACGCTCTCGTATCGGTCGTGGCCAATACCTAGAAGCAACGGAATACAACCCAGTAGGTAAGATTGAAAAAGCGCTAGAAGTGATTCTTCAAGCTGAACCTCTGTTCGATAAGGTTTGTAAAGAAACACATCAAAAACGTGCTTTCTTACGACTCGACCTTGTCGCTCAGTTGGGACTTGAAAAAGGTATCTTAACGCAAGACGAAGCAAATCTTCTGATTAGCGCTGAGGAACACAGACTGTACACGATTAACGTTGATGACTTCTCACCAGAGGAGCTTGCAGCAAAGTCTCAGTACCCAGACCAATCGATTGATAACGTCGCTTAAGGTCAAAAATAGAAACAAAAACGGGACTCCTATGAGTCCCGTTTTTTTGTTCATGACATCGTTGTCAAAAATTCTAATGCTTTATCTCTGGCGGCTTATTCTCTCCAGACAACCTAATCATCTAAGCGAGTTACTTAGGCGCTTTAAGCTGCATCTCAGGTAACGCTTTTTTCTTCGCCTTGACCTTACGAACCACAAACCAAATCAATAAGCCCAATAGAATAGCGACCACATTACCCACCGCAATAATGATCATACTGCGCTGTCTGTCATCTTCACGTTTTTGAAGGATCATCAACTCTGTTGCGATACGCTTCTGTTCAGCAAGTGCTTCTTCTTGAAGGCGTCGTGACTCTGCTAAGTCGATATCTTCAACAACGCTGTACGACTGCTCAGTAATTGGAAAGATAAGCGGGCGCTGACTTGAAGCATCAGTGGCATAAACCATCCCTGACCAATTATAAATCCCTAAATCGCCATTATAAGGCAGCTCTAAAGCGACTTTCATTGCGTCGACTTCAGCTTGCCCCTGCTTGTAAATAACATATTCATCAGGAGCCTTGTGCTCAACATGAACCGCCAAAGAGCTCGGTGCGATCATCCCCTGTTCACCAGACACCACAATAGTATGAGGTAAACCCTCTTTTCGAGACTGAATAAAGGTGGTAGTGAGCGGTGTTGGGTAAACCAAGACTTCTTGCTCTTGCGCTCGCAGGAACACACCATTACCAGAGGTAATTCGCGCTCGGTATTTACCGGGCTCGATATCAATTGGTAAGGATACTGTGAATACGCCGTCTCCCGCTTTTTCATCAAGATCAACACCATCATCAGCAAACTCGCCCATCACAACCGGAACCGGGCGAGCTTCTCTCACTAAAGACTCTTCGTTTTCAACAAACTTAGTAAAGGTAACCTTAAGCTTCACGCGATCGAGAAAATCACGCAGCACAAGCGGCTTGCCATCAGAGGTGAGACGGGCGGTAAATTTAATGCGCTCAGTCTGATACAACTTGTCGGGAAACTCATTAGCATCCAAAACAAGATGAGACAGGAGCTTGATGTTGTTCTTAGGGGAAACTTTACCTATCGCTTGCCAAGGGCCAGGCATCGGATTGTCGATAGATATAATGTCCATGGACGACTCTTCGTACCAACGGACATTATCAGCATTGCGCCAAGAGTAGTATTTCTTGCCATCAGGACGAACCAAAACGACAGGTTTAGAGTTATCGGCTCGATAAATCACAAAGGTGACTTGTTCAATACTGGAATCAACTCGAAAACGGTTGTCCAATAAACTCATTACGGATTCTGTTGCCGCATGCAAGCTAAAGCTTAACAGCAATAAACAACCGGTAGCCAATACCCTTAACATACTCTCTCCCTACTGACGCCAGAGGCAGCTTCCGCTTTTCTCGACGAGATCTAAACGACTTTGATGCGCTTCTACTTCATCGGCCGTAGCTCGTAAAACCTTTAGGGATTTTCGACCACTTTCTACTCTTCGTATGCTTTCGGCTTCGCCTTCCTGTTGACCAGCGTTAAATTGCAGCGAAGTTTGGCCACCCGTCATCAATAAGTAGACGTCGGCTAGGATCTCCGCATCGAGTAATGCGCCGTGGAGAGTACGGTGCGAGTTATCAATACCATAACGGTCACATAAGATATCTAGGTTGTTTCTTTTACCTGGGAATATCTTCTTCGCCATCGCCAAGGTATCGGTAACTTTACAGTAGTCATCCGTTTTACCTATCGCTGGATTAAGCTTCTCAAACTCATAGTCCATAAAGCCGGTATCGAAGGGCGCGTTATGAGCCACCAGCTCTGCACCTTTTATAAAGTCGAGAAACTCTTTATGTATGTCTTGATATTCAGGCTTATCAATCAAGAACTCATCGGTAATACCGTGAACGCCAATCGCCTCTTCTTGAATCGCACGATCAGGTTTTATGTAGACGTGAAAATGACGCCCGGTCAACCTACGGTTGATGATCTCTACTGCACCAATTTCAACGATGCGGTGACCCATGTAATGAGGGCCACCTTCTGTATTCATACCGGTGGTTTCGGTATCGAGTACAACAATGCGCTTATTTTCGTTCGAACTGTTTTTTTCGTTCGTGCTTTGTTCTGGAGTGCTACTGGTATTCATAAGGATAACTGTGTCAGACTATGCCGATAATGTGCTTGAGGTAATAGTATCAAATCATGACGAAACAAGTTGAAATTTTCACTGATGGTTCTTGTTTAGGCAACCCTGGTCCTGGCGGCTATGGCATCGTACTTCGCTACAAAAAAGTCGAGAAGACGCTAGCAGAAGGTTTCACGCTAACAACCAATAACCGTATGGAAATGCTCGCCGCTGTCGTTGCTCTCCAAGCCCTCAAAGAGCCTTGTTCTGTGATTCTGACCACAGATAGCCAATACGTGCGTCAAGGCATCACACAGTGGATTCACAACTGGAAAAAGCGTGACTGGAAAACAGCCGACAAGAAACCGGTTAAAAATGCCGATCTGTGGCAAAGGCTTGATAAAGAAACCGCTCGCCATAGCGTTGATTGGCGCTGGGTAAAAGGACACGCAGGACACAGAGAAAACGAAATGTGTGATGATTTAGCAAGAAACGCAGCGGAAAATCCGACTAAAGAAGATACGGGCTATCAGCCAAGTTAATCGTCTTTTAGAATTAGACGTACATTTCAGAAAATGATTTATTGTTCCTGAAACTGATTGATAACGCCTTAAATTAATTGATAATTTCTTAACCGAACTAGTAGATAAAAAGCCGACAACTAGTCGGCTTTTTCTGTTTTTAGCGGATATGACGCTTTGGCGGAATCCATTGTACGACGCGTATTGGTTCTAAAACTTGCTCCAACAGGTGAGAAACGTCGCTTAAGGTGCCAATGTGGCTTGATAGGTTTAAGCGGGTAAGTACGTTTACGTGCAACAATAAAGTATTGGCTTCCGGCGAAGGATGCACATCCACCTAAGCTGTTCTCCAACCACGTCCACATCGCTTGATACTTACTCATCGGAAACAGCGCGTAGGTGTCACAATGAATCACTTCATAATTAAGTACCCCTAACCAGTCTTTTATTCGGTTAGGCGTGTACATGCGCCCACTCCAAGGCAAACTGTTCTTTCGCCAAGGCATCAAACTGGCAAGCCCAGTGACACTAATCGGGTTAAAGCCAGTGATAATGATATAGCCATCGTCCATCATGACTCGATCAACTTCTCTCAATAAGCGATGTGGGTCATTGCTATAATCTAACTGATGACTCAACACCACAACATCAAAGCTTTTCTCCAAAAAGGGCAAATTATAGCCATCCGCTATCACATTATGTAATGGGTTCTGGATATCTAGGTTTACTTGATGTTGAATGTTGCATGTGCAGCTAGAAATCTCACTACTGAGGCCGCCGAGCTTGAGCATATGGTAACCAAATAGCTTTGGGCACCACTCATCGAGTCGAGTTTGAATAGATTCTCTCAACCAGTCCCCATTGTGCAATTGCGCCCAAGTATAAGGACGTTCAAACTTCTTTCTGCTACGTGCTGGCTTCATCAATAATCTGTCTCACTTATTCTGTCGCACTAAAAGTGACTGGAGAACCAATAATGTTACATATCAAAAGCATACCTGCATTTAACGACAATTACATCTGGCTGATTGAAAATAGCGATCGCCGTTGTGGTGTCGTCGACCCCGGTGATGCGGCTCCAGTATTAGAGTACTTAGCACACCATGAGCTAACTTTAGATGCAATCTTGATTACGCACCACCACCACGATCACATTGGTGGCGTTCCAGAACTAGTTAGACAATTTCCCGGCGTTGATGTCGTGGGTCCAAGGAATGAACCAATCCCCACCTTAACTCACCCAGTCGATGATGGTGACCAATTAGAACTGTTTGACGAAGTATTCCTCGTCCTAGGGCTCAGTGGCCACACCGCGGGTCATATTGGTTATGTAGGTGATGCAAAACTGTTTTGTGGTGATGTGCTGTTCTCTGCGGGTTGCGGCCGAATCATGGAAGGCACACCACAACAGATGTTCGATGCACTGAATAAGATCACGGCGCTACCTCAAGAAACCGAAGTTTATTGTGCGCATGAATACACTGCCGCAAACATCGCTTTCGCATTAGCGGTTGAACCTGACAACCAACATTTGCAGCAATATCGCGACCAAGTGAACCGACTTCGCGCGCAAAATAAGTCGACCATCCCCACAAATTTGAGACAAGAGAAGTTTGTGAACCCCTTCTTGCGCTATACCGAGCCAAGTGTAGTGAAATCAGTGTCTAATCGCACCGAGCAGACCGACCCTTTATCGGTATTCACCGCTTTACGTGCGTGGAAGAACGAATTTTAACAAATACAGACTTGTCACTCATAGGGGGTGGCAAGTATTATCATCGGCCGTTAATTAAAAAGGCTGTAACATGCGAGTTAAGTACAGCTGGGCTTTGGTATTACTACTTTCTGGTTGCCAATTAACTCAGTCAGAGAATCCAGACCAAGCTTCCGAGCAAACCAACACATCTCCTACTAAAGAAGTTTCTCAAGCGAACGTTTCATCAGAAGCCACAGCCAAAGAAGATCAAAAAGTTGAAGCACCTGTCGTAACTCCACAAACACAACAAGATGTTTGGAAACGCATTGCGATGCAACTTGAAATGGAAGTACCAGACCAAAAGAAGGTCGACTACTACCGAACTTGGTACCTCAAGCACCCGAGTCATCTAAAAACCGTATCAAAGCGTGCTGAACCTTTCCTGTATCTGATCACCACTAAGATTGAAGAAAAAGGCTTACCACTAGAGCTGGCCCTATTGCCCGTTGTAGAAAGTTCTTTCGATGCGTTTGCCTATTCTCATGGCAGTGCTGCAGGTCTATGGCAATTCATTTCAGGCACAGGCAAAGACTACGGGCTTGAACAGAACTTTTGGTATGACGGCCGCCGTGATGTTGCCGCCTCTACCGACGCCGCATTGGATTTCTTATCAGACCTTAACCGACGTTTCGATGGCGACTGGAACCATGCGATTGCTGCCTATAACAGTGGCGGTGGTCGAGTAAACAGCGCAATCCGTAAGAACAAGAAGTTGGGTAAACCAATCGACTTCTTCTCTCTCGATTTACCAAAAGAGACCAGCAGCTATGTACCTAAACTGCTTGCTCTAGCTGATGTCATTGCCAATCAAGAAAAGTATGGCATCGATATCCCTGCGATCCCGAACAAGCCAGTGCTGACTCTGGTTAACCCTGAAGAACAGCTTGATCTAGCGATTGCTGCGAACTACGCAGGCATTCCAGTTAAAGAGCTGCAAGGCTACAACCCTGCTTACAACCAGTGGGCAACGGCACCAGAGAAACACCAACAGCTATTACTTCCTCTAGACTCAGTTGAAAAATTCAACAAAGAAGTCGCTGCCAATAAAGGCAAAGGCATGAAGTTGGTGCGTTACAAAGTTCAATCTGGTGACAGCATTAGCGTGCTAGCAAGCAAATACAACACCACCAGTAAAGTGATTCGCTCTGCAAACGGTTTGAGCAACAACAATATTCGTATTGGACAGCACCTGCTAATCCCAACATCAACTAAAGATGACAAGACATACGCACTAAGCGCTTCAAACCGCCTAGCAAGCACCCAGTCGAAGAGTCGTGGTCAATATAAGCTCAGCCATACAGTAAAAAGTGGTGACAGCCTATGGACGATTGCACGCGCAAATAAGGTATCTCACCAATCACTGGCTAAGTGGAACGGTATGGGACCACGCGACACGCTGAGAGTTGGTCAAGAACTGGTCATTTGGAAGAATGGTTCAGACGGCGCCGTCATCCGCACGATCTTCTATAACGTAAGATCTGGTGACACAGTCAGCGGTATTGCATCAAAGTTCAAAGTAAAAAGTACAGATGTTGTAAAATGGAACGCTTTGCAGAACAAGAAATACCTACAGCCAGGACAAAAACTCAAGCTGTATGTTGATGTAACTAAGGTAAGTGTATGAACCCGTCAAGTAACCCACTCGTCATGCTGTTGGATATATTCCGTTCACCAACAGCGTGTTTCTTAGCGCTTTATCAGCGAAGTGCTTGGGGATGGCAACCCTACGTCGTATTAATGCTCAGCCCATTTTTGTTTTGGGGTGCTTATTTTTCGAATGTCGATTTTGCATGGTTAAGTGC
The DNA here is from genome assembly GCF_003050085.1 of Vibrio sp. 10N.286.48.B8. Taxonomy (NCBI): domain Bacteria; kingdom Pseudomonadati; phylum Pseudomonadota; class Gammaproteobacteria; order Vibrionales; family Vibrionaceae; genus Vibrio; species Vibrio sp. 10N.286.48.B8. Next base: position 282,404 of record NZ_PIGD01000002.1, on the reverse strand, counting down.
AGAGCTATCACAGCAATTGGCTCAAACTAACCCTGACCAATTGGCGTTACTTGACAGCAACACCCTACTCGCAAGTGAAATCATCAACGACGTATTTAGCCGAACGCTAACCATCGTTTTGTTGGCATTCTGGTTTAACCTAGCAACAAAGCCAAGCCAACATCAACATAGCTTTTGGCGATGGTTTGCAGCGGCATCCGTTATCATCTTCCCTGCAGTTTTAGGCGACATTGCGAGCTACGCAAGCCTGATACTCAAGCATGGGCATGTGATGAACTACGCCGCTGATTTGAATAGCTTAAACGGCTTAATCAAGTTACCGCTAACCAATGATTGGTCGCAGTTTGCTAGCTCATTACCACTGTTGTTGCCTTGGTACATTGTGTTGGGTTATGCCGCTGTATTGACGTGGACTGAGTTTGAGCGTGGTCAGGCACTGGTCATCTCTGGCTTACCATGGGTCGGCTACTACCTAATCTGGGCGCTCTACATTTTAATCTTTTAAGTTAAAGATATAAGGCTAGCGAAAACTCTCTAGCCTATTTAGCCTTAAAAGTCACTCGCATAGGGTTATGATCAGAAGCGTCCGTAATGGGCGCTTTTGCTTTTTCTACCTCTAGCCCTCGATAGAACACATGATCGAGCACCAGTCCTGTAATGAACTGAGTTCTGTTGTCTGGGTCAAAGGCTACTTCCGTCAAACCTACCTGTTCCAATGCACCTTTCAAGACAGCAAAGCGGGCTTCACTCCAACTATTAAAATCCCCAGCAAAAATAACAGGCCCACGATACTTTTGCAGATTGTCAGTTAAGCTCTTGAGCTGAGCTTTGTAATCTTCCGTACCAAACGTAAAGTTCACAGCATGGATGTTAATCACGGCCAGTTGTTCGCCGTTACTAAGTTGGTAACGCGACCAAAGCGCGGATTTTGGTAATTGAAGCCAAGGTTCTTCATGAGTATAAGCACAAGCTTCGATAGGCAAATGCGTCGCTAGGTTAAGTACACCAGCACTTTGCTCAAAGGCTTCAAACGCATTAACACGAGTGCTTCCCCACTGGCCACTCGTTACCCATTGGCGAAGTTCTTCTGTCATACTCGCTTCTTGCAACAAGACTAAATCGCTACCAGCCGACAGCTTATTTAATTCACTCTGCCAATTACTTCGGTTTTGCTTGTAGATATTCCACACCGTAATGTCTAAGCCATCAGACACATCAATTGCTTTCGGCTCAGAATTTTGGTAGCAACTGTAGATATCATTGCTGGTATTTTGAGAAGAGGTGATCAGGTTGGGTTTATTCGGGATCACGAAGATTAAATGAAAACTAACGACAGCAAGCGTTATCAATAGCGTGATAACAATGATGGTTTTCTTAAACATACAACACCCTACCAGAGATGAAAAAGGAGCGATAAACGCTCCTTTTAGGGTAATAGTTTTTTTATACGGCGTCTTCGTCTTCTTCACCAGTACGAATACGTACCACACGTTCAACGTCAGTAATGAAGATCTTACCGTCGCCAATTTTGCCTGTTTGCGCCGTTTCGATAATGGTATCAACACATTGGTCAGCCACTTCGTCGGTCACAACAATTTCCAATTTCACTTTAGGTAAAAAGTCGACCATGTACTCTGCGCCGCGGTATAGCTCAGTATGACCTTTCTGACGTCCAAAGCCTTTCACTTCAGATACTGTCATACCCGTAATACCCACTTCTGCAAGTGCTTCACGTACATCATCAAGTTTGAATGGCTTGATAATGGCTTCAATCTTTTTCATGTTCATCCCTTAAACTGTGCGAATGGCTCATTATCGGTTAGCTATAGTAAACATTCAATGAAAAAAGCCAGAGCTTTAAAGCTCTGGCTCGAAATTTATCATCTTGTTTAATCAGCGCTTTAAGAAGGTTTTACTTAAGGCTTGCGTAGTAAGCGGCTAGATTAGCAATATCTGCATCATTCAGCATTGAAGCTTGAGCCTGCATTACAGCGGCCAAACCGCCGGTACGCTGGCCGTTCTTATATGCGTTAATTGATGAAGCGATGTATTGCTCGTTTTGACCTTTAAGGTTTGGGTAACCTGGGATCACTGCGATACCGTCAGCACCATGACATGCTGCACAGATTGCTGCTTTAGCTTGACCCGCAGCAACATCACCCGCCAGAGCGTTACCACTCAATAGTCCAAATCCAAGAACTAATCCTAGTGTAATTTTCTTCATTGCATATTCCATTAATTATTTTTATTAAAGTGACGGTGAATTGTGACACAAACTTTTTCTACTTGCTCCAAAGCGCTTCACAATCTTGACCTTCGTAGTTTTTATCTACGAATAAGCCTAAAACAGCGATCACTCGATCGCCATCCATTAATATTGGCGTTCTGCGTCGTAACCAACTGGGTACTTGGTACTCTTGAAAGAGTTTTTTGAGCTTTCTGCTATGACCGCGTCCAACAGGATGCGCTGATAATCCTTCAGGGTTGAAGATCACTCGTAGCGCTCCGTTTAACCCCTTCAAGCTGAAGCTTTGCGAATTACGACCATTCGATACAGCACCACTCTGTGATGGCATGAATTGTAATCTCCCTAAACCATCGGGCAGTTGCAAGCTATCACCAAGCACAACATCGGCATGCCAACTCGACAAGTCCTTAGTCTCTTTCACTATGTAGAGCTGATGATTAAAACGCCTAACCTCAACCTCATTCAACACCAACTTAGGATTGGCGTCAGCCTGAGCGCATGCCACCTCATCCCATATAAGTTTGAGCTGCTTTTGGCTCGGCATCGGTTGATTACAGCGGCTCAGCCACATTCTTAATAGGCGTGCACGCAGTAAATCAGAGTGCTGAGACAATGCCTTAATACTTAAGCTGTGCTTCTCAGTTAAAGCTTGTTGTAAGTGAGACTCAAGCAACTCATCCAACAGTAACTCTTGCTCTGCACATAGCTGAGCGCTGCGACTGACCGATTCTCGGAAACTAGGCCAACGCTCGGTCAGTGTCGGAGTGACTTGATGACGAATAAAATTACGGTCAAAACGCAGATCCTGATTACTCTCATCTTCGACCCAAGTTAAGCCCATGCCGTAAGCAGCTGCTTCAATCTCGGTTCGAGTTACCGATAGCATAGGGCGAACAATATGAGCATCAACAAACGGCATCACTTTCGCCATTGAAGAGAGGCCTTTAGGCCCACTGCCACGCTTCAACGCTAACAAGAAAGTCTCTACTTGATCATCGAGGTGTTGACCTGTAACAAGCACATCACCATATCGAATATATTGTTTGAAGGCGTGATATCTAGCATCTCTAGCGAGTTTTTCTATGCTTTCTCCACTGTTAACATCCAACGACACTCGCTCAATAGCTAATGGAATAGACAAACCATCACACCATGTTTGGCATTGTTCTACCCAGAGGTCTGCATTTGTACTTAAGCCATGGTGCACATGAACCGCATGGCACTCAATGTCGTGCGCTTGGGCATATTGAGCGGATAACTCCAACAACACTCGTGAATCGACACCACCACTGAAAGCGACGACCAACCTACTACGAGGCTTAAGCGCGCTTTGATCAAGTACAGATGTGAAAGTATCAATTAAGTGTGTCATGAGGCTACTAAACCAAGAGGTCGTGTGTGAAAGGATAATGTTTTAATAATAAAAAAGGGTTGGCACTGAGTCCAACCCTTTCATCAACTTGTTACGTTAAGCAGACCTTATTACTAAGGTAACTTATCAGCAGTAGCCGTAGCTCATTAGACGCTGGTAACGACGCTCAAGAAGCGTTTCGTTATCAAACTGCTCTAGCTCTTCTAGCTGTTTAACTAGCATGTCTTTCATGTTCTGAGCGGTTTGTGCAGGGTCGCGGTGCGCGCCACCTAGAGGCTCAGGAATGATTTCGTCGATAAGCTCAAGCTCTTTAAGACGAGGAGCAATCAGGCCCATCGCTTCAGCTGCTTGTGGGGCTTTATCTGAATCACGCCATAGGATTGAAGCACAACCTTCTGGAGAGATTACTGAATACGTAGAGTACTGAAGCATGTTCACGTAGTCACCAACACCAATCGCTAGTGCACCACCAGAACCGCCTTCACCCACAACGTTACAGATAACTGGAACAGAAAGACCAGCCATAACCTTTAGGTTTTTCGCGATAGCTTCAGATTGACCACGCTCTTCAGCACCAACACCTGGGTATGCGCCCGCTGTGTCGATGAAAGTAATAATAGGCATGTTGAAACGCTCAGCGGTTTCCATTAGACGTAGCGCCTTACGGTAACCTTCTGGCTTTGGCATACCAAAGTTACGGATCACTTTCTCTTTAGTCTCGCGACCTTTCTGGTGACCAATAACCATAACAGGACGGCCATTTAGACGAGCCATACCACCCACAATAGCTTTGTCGTCAGCGTAAGCGCGATCGCCCGCCATCTCTTCAAACTCTGTGAATGCATGCTCCAGGTAATCTTTTGTGTAAGGACGTTGAGGGTGACGAGCAAGTTGAGCAACCTGCCATGCACCTAAGTCACTAAAGATTTTCTGTTTAAGCTCTAAGCTTTTTTTCTCTAGTTGTTCGATTTCTTTGTCTAGATCTACCGCTGTGTCACCACCATGACGCGAAACGTCACGTAGCGCTTCGATTTTTGCTTCAAGTTCAGCGATAGGCTTTTCAAATTCTAGAAAGTTCAGGCTCATCTATGAATCCTTGTTGATTCAGCTCCGTATTCGCGAAGCTAAATTTTAGTTAAATTCGAGTTCTACTTGGCTATTTCCAAGCAGCTGTTTTAATTCGTCTAGTAATGTATCACTTGGCGTCACACGCCATTCTGTGCCCAATGTTAACCGCGCTCTAGCGTCGGCACGCTGGTAGTATACATTGACTGGGACCGTTCCGGCTCTATAAGGTTCTAAGATTTGACTAAAGCGTTCAAAAAATTGACCGTTAATTTGGGATTGGTCGATAGATATCGACACCCCACGAGCATATTTCTCACGGGCGCTTCCTAAGTCCATGACCTCGCGCGCGGACATTTTAAGCCCGCCATTGAAATCATCAAAGCTGACCTGTCCGGAAACGACCACAATTTTGTCTTTTTCGAGCAACTCTGCGTAACGATCGAGGGCATCCGAGAACAACATCACTTCCATTCGCCCAGATCGGTCATCAAGTGTCATCAAACCGATTCGTGTACCGCGCTTAGTGGTCATCACTCTCGCAGCAATCACCAAACCGGCAATCGTTAATGATTGGTCACGACGCGTTGGCGTGGCATCTTTCAAGCGACAGCTAGTGTATTTCGCTAACTCTTTGATGTAAGCGTTAACCGGGTGACCAGTTAGATACAAACCAAGCGTTTCGCGTTCGCCCTCAAGCCAAACCTTCTCAGGCCACTTAGGCACTTGGGTATACTTGTGTTCAACCTCTTCCGGAGCATCGGTCAACACGCCAAACATATCTGATTGTCCAAAGGACTCAGCGTGGTGATGTTGGCTTGCCGCTTTAACCGCATCCGGCAATGAAGCCATCATCGCTGCACGGTGAGGACCTAATCTATCTAAGGCACCGGATAGAATCAACTTTTCGATAACACGTTTGTTGACCTTCTTCAGATCAAGACGCGCACAGAAGTCGAATAAGTCTTTAAAGTAACCGCCCTTATTTCGTGCTTCGATAATCGCTTCAATAGGGCCTTCACCTACCCCTTTGATCGCGCCGATACCATAAACAATCGCGCCATCTTCATCCACGTTAAAGCGGTACAAGCCCGAGTTGATATCAGGTGGAAGCAGCTTGAGCTTCATACGGAAACACTCATCAACAAGGCCAATAACCTTCTCGGTGTTATCCATATCAGCCGTCATTACCGCAGCCATAAATTCCGCTGGGTAGTGCGTTTTCAACCACAGCGTTTGGTAAGAAACCAGTGCGTATGCCGCCGAGTGAGATTTGTTGAAGCCGTAGCCCGCAAATTTCTCTACCAAGTCAAAGATTTTCATGGCAAGTTCGCCATCAACACCGTTGGCTTCAGCACCCTCTTTAAAGGTACCACGCTGTTTCGCCATCTCTTCTGGCTTTTTCTTACCCATCGCACGACGCAACATATCCGCGCCGCCAAGCGTATAGCCTGCCAGAATCTGTGCGATCTGCATTACCTGTTCTTGATACAGGATGATGCCGTAGGTAGGTTCTAGTGTCTCTTTCAGTGATTCGTGTTGCCACGTTTCATCAGGGTAAGAAACCGCTTCACGGCCATGTTTACGGTCGATAAAGTTATCTACCATGCCTGATTGCAGAGGACCCGGACGGAACAGGGCTACCAATGCGATGATATCTTCAAAACAGTCGGGCTGTAGACGTTTGATCAGGTCTTTCATACCACGCGATTCCAGCTGGAATACCGCGGTGGTTTCAGAATTTTGTAATAGGTTAAACGACGCTTGGTCATCTAGAGGAATCGACTCGATACGAACCGGTTCTTTACCCTCTTTCTTCAAACGTGGGTTCACTAGGCCTAACGCCCAGTCGATGATGGTCAAGGTACGCAGACCCAAGAAGTCGAACTTAACCAAGCCAGCAGTTTCAACGTCATTCTTATCGAATTGCGTTACTGGGAAGTTGCCTTCAGCATCGGCATAAATTGGCGCAAAGTCAGTGATCGTGGTTGGTGATATTACAACACCACCCGCGTGTTTACCGGCGTTTCGCGTACAACCTTCAAGGATGCGACACTTATCAATCAGTTCACGAACTTCTTCATCGCCATCGTAAAGCTCCGGCAGTGCCGGTTCAGCAAGGAAGGCTTTCTCAAGCGTCATACCCGGATCTGGCGGTACAAGCTTTGAAATTCGGTCGACGAAGCCAAACGGGTGACCCAATACACGGCCTACATCGCGGATTACCGCTTTTGCCGCCATAGTACCAAAGGTGATGATCTGAGAAACAGCATCACGACCGTACATCTCAGCCACGTGATCAATAACTTGGTCACGTTTATCCATACAGAAGTCGATATCGAAATCGGGCATGGATACACGTTCTGGGTTCAAGAAACGTTCGAAAAGGAGATCGTACTCAAGCGGGTCAAGGTCGGTGATATCAAGCGCGTAAGCCACCAAAGAGCCAGCACCAGAACCACGCCCTGGACCTACTGGCACATCGTTGTCTTTTGACCACTGAATGAACTCCATTACGATCAAGAAGTAACCTGGGAAACCCATGTTATTGACAACTTCGAGCTCGATCTTGAGTCGCTCATCGTATTCAGGTCTGCGCTCAGCGCGAACTTTTTCGTCAGGGAACAGGAACGCCAAACGTCGTTCAAGACCTTCTTCAGATTTCTTGATCAAGAAGTCTTCAATCGCCAAACCTTCCGTAGGGAAGTTAGGCAGGAAGTATTCCCCTAAACGAACGGTCACGTTACAACGCTTGGCAATCTCAACACTGTTCTCTAACGCTTCCGGAATATCAGAGAACAGCTCACACATCTCTTCTTCACTACGAAGATATTGCTGCGCGCTGTAGTTCTTAGGACGACGAGGATCGACCATAGTGAAACCGTCATGGATCGCCACGCGGATTTCATGAGCATCAAACAGGTCTTCAGTTAGGAAAACCACTTCGTTGGTTGCGACAACAGGCAGGTCTTCCTGTTCAGCAAGCTCTAACGCAAAGTGTAAGTATGACTCTTCATCCGGTCGTCCGGTACGAATCAGTTCTAAGTAAAAACGGTCGGCGAAGTACGTCTTGTAAAACTCGACGCTGCTTGCAACCAAATCACGGTTACCTTTCAGTAGCGCCTTACCAATCTCACCTTCTTTGGCACCCGATAGAATAATCAGGCCTTCGGCATTCTCAATCAACCACTCTTTATCGATAACAGGCTGATGCTGTACATGACCACGAAGGTAAGCTTTTGAGATAAGCAGCGTTAGGTTGTTATAACCTTTATTGTCGGTTGCAATGACGGTGAGCTTGGTTAGCTCGTCACCGAATTCCGGAGACTGCATCAAGAAGTCAGCACCAATAATTGGTTTAACCCCACACCCATGAGCAGTACCGTAAAACTTCACCAACCCACACAGGTTGGTAAAGTCGGTCAATGCTAGAGCAGGCATACCCATTTCAGCGACTTTTTTTACTAATGGTGGCACCTTGGATAGGCCATCCACCATCGAAAAGTCACTGTGTACGCGTAGGTGAACAAATTTTGGATCTGACATTATTTTTCCTGAATTCTAGGTTTGAGCCTAGGGTTACAACTGTGTGTATTCTATTTTTTTCTGACGCAAGTAAGCAACTTTATTCGATGCCCAGGTCTAGCTAACGTAAAGCTCTAGTCTAGATAGAGCTTAATCAATACGCTCTAATCTATGCCAAGGATACGTTTTACTGGCTTAAAGCTCTTACGGTAATGTTCGGTAACACCATGTTTTTCAATCGCTTCGAAATGCGCTTTGGTTGGGTAACCTTTGTGTTTCGCGAAACCAAACTCTGGATGCAACTTGTCGAGTTCTTCCATCTCTTGGTCACGAACCACTTTAGCGATAATAGACGCTGCACTTATCTCTGCTACTCGTAAATCGCCCTTTACAATAGCCAGACCGTCCATTGGCAGTTCAGGAACACGGTTACCATCGATCAGTGCCATGTCAGGCTGAACGCTCAACCCAGCGATAGCGCGCTGCATAGCGACCATAGTTGCCTGTAGAATATTCAGCTCATCAATTTCTTGTGGCGAACAGCGACCAACAGACCACGCCAAGGCTTTCTCCTTGATTTCAGGAAGCAGAGCAAGACGCTTTTTCTCAGACAGTTTTTTTGAATCGTTTAAGCCTTCGATTGGATTATTTGGATCTAGGATAACCGCAGCAGTCACCACATCGCCTACCAATGGCCCACGACCTACTTCATCCACACCAGCAAACAACTGGTAGCCTTGCGGATATTCAAATGGAGGAAGCTCTTTTTTCTCTTTTACTGCCATGACAATTCTCTTTGTAACTTATAAGTCAGTGCTTTCTGAGGCTGCACTTTATGATTCAACAAACTCTCGACCAATCAATTTCAGTACTGCGTTGGCGGCTTGCTTATCAGCATCTTTACGAATCCAGTGATGCATCTCGGTAAAACGTTCGATCAATGCACTGTTGTCGGCTGATAGCATTTTGTCGACAGATGGGAACAAGAAGTCTGGGTGGCATTCCTCAAGAATATGCTCTTTCACGATCTCTTCACCAGCCAAAATATTCGGCAGTGATACGAAATCAGTGATTGCTAGCTTCTTCACAATGTAGCCTGTCAGCTTATTTACTTTGTAGCCAACGACCATTGGACGCTTCAGTAACATACACTCAAGAGCCACTGTGCCGGAAGCCAGAAGCACAGAGTCAGCAGCGGTAATCACGTTGGTTGCCGTATCTTCGACTAACGTGAATTCAAGCTCAGGCGCTGTTGTTTGCCAGATTTCGGTAAACTGTTTTTTACGCTGTTCATTCACGAGCGCAACAACAAAATTGATGTCAGGGTATTTTTGCTTAATGCGCTGGCACGTTTCGATAAATGGTTGAGCGATCAACCCCATCTCACCACCTCGACTGCCCGGCAATACGGCTAACCACTGTTTGTCTTGGTCTAAGCCTAACAGCTCACGTGCATCTTGTTTACTTGGTTCTAAAGGAATTGCGTCTGCCAGCGTGTGGCCAACAAATTCACAGGCAACGTTGTATTTATCGTAAAACGCTTTCTCGAATGGCAGGAAGGCCAAAACCAAGTCGGTTGCTTTGTCGATTTTAAAGATACGCTTGGGACGCCAAGCCCACACTGAAGGGCTCACGTAATGGACCGTTTTAATGCCTGCGTTCTTAAGATCAAGTTCAAGTCTTAGGTTGAAATCAGGTGCATCGATACCAACAAACACATCTGGTGGGTTTTGAGTGAAATACTTAACCAACTCTGCTTTTACTTTTAGCAGACGAGGTAAACGGCCAAGTACTTCAACTAAGCCCATGACAGCTAGCTCTTCCATCTCGAAAAGAGACTCACAACCAAGCGCCTTCATTTTGGGTCCGCCAATACCGACGAATTCAGCATTCGGGTACTGTGATTTGATTGCTTTGATAAAACCTTCACCAAGCGTATCACCAGAGAGTTCTCCGACAACGATACCTACCCGCAGAGGTTCATTCGAAACAAAGTCCTTGCTGTTGGTTGCTGCTTCTTGCTGTGCCATAGTTTTCCAATTCCCTTCTTGCCTAAAACAAAAAAGATCGCCTAATGATTAGCGATCTTTTTGTTATACCAATCTGATTAAGTAATTATTGTCATACTTGCGCGGATTGGTACACAACCACATCCAGTATTAACGAATAATACCGCGCTCAGAATTCTCTAGCATTTCTAGCATAGGAGCCACCGAAGTAAACTCTTTCGCCATTTCAACTAAAGCCGCTTTCGCTTCTTCAAGTGTTTTACCTGAACGGTATAACTCTTTGTACGCTTTCTGTAGTGCACGAATTTCTGTTTTTTCAAAACCGTTACGCTTCAAGCCCACTAGGTTCAGACCGAATGGAGCAGCATGGTTACCCTGTGCAAGTACGTACGGAAGTACATCTTGAACAACAGCAGAACAGCCGCCAATGTATGCGTAAGCACCAATTGAGCAGAATGGGTGAATCGCAGACAGTGCCATAACACCAGCGTAGTCGCCAACCGTCACGTGTCCACCAAGAATAGCGTTGTTACCAATGTGAGTATGGTTACCAACAATAACATCGTGCGCTACGTGAGCATTAACACAAAGTAGGTTGTCATCACCAATTACAGTGGTTGCTTTGTCTTGAACCGTACCACGGTGGATTTGAACCGCTTCACGGATCACGTTGCGATCACCGATCACAACTGTTGTCTCTTCACCACCGTATTTCTTGTCTTGGTTTTCTTCACCAATAACAGCATGAGGGAAGATACGGTTTTCTTTACCAATGGTTGTATGACCTTTGATCACAACATGCGACATCACTTCAGTGTCGTCACCAATTGTCACGTTACCAGCAATGTAAGTGAAAGGCCCAACTGTCACGTTAGCACCGATAGTTACATCACCTTCGATTACTGCTGCCGGGTGAATTTTCGCTGTTTCATGAATCATATTAAAACTCTCTACGAGCACATTTAAGTTCAGCTGAACATACAACGTCGCCGTCAACTTTCGCTACACCGTTAAACGATGCAATGCCACGACGCTCTTTTAAGAATTCAACTTCGATAACCAGTTGGTCACCAGGTACGACTGGCTTACGGAATTTTGCTTTATCAACACTTGCAAAGTAGTAAAGTTCGTTGCCAGAAGGCGCACCAAAAGATTTAAATGCTAGAAGGCCTGTTGCTTGTGCCATTGCTTCTAAGATCAACACGCCTGGGAATACAGGAAGCTGAGGGAAGTGGCCTGTGAACTGAGGTTCGTTAACAGAGACATTCTTAATTGCGGTCAGTGTTTTTTCTTTTTCAAAGCTAGTCACACGATCAACCATTAAGAATGGGTAGCGATGAGGTAATAGTTCCTGAATTTCAGTAATGTTCATCGTTGTCTGTTCAGTAGTCAAAGTCGTATTCCTATGTATATTCTTTATTTAATTAGAAGGATTATAAACGAAAAAGACTCGCTATACGCGAGCCTTTTATTAGAAATGCTGGAATTATGATTCCGCGCTCTTCTCGATAAGTTTTTCAACGGTTTTCAAACGCTTGTTCATTTCATCAATACGATGAACACGCGTTGCTGTTTTACGCCAATCTTTGTTTGGCTGTAAAGGAATACCCGAAGAGTACATGCCTTTCTCAGTGATGCTGCGCATTACCATCCCCATACCGGTGATTGTAACGCCGTCAATGATTTCAATGTGACCATTAATCACACAGCCACCACCAATAATACAGTACTTACCTATCGTCGTGCTGCCAGCTACAATAGTACCACCCGCAAGGGCTGAACCATATCCGATGTGAACATTGTGAGCAATTTGAAGTTGGTTATCTAAGATAACGTTATCTTCAATAATTGTGTCGTCTAATGCACCACGGTCGATGGTAGTACACGCGCCGATTTCTACGCGGTTACCGATACGAACTGAACCGACTTGTGGGATTTTAATCCACTCGCCTTTCTCGTTCGCATAACCAAAGCCATCAGAGCCGATAACCGTGCTTGATTGAATCAAACATGCTTCGCCAATCACAACTTCATGGTAAACACTTACGTTAGCCCATAGCTTAGTGCCAGAGCCAACTTTCGCGTTTTTACCAATAAAGCAACCAGCACCGATGATCACATCATCACCAAGTACCACACCAGACTCAATCACAGCATTTGCACCAATAGACACATTTTGTCCAATGGTCGCATCACTTGCAATCGAAGCTGAATCAGCAATAGCCGCAGCGGGTGCTGGAGTAGTATCAAGCGCTTGAGCAACTTTAGCAAAAGCAACGTAAGGGTCATTAACCACAATCACGTTCGTCTTACAAAGTTCACGCTCATTCTCTTTAACCATAATAGCGGATGCTTTACAGTCACCTAGGTGCTTGCTGTACTTTACGTTAGAAAGGAACGTAATGTTACCTTCTTGCGCTTTATCCATAGGAGCGACTGCTGAAACGGTAATAGTACCATCTCCGTGTAGCTCTCCCCCGGTAATCGTTGCCAATTCGGCTAAAGTTAGATTCTTCATAAAACTTATTTCAGTGCTTTAATTACTTTCTCAGAGATGTTGTATTCTGGCTTGCCGTATTGCAGAGCTTGAATATCAACGATCATATCGTAGCCTTCTTTCTCTGCAACTTTCGTTACAGCATCTTGAATCACTTTGAATAGCTTCTGCTTCTCTTGTGCTTCACGACGTTGGCTTGCTTTTTCTAGTGCTTGAGCTTTGATTTTGTACTTGCTGTCTAGTTGACCTACTTCGATACGTAGCTTTTCAACTTCGTCAGGACCTAGTAGCTCGCCATCACGCTTAAGCTTTTCAATCTTCGTTTTTGCTTCAGCTTGAATGCTCTGCAGCTCAGCTGCTTTGTCTTTGAACTCTTCCTGCATTTTTTGAAGAACAACTTCACGCTGAGGTAGAGCCTGGAATACTTGTGCAGTGTTTACATAACCCACTTTTTGCGCAGCTTCAGCAGCTGTTGCAAAGAAAGAAGAGCTAAGAACTACAAGGCCTAAACCTGCTGCTTTAATCATATTTTTCAAAATATTGTCCTTTAAATATTAGAAAGTTCTACCAATGGTAAATGTGAAGAATTCCTCATCATCACCTTCGTAAATTTTAACTGGTTTCGCTAGAGAGAAAACCAGTGGGCCCATCGGTGACATCCATTGAAGGGCTGCACCATAAGATGAACGGTAATTCGTTGGATCAGAGTAATCGTAGTAGTACTGGCCGCCACTATTAGGCGCGCCACGGTCTACAAATTCGGTATCCCATACACTAGCCATATCGAAGAAGACACTGGTACGAATCTGGCTGCGTGCTTCATCAGAAGCAAACGGCGTAGGTACAATTAACTCTAGACTTGCCAAAGCAACCGCGTTACCACCCACTGAATCATCAGTAGCAGTATCGTAGGTTGGGTTGTTACCTGTGCTGCTTCCGTAAACGGCTTTCGGGCCAGCCGAGTTAGAACCAAAACCACGTAGGGTTGTAAAACCACCTGCGTAGTAGTTCTCGTAGAATGGGAACAAGTTATCGTTACCATCCGTTTGACCATAACCATTACCATAGCCTAATCGGCCACGCATCAATAGTGTGAACTCATGCTTTTTGGTCAGCGGGATGTAATGTTTTACATCGTACTGCATTTTGAAGTACTGAGCATCAGAGCCTGGCACCGTCATTTTAGCGAAAGCACGCTGGTGGTTACCTTCTGTTGGGAAGAAACCACGGTTCAAGTTATTACGCGTCCAAGAGATATTGATATCGAAATCATCGGTTAAGATGTGCTCGTCACCATATTGGTCAATACTTCTCGCAAACTGTTCAACTTGGATATAAGTCGGAACGTTACCGATTTTGTTGTGTGTATAGCCAACACCAAACTCGATACGGTTCAGCTCATCCATAGGGAAACCCCATGTAAGGCTCGTACCGTAACTTTGGTTGGTATAGTCGACAATACCCGCTTCAGAGGCTTCGAATTCGTTGTAGAAGATCTTACCGCCTAGACTCACACCATCAAGGTTCCAGTATGGGTCACGGTAGTCTAAGCTCACGTTCTTTTGGTAATCGTTCATCATGGCACTTACGCCAACACGGTTACCAGAACCCGCAAAGTTGTCTTGTTGTAGGCCAACTTGGAAACTAACACCTGATTCCGTACCGTAGCCGACACCAAAGTTGATGCTGCCGGAGTTCGCTTCCTTAACGTTGTAAACCAAATCAACTTGGTCTTCACTGCCAGGAACACGAACTGTTTGTACATCAACCGTTTCAAAGAAACCTAAACGGTTAAGACGGCTCTTACCAGTATCAATTGACTTAGAGTTAAGCCAGCTGCCTTCCATTTGACGCATTTCACGACGAAGAACTTCATCTTTCGTTGAATTGTTACCCGTAAATCGAATGTCACGAACATAGATACGGCTGCCCGCTTCTACATTGATAACCAACGACACTTCTTTGGTCTCATCATTGAACTCTGGAATAGTACGAACTTGTGGGTACGCATAGCCAGATTCGCCAAGAATTCGTTTTACGTTCTCTTCTAAAGACGTTACCGATGAACCGTTATAAGTATCACCGTCTTCAAATGGCACTAACGCCTCAAAGTCAGCCTCACGGCCGATGAGCTCACCACGAAATGCGACATCTTTAACGGTATAAGCTTCGCCTTCATCAATACCAAGCGTGATATACACGCCTTTCTTATCTGGAGAGATCGCAACTTGAGTAGAATCTACCTTAAACTTAAGGTAACCACGGTCAAGGTAGTAAGATTTCAGCGCTTCGATATCACCAGCTAATACTTGCTTCTGGTATTTTTCATCCGCAAGGAAATTCCACCATGCAACATCAACGTTCAAGTTGAAACGACTGAGGAGTTCAGCGTCAGAGAAAACTTCGTTACCGATAAAGTTGATTTGCTGAATCTTAGCGGATACGCCTTCAGTAAACACAAACTTAAGGTCAGAACGGTTACGTGGCAAAGGCGTCACAACCGCTTTTACTGTCGCGTTGTACTTACCAACACTGTAGTAAAAATCTTCAAGGCCTTTCTCAATGTTACTCAGCGTCGTACGGTCAAGAGCCTCTCCTTCACGAACACCAGACGCATCTAGGTTCTGCTGAAGTTGCTCTTCTTTGATCGCTTTGTTACCCGAGAATGAAATGCTCGCGATGGTCGGTCGTTCTTTGACTTGAACAACTAAAACACCTTCATCGCGAAGGACTTTAACATCCTCAAAGTTACCCGAAGCATACAATGCACGAATGATCTCAGATACATCGCTTTCATCCACTTCATCGCCAATACGTACTGGCATTTTCAGTAGAGCCGCACCAAGTGCAACACGCTGTAAACCTTCGATCTTGATATCTTGAACTACAAAGTTTTGTGCTCCGTTCGCAGCCACACTAGTGGCCAATAGACTTGCGAACAGAATTTGCTTAATCGCCATACTTATTCTAATTATTCCTTGCTACTACCAATGCCTGTGAGAAACCATTCACAGACGAGTAAAATCGTTAAATATTGCCAGAGCCATCAATGAGAAGAGGATTGCCCCTCCCAATCTGTATCCCATTTCCTGAACTTTCTCAGGTACCGGTTTACGAGTAACGGCCTCAATAGCGAAAAACAGCAAATGTCCGCCATCAAGCATAGGCAGCGGAACCAAATTAATAATCCCTAAGTTAACACTAATCAGAGCCAAAAAGCCTAAGAAGTAAACCAAACCATAATCGGCGGTTGTACCTGCACCTTTCGCGATTGAAATAGGGCCACTCAAGTTGTTTAAGCCAACATCACCAACGATAAGCTTCTTAAGCATTGTCAGTGTCAAACCAATGATTTGACCTGTTTTATCAAATGCTTTTCCTACAGACTCAATTACACCAAATTGTAACTCAAAGCGATAATCTTCTGGCCATTCTGCGACTTCCGGAGCAATACCTGCATAGCCGATTGTCGAACCATCAGAAAGCTCTCGACTTTTTGGTGTCATAACCAATGATTGCTCAGCACCATTTCGCAATACGACCAAGTCCAAGGGTGTCATTGGATTTGCACGAATTAACTCAACAACCGACTGCCACTGTTCAATAGGTTGCCCGTTAATCTCAACAATTTTATCACCGGCTTCAAGACCTGCATCGTATGCAGCGCCATCATCAATGATTTGAGCCAGTACAGTCGATACCTCTGGAGAGTACGGTCTAAAACCCAGCGTTGTCATTGCAGATTCAGTTTCTGGGTTGAACGACCAGTCTGAAATATCCAATGTCATTTGTTGCTCAAAGCCGATGTCGTCTTGAGAAGCAACCGTCACTGTCATGGATTGATCACCAATGTGTGATATCAAACCCATATTGACTGATTCCCAATCTGCGGTTTTGATTCCTGAAATAGATTTAAGTTCCATCCCAGTTTCAATTCCGGCTTGTGCAGCAATAGATTGCGGAGTGACTTCACCGATTACAGGTTTAACCGCCGGCACGCCAATCAAAAATACTAGCCAATATGCAAAGACGGCAAAGATAAAGTTAAATGCAGGACCTGCACCAACTATCGCCGTTCTTTTCCACAATGGCTTCTTATCAAAAGCGTATTGTTGTTCGTCTTCAGAAAGGTCGTCAACACGACCATCAAGCATCTTAACGTAGCCGCCCAATGGAATGACTGACAAGCTGTATTCCGTACCATCACGGCCAACTTTGCTCCAGATTGATTTACCAAAACCAATCGAGAATTTCTCAACTTTCACACCACAGCGACGAGCAACCCAGAAGTGTCCAAACTCATGAACAGCGACCAGAATGCCAAGCGCTACAATAAAGGATGCGAAGTTCCACAGAATTCCACTCATGCTAGCTGCTCTTTAATAAATTGATTGGCTAATTGACGAGACATATTATCTAGCTCGAGAAGGCTTTCCAAGCTATCTAAGCCCTCAGAGTTATGTTGTTCACATACTTTGCTCATAACATGTTCGTTAATGACAGCAATATCGGTAAACCTCACTCGATTGTTCAAGAAAGCATCGACGGCAATTTCGTTTGCCGCGTTAATTGCGGTTGTAGCATGCTGACCCAAGTAGCAAGCTTCAATCGCTAACCTTAAACATGGGTAACGACTAAAGTCTGGTTCTAGAAAAGTAAGCTCGCCCACTTTAGTGAAATCCAGAGACTTAACGCCTGCTTCTGTGCGCTCAGGGTAAGACATCGTTAAAGCGATTGGCGTCGCCATATCCGGTTCGCCCATTTGAGCAAGCACAGAGCCGTCCTTGTACTGAACCATCGAATGAATCACAGATTGAGGATGAATAATCACTTTCAACTGCTCTTGAGAGGCATTAAATAACCATTTCGCTTCAATGTACTCTAAGCCTTTATTCATCATGGTCGCTGAATCGACGGAGATCTTAGGGCCCATAGACCAGTTAGGGTGTGCAATAGCGCGTTCAGGAGTCACTGATTCCAACTCAGCCACGTCGGTATAACGGAAAGGACCACCAGAACCAGTTAGTAGAATATGGTTAATACCATTAGCTTCTAAATCACAGCGACCTAGATTGGTTTGGACGTTTTGCGGCAAACACTGAAAGATAGCATTATGTTCACTGTCGACAGGAAGTAGCTCAGCACCGTACTTTTCCACGGCGTCTATAAACAACTGTCCAGACATCACCAAGGCTTCTTTATTAGCAAGTAAGATACGCTTACTTGCCTTAACCGCAGCCATAGTAGGAAGCAAGCCTGCTGCGCCAACAATCGCAGCCATAACAGTGTCTACTTCATCTAGGGAAGCGACCTGACACATGCCTTCTGAGCCTGAAAGTACTTTGATGTTTGGGTAATCCGAAGACAACACATCACTCAGTTGAGACGCTGCATCGGGGCAAGCCATAGCAACATAGCTTGGTTGCCACTTTTCAACTAGCGCCAGCATCTTTTCAACATTCGAACCGGCGGCTAGTGCCACGACCGTATAAAGATCTGGGTTTTGCTCAACGACTTTTAGTGTACTTGCACCAATAGAGCCGGTAGCGCCAAGGATAGTTAGATTTCGCATCACATATGACCGTAGAAATGTAATAAAGGGCAGAATCACTGCCCTTTTTTATTAGAATGCTAAATAAAGCAGAGCAAAGACAGGGAATGCAGCCGTTAAGCTATCTATTCTATCTAGTATACCACCATGACCAGGAATCAGATTACTGCTGTCTTTCACCCCAGACACACGTTTAAACATGCTTTCAACAAGGTCACCAAGAACAGAAATAACGACGGTCACAAGAGTAATAACAATCATGTGAAGAGGACTTGTGAATTGAATATCAAACAAGTCAGCAAAGATCCAAGCCACGATCACTGCAGTAATGATGCCACCAATAAGACCTTCAATCGTTTTATTCGGGCTTACCGCTGGGGCCATTTTACGCTTACCAAAGCTCTTTCCTGAAAAGTAAGCACCGCTGTCTGCAGCCCAAACGAGCAAGCAAACAAACATCACCAATTTTGCACCGTGGTAAGGATCAACATCGATACCGTTAGCACGCAGGATAACCACACTCCAGAAGAATGGCAGCAGAGTCAGCACACCAAAGGCGTGACGAAGAAGAGAAGAATCTTTCCATGCAGGCATAGACTTAGGATAAGTCACCGCCATACCACTCGCTATTACCCACCAAATTGAGCCAATCGTTAGAATGGCGTAGTGAGCAGTAGACAAGTTATTAAGGCTAAATGCATCAAAAGGGATAAAAGCAAAACTTGCGGCACTGACCACAACCGTTGGAATCAACGCTAAATAACGCGATTTGCTTTCAACAAACTGAGTCCACTCCCAAAAACCTAATAGCGAGATTACCGCTAATGAAAGAATAAATGTAGGAAGTGATAACTCGAAAATGCCTAGAATAACTAGGGGAGCTAAAATCAACGCCGTAATAATTCGTTGTTTCAAACCAAAAAATCCTTATTAACTGTCCATCAGAGCTTTAATTTGCTCACCAGTGCATCCAAAACGACGCTCACGGTTTACAAACCAAGTCACAGCTTCTACTAAGCTGTCTTCATTAAAGTCTGGCCAGAATTGTTCAGTGAAATACATTTCGGCGTAAGCCAACTGCCAAAGCATAAAATTACTAATGCGGCATTCACCACTGGTACGGATAAGTAGATCGACTTCAGGAATATCTGCCATCGTCAGGTGCTGTGTAATCATAGCTTCATCAATGTCATCTACATTAATATCACCAGACTTTACCTGTTGAGCAATAGAGGTCATTGCTTGCTGAATATCCCACTTACCGCCGTAGTTAGCCGCAATATTAATAACCATACCGGTATTGGTGCTAGTCAAAGCTTCCGCTTCTTCTATCTTCTTTTGTAGTCGATCATTGAAACGACTTTTATCACCAATAACACGAAGTTGTAGATTATTTTTATGAAGCTTTTTTACTTCACTCGACAGCACTGAAATAAACAGTTCCATCAAAATACCGACTTCTTCTTCAGGACGACGCCAGTTCTCGCTACTAAACGCAAAAAGAGTAACGGCTTTAATGCCAAGTCTGGCTGCAGAAGAGATAGTTTTACGAACGGCTTGAACACCGTTTTTATGGCCAAAGACGCGAGGCTTGCCCTGAGCTTTTGCCCAGCGACCATTACCATCCATAATGATAGCAATGTGTTTAGGAAGAGAGTCTGTGAACGCTTGAGAATTATGCATAAAAGAGTGAATCAAATTCTAATAGTCGAACAGAGTAGCATAAAAAAACGCTGCACCGTGAGTACAGCGTTTTTCCGGAAAGAAAAGAATATGGAAAATTAAACTTCCATCAACTCTTTTTCTTTAACAGCTAGAACTTCATCTACGTTCTTAACCGCAGCGTCAGTTAGCTTTTGAATTTCGTCTTGTGCTTTACGATCTTCATCTTCAGAGATTTCTTTATCTTTAAGAAGTGCTTTTAGATCGCCATTCGCGTCACGACGGATGTTACGGATAGCAACACGGCCACCTTCAGCTTCGCCACGAACGATTTTAACTAGGTCTTTACGACGCTCTTCCGTTAGCGGAGGAAGTGGAACACGGATAACTGTGCCAGCAGACATAGGGTTTAGGCCTAGGTCAGATGTCAGAATTGCTTTTTCAACTAGAGGAGTCAGTGTTTTATCAAACACTGTAATAGCTAGTGTACGTGCATCTTCAGCGATAACGTTAGCTACTTGAGTCAAAGGCGTTGGAGCACCGTAGTACTCAACAGTAAGACCAGAAAGTAGGCTTGGGTGCGCACGACCTGTACGAATCTTTTGCAGGCTGTTTTTTAGTGCATCAACACTTTTTACCATGCGCTCTTGAGCGTCTTTTTTGATTTCGTTAATCACAATTTCACCTTGATTATGTTCTTTCTTCAAGAAAGCTTTTTATTTGAGTGATAAGGATAAGCTTACCAAAGTCTAACACCTCAGTAAGCCCGAAAAATTAGTCAGCGTCGCTGATTAATGTACCTTCAGTTTCACCCATAACCACGCGACGTAGTGCGCCTGGTTTATTCATGTTAAATACGCGGATTGGCATTTTGTGATCACGAGCTAGCGTAAATGCAGCCAAGTCCATTACTTTAAGTTCTTTATCAAGAACTGTGTTGTAAGACAACGTATCATACAGCTCTGCGTCTGGGTTTGCTACAGGGTCAGAAGTAAATACACCATCTACTTTTGTCGCTTTTAGAACTACGTCAGCTTCGATTTCGATACCACGTAGACATGCAGCAGAATCCGTAGTGAAGAATGGGTTACCAGTACCAGCAGAGAAGATCACAACGCGACCTTGACGTAGTTGGCTGATTGCGTCTGCCCAGTTGTAGTCGTCACACACACCTTTAAGAGGGATTGCAGACATTACACGTGCGTTTACGTAAGCACGGTGAAGAGCGTCACGCATTGCAAGGCCGTTCATTACCGTTGCAAGCATACCCATGTGGTCACCAACAACGCGGTTCATACCTGCTTCAGCAAGGCCTGCACCACGGAAAAGGTTACCACCACCGATAACAACGCCTACTTGAACACCTAGTTCAACCAATTCTTTCACTTCTTGAGCCATACGATCAAGGATCGTCGGGTCAATACCAAAACCTTCTTCGCCTTGTAGTGCTTCACCGCTAAGTTTTAACAGAATACGTTGATACGCCGGTTTAGGGTTCGTAGTCATGGAGTTTACCTTCCAAAGAGTTGATGATTAACAGTCATGGATAAAAACTGAATAGCTCAGTTTGCATTCATAACAGCTAAAAAATAATTCACTATTCATAAAAAGACCGCAGCATTTGCCACGGTCTCTTTTCAAACAATACGCTAAGGATTAACCTTTTTGTACCGCTGCAACTTCGTCAGCAAAGCTCATTTCAGCTGCTTTCTCGATGCCTTCACCAACTTCTAGACGTACGAAGTTAGATACTGAAGCGCCTTTCTCTTTAAGGATAGCGCCAACAGTTTGCTTAGGCTCCATGATGAAAGCTTGACCAGTTAGAGAGATTTCGCCCGTGAATTTCTTCATACGGCCAACAACCATTTTCTCTGCGATTTCAGCTGGTTTGCCTTCGTTCATAGCGATTTCAACTTGAACTGCTTTTTCTTTAGCAACTACGTCTGCAGGTACGTCTTCTGGGTTTAGGAACTCAGGACGTGATGCAGCAACGTGCATTGCAACGTGCTTAAGAGTTTCAGCTTCGCCTTCACCAGCAACAACAACACCGATTTTCTCACCGTGACGGTAAGAAGCTAGTGCAACACCTGAAACGTACTGTACGCGACGGATGTTGATGTTTTCGCCGATTTTTGCAACTAGAGCAACACGAGTCTCTTCGAACTGTGCTTGTAGCTCTTCAACAGTTGCTTGAGAAGCTACTGCAGCAGCTGCAACTTCTTCTGCGAATGCTGTGAAGTTAGCATCTTTTGCTACGAAGTCAGTTTGGCAGTTAACTTCAAGAAGAGCAGCTACGCCGTTCTCTTCTTTGATGATGATTGCGCCTTCAGCAGCAACGTTACCAGCTTTCTTAGCTGCTTTCGCTGCGCCAGACTTACGCATGTTTTCAATTGCTAGTTCGATGTCAGCGTTTGCTTCTACAAGCGCTTTCTTACATTCCATCATGCCAGCGCCAGTGCGCTCGCGAAGTTCTTTAACTAGAGCTGCAGTTACAGTTGCCATTCTCTATTCCTCAGTAAATTCTAAAAAAGATAAAAAACAGGGGCCTAATTAATTGGCCCCTGATATTGACTGTATTCAGTCCGTTAAGCCACCGATTATGACCGCTTAATATGAACTAAACATGGCTCAGAGCCGCTATTATTCAGCTTCTACAAAACCGTCTTTTTCAGCAGCTACAGCAGCAACATCTTTGTTGCGACCTTCTTTAACCGCGTCTGCAGCAGCGTTTAGGTAAAGCTGTACTGCACGGATTGCATCATCGTTACCTGGGATAACGAAGTCAACGCCGTCTGGGTTAGAGTTAGTATCAACTACAGCGTAAACTGGGATACCTAGGTTGTTTGCTTCTTTAACTGCGATGTGTTCGTGATCAGCATCGATTACGAATAGAGCGTCTGGAAGGCCGCCCATGTTCTTGATACCACCAAGAGATTTCTCTAGCTTCTCCATTTCGCGAGTACGCATTAGAGCTTCTTTCTTAGTAAGCTTGTCGAAAGTACCGTCTTGAGCTTGCGCTTCAAGTTCTTTCAGACGCTTGATAGACTGACGAACAGTTTTGTAGTTCGTTAGCATACCGCCTAACCAGCGGTTGTTAACGTAGAACTGGTTGCTGTTGATAGCAGCTTCTTTAACAGCTTCAGATGCAGCGCGCTTAGTACCAACAAAAAGAACTTTACCTTTCTTCTCGCCAACTTTAGCGATTTCAGCTAGAGCGTCGTTGAACATTGGTACAGTTTTTTCTAGGTTGATGATATGTACTTTGTTACGAGCACCAAAGATGAATGGCTTCATTTTTGGGTTCCAGTAACGAGTTTGGTGACCGAAGTGAACACCAGCTTTAAGCATATCGCGCATTGATACAGTTGCCATTTTAAAATCCTCTATGGGGTTAGGCCTCCACATCCCCCATGAATCCGACCCCTAACAACTAACCACTTTTCAGCCGTTATCTGTGTTGTTGAGGCACCCCGGAACATGTGTCGGAATGTGTGTGATTTAAAGAAATAAGTTAGTGGACACAAAGCTTGTTTCGCCTATTGGAGAAAACACTCCTGATGTCCGGCGCGCTTTATACCATATTTTGTCTATCTATGGCTAGAAAAAAATCTAAAAATGGCGACTGCTATACTGATCCCTATCGGCGAAATTTACCTATAAATAGTGTCGCTATTCATTCACTTCTATCTCAATAGACCGGACGTAAACCACTCAGGTTGAGTAGTATCCACCAGCATTGTATGGATATGGGAATGTTGCGCTAAAATGCTGCACTGATAGAATAGCCCCAATATGCACACTTAGGTGCTACCAAATTAAGAGATATGCAATGGCTGTAAAAATTAAAACTGCTGAAGAAATTGAAAAAATGCGCGTCGCCGGCAAGCTGGCGTCGGAGATTCTAGAGATGATTGAACCTCACATCCAAGTAGGTACAACGACAGAAGAGCTAAACCAAATCTGTCATGAGTACGCTACGGAAAGAGGCGCATACTCAGCACCACTTGATTATCACGGTTTCCCTAAGTCAATCTGTACCTCTATCAACCACATTGTGTGCCACGGTATTCCAGCATCACAAGATGAGACTGGCAGCACAGGTCAATTCAAACCTGCGGTACTAAAAGATGGTGACATTCTTAACGTTGATATCACAGTAATCATCCCTGATGACGAAAACGCAGACTTAAGCGTTCGTCCACAAGGCTACCACGGTGACACATCTAAGATGTTTCTTGTGGGTGAAGTTTCACCAGCAAACAAGCGTCTATGCATGGTTGCTCAAGAAGCACTTTACGAAGGCATGCGCCAAGTGAAACCTGGTGTTCAACTTGGCCAAATCGGCACTGCTATCGAGAAGTACATCAAAACAAACAACAAGAATAACCCACGCGCTAAGTTCTCTATTGTCAAAGATTACTGTGGTCACGGTATTGGTTCTGAGTTCCACGAAGATCCACAAGTGGTTCACTACAAGAACAGCGACCGTACAGTGCTGAAAGCAGGCATGTGTTTCACTATCGAGCCAATGATCAACGCGGGTAAGTTTGGCTGCCGTCTTGATGACCAAGATAGCTGGACAGTGTACACAGCAGACAGCAAAAACTCGGCGCAGTGGGAACACACACTGGTAGTGACAGATACAGGTTGTGAAGTACTAACACTACGCAGCGACGATACGATTCCACGTATCATGAAAAACGCTTAGTTCATCAAACTGAACACATCAGCCTTTTAAAAATATCCTCGCCTTGTCGAGGATATTTTTTTATCCACTCAATTTCGACTTTCCACCAGCTTCTGTTAAATTGTTTACTATTCTCATTTGCTTGCACGGATAGCAGACCATATGCCTTATCAATGCCCTCTTACGTTCAATGACGAACAAATTGAAATCTGCGAATTAAAAAATCAGCTCGAGATCTTCACGCAGTATCAAAAAAATGAATTCCTGAATCATCATCCAGTTACCGACTTAGTGTTGCTACGCTCCGAATACATGGATTTACTTCTCAATCGTTTATGGGAGCATTTCGGATTCAATAAACTGCCTCATATTTCACTCGTCGCTGTAGGCGGTTATGGCCGTGGTGAACTCCACCCCTTGTCCGACATTGATATCCTTATCGTCTCGCAAAAAACATTGCCACCAGCACTTGGCGAAAAAGTCAGCCAGTTCATCACCCTACTCTGGGATTTGAGACTCGAAGTTGGTCACGCGGTACGTACCATTGCCGAATGTCTTGATATCGGTATTGATGATTTAACCGTTGCAACCAACCTGCAAGAGTCTCGATTGCTGTGTGGTAGTGAAGACACTTTTCAAGAACTAAAGCTGAAAATTCATTCCGATTCATTTTGGCCAAGTGAAACCTTCTACAAGGCTAAGATTCAAGAACAAAGAGAACGTCATGCTCGCTACCACGACACCACTTACAATCTAGAGCCGGACATTAAATCGACTCCAGGTGGACTCAGAGACATCCATACCCTGAGCTGGGTAGCGCGTCGCCACTTCGGTGCGACCTCTTTGTTAGAGATGAGCAAGTACGGTTTTCTAACCGATGCTGAGTATCGTGAGTTAGTTGAGTGCCAAGATTTCTTATGGCGTGTTCGTTTTGCACTGCACATAGAGCTGCGCCGTTACGACAACCGCCTCACCTTTGCCCACCAAGCTCAAGTCGCTGAACATTTGGGTTATACTGGTGAAGGTAACCGTGGCGTTGAGATGATGATGAAAGAGTTCTACCGAACACTTCGTCGCGTTGCCGAGCTCAACAAAATGCTGCTTAAATTGTTCGATCAAGCAATCATCAATGGTGGCCAGACTCAAGACGCTGAGATTCTCGACAACGACTTCCAGCGCCGTGGCTCACTGATCGAAGCGCGCAAGCCAGCTCTATTCCAAGCTAGACCAGAAACGATTCTCGATATGTTTATCCATATCGCTAATGACTCGACTATCGAAGGGGTAAGCCCACCAACATTGCGACAACTGCGAACGGCACGTCGCCGATTAAACCGCTTCCTGCATACTATTCCTGAAGCTCGTGACAAGTTCATGGATCTAGTTCGCCACCCAAATGCACTACACAAAGCCTTTAGCTTAATGCATAAGCTAGGCGTGCTCTCAGCGTACTTACCACAGTGGAGCCAGATCGTTGGCCAGATGCAGTTTGACCTATTCCACGTATACACTGTGGATGAGCACAGTATTCGCCTGCTCAAGCACATTAACCGTTTTGGCCAAATTGAGAACCACGACAAGCACCCTATCTGTTGTGAAGTTTACCCACGCGTACAGAAGAAAGAGCTGCTGATTCTGGCGGCTATCTTCCACGACATCGGCAAAGGCCGCGGTGGAGACCACTCAGAGATTGGTGCTGTTGAAGCATACTCTTTCTGTATTGAACACGGGTTATCAAAACCTGAAGCCAAGCAAGTCGCGTGGTTGGTACAGAATCACCTGTTGATGTCTGTAACCGCTCAACGCCGTGACATCTACGACCCAGATGTAATCACTGAATTCGCAAAGAAGGTCCGTGATGAAGAATCACTAGAGCTACTGGTTTGTTTAACCGTTGCCGATATCTGTGCAACTAACCCAGAGCTATGGAACAGCTGGAAGCGAACGCTGTTAGCGGAGCTATTCCACTCTACTCAGCGAGCACTACGCCGCGGATTAGAAAACCCTGTCGATGTCAGAGATCGTATTCGTCATAACCAACAAATGGCGTCAGCTTTGCTGCGTAAAGAGGGATTCACCGCTCGTGAAATTGAAGTGTTATGGCAACGCTTCAAAGCCGACTACTTCTTACGCCACACACACAAACAAATCGCTTGGCACTGTGAGCACCTACTTCGCCTAGAAGACCCAAGCCAACCACTCGTACTGATCAGCAAAAAAGCGACACGTGGTGGTACAGAAGTATTCGTTTACTGTAGAGACCAAGCGGCACTGTTTGCGACCGTGGTTGCAGAGCTCGACAGGCGCAACTTTAACGTTCATGACGCGCAGGTCATGGTCAGCAAAGATGGCCATGTTTTAGATACCTTTATCGTACTAGACCAACATGGTGAAGCGATCGATGAAGCCAGACACAAAGCCGTTGCCAAGCATCTGACTCATGTACTGGCTGATGGTCGTCCAACTAAGATTAAGACTCGTCGCACGCCACGCAACTTGCAACACTTCAAGGTAAAAACCTTAGTTGAGTTTCTACCAACCAAGAGCAAGAAACGCACCTTAATGGAGTTAAGAGCTCTTGATACTCCAGGACTATTGGCTCAAGTAGGTGCAACCTTTGCGGAGCTAAGCATCAACTTGCACGGTGCAAAAATTACCACCATAGGTGAGCGAGCTGAGGATTTGTTTATTCTGACCAGTGAAGCAGGAGGAAGGCTTTCTGAAGAGCAAGAACAAGCGCTAAGAGAAAGGCTAACCGAGCATGTTTCGGAACTCGCTCCTTAGAAGTCGAATTAAGTCTGAGGGCAGCTTTAATAGCCAAATAAGTGTGGGTAAAGATAGAGAGCGATCTTGCCCACAACTTACAATCAATTCACAGATATCAACTATCTAGCTCGTCGTTAGGCTGCTACATTGATCAAGTCAATTACATAAAAGTATTACATTCATAACCTAGAGGTCGCTTATGTATCCAAACCTCACTGGCTTAGGTATCCACGAACCTAAACAGATTGAACGTTATTCCCTTCGCCAAGAAGCTCATAAAGATATCCTGAAAATTTACTTTCGTAAGCAGAAAGGTGAACTGTTCGCAAAAAGCGTTAAGTTTAAATACCCACGACAAGTGAAAAGTGTGCTTGTTAGCGGTGGCAATAATCAATACAAAGAAGTGACCGAGATTAACCGAAACCTCACTCTTGTAATTGATGAACTCAACAAGATAACCAAACCGACGCCAACGGCTGAGGTGGATGTGAAGCAGAAGATCCTTACCGACTTACGCCATCTAGAGAAAGTGGTATCAAGTAAGATCGCCGAGATCGAAGCCGATCTAGAAAAGCTAAAATGATCCCACGATTAACGACGAACTAATCAACAATAGTGATGCCGTTAAGAACGCAAAGACATCAAAAAGGGCTGATATCGCTATCAGCCCTTTGTTTTTTTATTCTATTTTCTTTATTCACTTAGACTCATAATTACTAAAACGCGTGTGACTTACTTAGACAAGCACGTTTGAGCATCGATTAAGTTGGTATCCCACTTAAAGGTTTCAAACAACCTTAACCACGTTTCATCTAGGTTGGCCTTCATCACCAACTCTTTTTTAGTGAAAGGGTGGACGAAGCGTAATTCAGAGGCATGCAGCAACAAACGGTGCGAATCTAAATCATCACGAAACAGTCGATTGTGTTTACCGTCACCATGCGAAGTATCGCCAACGATTGGGTGTCTTAGGTGAGCCATATGACGACGCAGCTGATGTTTACGCCCTGTTTTTGGCATCATCTCAACCAAGCAGTAGCGGCTCGTTGGGAAACGTCCCGTTGAATAGGGTACTTCGACTTTTGCTATCGGTTCATAAACCGTCACAGCCTCTTGCGCTTCTTTGTCTTCTTTCGCGAACTTATCTGCGATCTTATCCAGCTCAACCTTAAGTGCGTAATCTAGCGTATCGCCCTCTTCTATCCAACCACGAACAATTGCATGGTAAGTCTTTTGCATCTCATGGTTAGCGAACATTGGCATCACCTCAGAGGCGACCTCACTCGATAGCGCAAACACCAAAACGCCAGACGTTGGGCGATCTAAGCGATGCAGAGGAAATACGTGCTGACCAATTTGATCACGCAGTGTTTGCATCACAAATTGCGTTTCGTGTTTATCCAACCATGAGCGATGCACAAGCATGCCAGCGGGCTTATTCACCGCGACAAAATACTCATCTTGATAAATGATCTCTAACATTACGCGCATACCTCATCAATGCTCAGAATCGTCACTAGCAGTTCAGCCTTGTCTGCCTCATTTTTCCAAACTTCACCAAAATAAGGATGGATAGCAAAGCCCTTCGGTAGGGGCATTTTCGCATCCATCATTGCGTTGATCTTAACGATAAAGATCCACTGCAACCACTCTTCCGGTTGTAACGAATCAATCGCGAAAGGTTCAACACTGGCCAGAGCTTCGTCCGAAGGTGGAACATCACTCCACAGCGAACATTGGCACATTTGTTGTTCTAATTGTTGAAGTAAAGGAGGTAACTTTGTGGCAGCTGTCATTTTTCACCAAGTTATTTATCTAGTGACCTTGAAATTGGGGCATAGAGTACCATCTATTTAGGAAAGAAAGTTAGGAGCTTTATTACTATGGAAACGATTCACACGCTCACTCAGTTACTCAAGAATAGCGGTTGCCAATACGATATCTACGACCTAGGTCGTCGCATTCAGAAGATCGACAACACCTTATTCTCTGATGTTGAGCAAGGGAAACAGCCGTACCCATTTCCACTTCAGAAACAAGCTCACTTAGCCATTAGTTACTGGAACGAACACAAGCAGCCTTGGATTTGGTTTCTAAAGTTCAAGCTGGACGAAAGGGGCCTGTTGCATCAAGGCGATGTAGGTAACTTCCTTAAGTTTGTCATAGAAGCAATGGGCACACGTCTAAACGGCGAGATCAGCGAAGAGCAACAACAAAAGCTGTCTAACAACCCATACACGTTTAAGCCTTCAGAGGACAAGATGGCCGTGTTCCATAGCCAAGTAAGATCAGGTTTAGATCTGGCGACTAGCCAATACTACGAACACGCTCAACACTACTTCACTGGTGATCTAGGCTGGGATAACTGGAAAACTGTTGGTCTTCAAGGTATCACCGATATGTGTGCTCGCCTAGGCAGCCAACAAAACGGTGTCGCGATTCGTAAAGCATTGAACAAACTACCATCAGAACCTCTATACGCAACACTAGGGGCGCTTGAGCACACGCAAATCAATGACAAGCTGGCTCAACGCTTACAAGAGATGGCCGAAAATGAGATCAATAGCCAAGAACCGGATCTGTTCTTGCTGTCTGCGTTGGTTCGTGCCCTTTCTGGTGCAGAACCAAGCACAACGAATGCCGTAATTAACCAAGTTCTGGCGAGCCCACGCTTAAGTCACCAAGAAGTGTTAATTGGTTTGGCTGGTCGAAGCTGGCACGCACTGCAAGATCCTGCGATTGCTGAGCAATTCTTGCTGCGCCTCGCACAAACAGGTAACCAAAACTTGTTCAATCAGTTATTTGCAGATTTAGTGATGATTCCAACTCTGAGAATGGTATTTTTACCGCTACTGAACTCAAATCCATCACCAGAACTTGCAAACGCACTGGTCGAACTGCAGCAAGCGGCTAAAGCTAATTAAGTTCACAGAGAGACTCACTCTGTAGTTCATCAAAATGCGCAACTATCACAATTGGAATGAAGAGATAAAAAAGGAAGTATGGATTAAATGATAGATAACTTATTGGCTATTTTGTTTCTGTGCTTCTTTTGCTTTTTATTTTGGCAGCAGCGCAGGCAATCAGAGCTTGCGAAGGCTGCCATTGCGAGAAAGTGTAAAGAGCTGGACTTACAATTGTTGAGTGTCGCTTTTAGTGGTCATAAGCTTAAGATGCGCCATGAGTTAAGCACGATTTGGCGCTGGCATACTGTGTACCAATTTGAATTTTCAGCGTTAGGTGATGACCTATACCAAGGTAAACTGACCATGGTCGGTTTCCGCTCTATGCGGTTTGAGCTACAGCCTCATAGAATGTAACGTCGCAATACTCGGTATAACGATATTCATGATAAGGGCCAAACTGATCTTGTTTGGTCTCTTTAAATGCAAAGCCTAATTTTTCTAATAGCTTAATGGATGGGTTGTGTCCGACATTCACAGTCGCAACAACATTCGTTAAACGCTCTTCAAAGCGCACCAAACTAAAGAAAGGTTTTAGTACCTCACTAGCAATACCTTGATTCCAGTATTCTTTATCCAAAATAAAGCCAAGTTCATGCTTACCCTTTTCCGATGAAACAAAGACATGTCCAAGATATTCACGGGTTTGGTTGTGGATGATCGCGCGGCAGAAGCCGACGTTATCTTGCAGTATTTCTTGAAAAAGGTGCTTCGCAGAGGCGACAGAGTGAGGTCCATTCATTTCGGCACGATTAATGGGGCAGCAATTTAACTTGATAAAGTCGAGTTCTAGCTGTTCAGTATAAGGTACCAACAGCGTTCTTGAGGTTGCTATCGTCATAAAACACTCCTTGTGTTGACCATTAGCAGAAAAGCAGATGTTGCGCTCTTAAATGAAGAAGCTCTTAGATAAAGACGCTCTAGATTTAAAAGAGTCTCCTAGATAGAGAAAAGCCTCAGGAAAAGAAAAGCCCCGACACCGAAGTGTCAGGGCTAGGGTCTTACTCGCAGCAGTCCGGCTACTAATTAATGCTCCATGCATCATCCATAATAGTGGCTGTAATCCTTCAGCTCTTTCCTTTACTTCGCCGTCCTAGCGGTGTCCAATCATCCTGAAAGCTAACAATCCTAGTTAGCGCACATCACTTGTTCCGTGAGCGGTGTCCTTTACATCGTCCTGATGCTAATCCAACCCTTTAATCCTAAAGGTGTCCATTGTCATTCCGTTGCAGCTAACTTCCTGTTAACTGACTGTATCCCTACAATGTCCTTACGCTCCATGCTTGATCACTCAATCCTAAGTAACCAAATCTTCATCCTGAAGATAACCAAATCCTTGGTGCTTTCCTGTTCCGTGTCAGAATCCTTCCGACAAGGTTTAATTTACGCGATTTAGGATTTCGGACAATAGATTTGCATCACACTTTGAATTCACCCGAGTTGTTAATTATATAAAACAATTAAAATTCAACAAGTTAACCATATGCATATCAATCTCTCTAGACAACTATTCGTGTTATCTCACAGCCTTTGTAAGAGATCTCTCACACGCCATTGGATGTTTTATGATTCGCTATCATCCACCGGAGCGAGTAAAATGATTGAAGACTAAAAATGGAGGTCAACATGCTGACAAAAGATGTTTCTGAAGAGTTGAAATCAGTGCTTGAAGGACTGCAAGCACAAGGTAAAGAGCCGACCGTTGCGTTAGTGAAAGCTCGCATGAGTACATCGGTTCCAATGCCTGCTTTAATCACAACCATCAAGAGCTGGAAAAGTGCGAATCGCGTTCCTAAAGTTGAAGTCGCGACACAAGAAGAGCCGGCACTAGACCGTGTTGGCCAACTGGAAAAGCAAATCCTTGAACTTACCGCTCGCGTTGCCACGCTTGAAGCCAAATTAACTGAGTAATAAGTTAACCGAGCAATAAGTTGACAGATAAATAAGCGAATAGAGAAATAGAACACTATGAAGATATGGGTTGATGCGGACGCTTGTCCAAAGGTTATCCGAGAAACAATCGTACGCGCAGCTGAGCGCACAGGGGTTGAATGTACCTTTGTGGCAAACCATCTGGTTCCCGTTCCTAAACGCAATAACATTCACTCGATTCAAGTACCAAGCGGATTTGATATTGCTGATGATGAAATCGTAAAGCGCACTGAACCTGGCGATCTTGTGATTACATCCGATATCCCTCTGGCTGACGAAGTGATCACCAAAGGTGGCCAAGCTCTCAGCTCTCGTGGTGAGCTTTACACCAAAGAGACCATCAAAGCACGTCTGAACATTCGTGACTTTATGGATACCATGCGCTCAAGTGGCATCCAAACGGGTGGCCCAAGTGCCCTATCACAGACCGATCGCCGTGAGTTCGCCAACCACCTCGATCGCCTGCTAGCAAAACGCTAACAATCTAATTCTAGATTAACTTAGTTCTATCTCTTCATGACAAGAACAAAAAAACCTGCAATCAATGCAGGTTTTTTATTGTCGATTAAAAGGGGGCTCCCCTACTCGACCACTAAGGCGTGTAGTAAGTTGCAGCGCCCGGACCTACTGGTAGGCCAAATACGAATACCCAAACGTAGAACATTAAGCTCCAACCAACCAAGAATACGATTGAGTATGGAAGCATAGTTGCAATCAGAGTACCGATACCTAAGTTCTTCATGTAACGCGTCGCTACAGCAAGGATAAGACCGAAGTAGCTCATCATTGGAGTAATGATGTTCGTTGTTGAGTCACCGATACGGTAAGCCGCTTGAATCGTTTCTGGTGCGTAGCCTACTAGCATTAGCATTGGAACGAAGATAGGTGCTGTAACGGCCCACTGAGCAGAAGCCGAACCGATCATCAGGTTAATGAAGCCACACATTAGGATGAATGCGAAAAACAACATTGGACCCGTTAGGCCGATATCCTGTAGGAACGTAGCACCTGCAACTGCGAATACTTGACCGAAGTTAGTCCACTTGAAGAAAGCAACAAACTGAGCAGCAAAGAACACAAGTACTATGTACATACCCATTGAAGACATAGATTTAGACATTGCATCGATTACATCACGGTCGGTTTTCATTGTGCCGGTAACTTTACCGTAAACGAAACCAGGAACTGCGAAGAATACGAAGATGAACGCTACGATACTTTTCAGGAATGGAGAACCTGAAACCGTACCTGCGGCTGAACGTAGAACGCCGTCAGCTGGAACAATCGTCCAAGCAAGAAGTGCAGATACCGCTAGCACTGCGATACCCGCAAGCTTAAGGCCTTTCTTCTCAACGTCTGTTAGTTTACCCATCGAATCATTTGATAGGTCTTCAGACGCTTCTTCATCGTTGTATTTACCCAGTTTTGGCTCAACAATCTTCTCAGTTACAAATGCACCTGTAATCGCAATGAAGAAAGTCGAAACAAACATGAAGTACCAGTTTGATTCAGGACCGACGCTGTAAGTCGGGTCGATCATTTGTGCTGCTGTTTCTGTAATACCAGAAAGCAGTGGATCAACCGTACCGATTAGAAGGTTTGCAGAGTAACCACCAGATACACCAGCAAATGCTGCCGCTAGACCCGCTAATGGGTGGCGACCCAAAGAGTGGAAAAGCATTGCTGCAAGAGGGATAAGTACTACGTAACCAAGCTCTGAAGCCGTGTTAGAGATAATACCGGCAAAAACTACGGTTACCGTAACCATACGCTTAGATGCGCCCATTACCATGCCACGCATCGCCGCAGATAATAGACCTGAGTGTTCAGCAATCGCTACACCTAGCATTGCAACAAGCACGGTACCTAATGGCGCAAAGCCAACAAAGTTTTTAACTAGATTAGTAACAATGAGCTGTAAGCCTTCAGCGTTAAGTAAGCTTACAACGTAGATCATGCCGTCAGCAGCACGACCTGGAGCACCTTCTGGGCGAGGGTCCATAACAGACACTTCAAAATATCCAGCGATACCTGAAGTAACTAGAATAGCGACGCAGAAGATTGCGAAAAGAGTGATTGGGTGGGGTAATAGGTTCCCCAAATATTCAACACCATCGAGAAAACGGGTAAAAATAGGTTTCTTTGGCGAGTTGTTTTTTATTGAAGCTGATGAACTCATCAGTTCCCTCCTTGTAGTGATTCCTATGCAATTGTGACAAAAATGTTCAAATTGCCAGCGAAGGGTACGCGACAAAATTATCAATTAGAAATTCAAAATGTTACAAAATGTGTAACAAGCGACGATATTTAACTCTATTTGAACAATTAATTAGCAAATAAATCCACATTAAATACAAAATCTAGATTTATAATTCACAACTACGCATTCACTACAAATATACCTAACGATATAACCTATTGATTCACTTAAAAATAAAACACATCGTACGCTAAATAAACACTCTATCTTTAATCACGTTCCTCTTGAGGGAAAAGAAAAGCAGGCAAATGAATGAAGTTTGACTTTCCCCTCGTTTTTTACACACGTGTCACATCAAATTGACGGCTTATTTCTGAACCGCTTTGAATCTCGGATTAGTTTTACAGATAACATAGTGTCGGCCTCTGCGTTTTACTATCTGACAATCCGGGTGACGGCTCTTTGCACTTTTCAGTGATTTCACGACTTTCATTTATTTCGCTCCCTTACCTAGTTGACCAAAACGACGAGTGAAGTTCGCAACACGTCCCTCTTTATGTAGCACTCTCTGTTTACCGGTATAGAAAGGGTGCGACTTTGACGACACCTCAATCGTGAAGTAAGGATAAATATTACCGTCTTCCCATTCGATAGTACGGTCTGTTTTTAGCGTTGAGCCGATTAAGAAGTACTCATCGACACTGGTGTCATGAAAGACCACGGGACGGTAATCTGGATGGATATTCGGTTTCATTGTATTTCCCTCAATAACTAATTTGATATGTTATAACATTTCAAATGATAATTATTATCAAAGGAAAAACAAGCAATTTTATGATATTTTTCCGTCTTAATCGTAATCAGAGAACACCCAACTATGTACACCATTGAACCTGTTGGCTTTATTGACTCTCCTTATAAAGAGAAGTTCGCTGTGCCAAGGCAGCCTAGGTTGGTACCCACATCCACCTCAAGAGTCAGGTTAGTTGATGCAGCAAACTGCCTTGAGTCTGTTCGTGGTATTGAGCAATTTAGCCATGTTTGGTTACTATTTCTGTTCGACAAGAACCTTGAAGCAGGCTGGAAACCAACCGTGAGGCCACCTCGCCTTGGCGGGAATGAACGTATTGGTGTATTCGCGTCTCGTGCCACATTCAGACCGAATGGAATTGGCATGTCTGCGGTTGAACTAAAAGGTGTGTCTCAAGAGAAAGGACAAACTTGGTTGGATCTCGGCAGCGTCGACTTAGTAGATGGCACACCGATCATCGACATCAAGCCTTATATCCCCTACTCAGATTCGATTCCGGACGCATTGGGAGGGTTTGCTGCCGATGAACCAGAAGTGCTCGAAGTTAACTTTTCGCAGCAAGCGCAAAGTAAGCTAGCCAGTCATCCACAAGCGCGCCATATCGTTCAGGTGATCAAAGAAGTATTAGGCCAAGATCCTCGTCCTGCCTATAAGAAAGGTAAACCTGACAACAAGGAATATGCGGTAAATTTGTTCGATCTTAACGTGAAATTCGTAGTTGAAACACTTTTCATCAATGTAACTGACATTGAACGCTTTTGAGATCCCAAATAGGCTGATATTATATGCGGCTATATCAGATTTGCTGTGGTCACGAACGACAGCAAGTTTTCTTTTGTCAATGATGAAACGGATACCATAGAATGCGTACCAGTAACTACCTTCTTTCTACTCTGAAAGAGACTCCAAACGACGCAGAAGTTATCAGCCACCAGCTGATGCTACGTGCAGGTATGATCCGTAAGCTAGCTTCAGGTTTATATACTTGGCTACCTACTGGTCTACGTGTACTGCGTAAAGTCGAAAATATCGTTCGCCAAGAGATCGATAATGCAGGTGCCGTTGAAATCTTGATGCCCGTAGTTCAACCGTTTGAGCTTTGGGAAGAGACTGGCCGTTCTGAAAAGATGGGTCCTGAGCTACTTCGTTTCACAGACCGTCACTCTCGTCCGTTTGTTCTTAGCCCAACAGCTGAAGAAGTAGTGACGAGCCTAGTACGTAACGAGATCAGCTCTTACAAACAGCTACCTTTAAACCTGTACCAAATCCAGACTAAATTCCGTGATGAGCGCCGCCCTCGTTTTGGCGTAATGCGTGCACGTGAATTCTCTATGATGGATGCGTACAGCTTTGATATCGATAAAGAAGGCTTAGAAAAGTCTTACCAAGCGATGCACGATGCTTACTGTAAAGCATTCGACCGCATGGGCCTTGAGTACCGTCCAGTATTGGCAGACTCTGGCGCAATCGGCGGCAGCGGCTCTCAAGAGTTCCACGTTCTTGCTGAAAGCGGCGAAGACCTAATCGCATTCTCAACTGAGTCAGATTACGCAGCAAACATCGAAAAAGCAGAAGCACTTGCTCCTACTGAAGATGCTGCAGCACCAACTCAAGAGATGGAACTGGTTGATACACCAAACGCGAAAACTATCGCAGAATTGGTAGAGCAACACGGTCTAGCAATCGAGAAGACAGTTAAGACTCTATTCGTTAAAGCTTCTGATGAAGTAGAAGCAGATATTATTGCTCTGATCATCCGTGGTGACCACGAGCTTAACGAAGTGAAAGCAGAGAACCTTCCACAAGTTGCTGCTCCGCTAGAGATGGCTTCTGAAGAAGAAATCCGCGCACTTGTTGGTGCAGGTCCAGGTTCACTTGGCCCTGTTGGCCTAGAGCTACCATTCATCGTTGACCGCTCTGTTGCTGTAATGAGCGACTTTGGCGCTGGCGCAAACGTAGACGGTAAGCACTACTTCGGTATTAACTGGGGTCGTGATGTTGAGCTTGCTCAAATTGAAGATCTACGTAACGTAGTTGAAGGCGACCTAAGCCCATGTGGTCAAGGTACAATCCAACTTAAGCGCGGTATCGAAGTTGGTCACATCTTCCAACTGGGTAATACTTACTCTAAAGCAATGAACTGTAACGTGCTTGGTCCTGACGGCAAGAGCGTAATCCTAGAAATGGGTTGTTACGGTATCGGTGTTTCACGTGTTGTTGCATCTGCTATCGAGCAAAACCACGATAAATTCGGTATCACTTGGCCAGACGCACTAGCACCGTTCCAAGTTGCTATCGTACCAATGAACATGCACAAATCTGAGCGCGTTAAAGAAGCAGCTGAGAAGCTATACGCTGAATTAACAGCTATGGGTATCGAAGTTCTATTCGATGACCGTAAAGAGCGCCCAGGTGTTATGTTTAAAGATATCGAGCTAGTGGGTATTCCTCACACTATCGTTATCGGTGATCGCAGCATGGACGAAGGTAACTTCGAATACAAAAACCGTCGTACTGGTGATAAAGAAGCTATCGCAATGGACACGGTTATCGAGCACCTTAAAGCTCAACTAGCTTAGTAATCAGATTACTCACTAGATAAACATTGAAAGGCTACCATCAGGTGGCCTTTTTTATACCTATTTTTTCCCTTCAAACTCCCTTCTATTTATCAGTAGAGTAAATAAGGTAAGTTAATCCCCTGTTCATCTTCAAATCCGTATATTGGTGTCATCAACTTTTTGGACATGCTCACCATTGGAGGTATCGATGGATATCAAAAGCTTACTTAACCAAGCACTTAAGTCAGATCTCGTTAAACAAGGCACTCAGAAACTTTCACAAGGGTCTTCAAGTTTAAGTGGCCTTTCTCAAGGCAACAATGGCAAGAGTAGCAGTAAAAGTACACTCGGAGCCTTCGGTGCAGGCGCTGTTGGTGGCGGGCTATTAGGTGCATTAATGGGTTCTAATAAAACCAAGAAAATGGGTAAGAAAGCCGCAGGTATTGGTGGCGCAGCAGCTCTGGGCGCTCTCGCTTACAAGGTCTACAACGACTACCAATCTAAACAAGGCCAAACACCGAATGCCGAGCAAGCTCAATTTGATGAGAACGACTCA
Organism: Vibrio sp. 10N.286.48.B8; assembly: GCF_003050085.1. NCBI lineage: Bacteria > Pseudomonadati > Pseudomonadota > Gammaproteobacteria > Vibrionales > Vibrionaceae > Vibrio > Vibrio sp. 10N.286.48.B8. Next base: position 243,999 of record NZ_PIGD01000002.1, on the reverse strand, counting down.
AACCATAGCGTACTGATTCTCAGATCAATGATTGCCGCATCCAAAGCCGATGGCCATGTCGATGAAGAAGAGATGGCTAAGATTGAACAAGCCGTCGAGAACATGGGTGCCGATTATCAACTGACTAAATTGGTGTCTGAAGAGTTGCACAAACCACTCGATCCAAGTGAAATCGCTCAACTCGCGACATCACCGCAACAAGCCAGCGAAATCTACTTAGCCTCTTTGATCGTAGCCGACGAACAGAACTTCATGGAAAAGGCGTACCTCAAAGAGTTAGCCAAACAACTCAACCTTGCTGATGAAGTGACTTATCAACTTGAACAGCAAATATCTGGTTAAGTGGTCAATATCCGGCTAATTGGCAAGCTAGCAAGTGATATGTTGAGCATCAACAGAATGAGATATTGAGCAAGAACAAACTAACTCTGAACTTAATCAGATCCACTTTGTTTTTGCTTATCTCTATGTGTATATTGAGATCAGTTATCATTTGGTTAGGTATAAAAATGAAAGTATACGATTGTTGTGATTTGGTGCGTGAACTGTATTCTCAAATTGGCAGTGGCGACCAAGGCTATATCCCGAAAGCGATCACCTGCGCGGTAAAAACATTGAATGACCTTGCTGCAGACGAATCTCTTCCTAAAGAAGCGCGTGAGCGTGCAGCCTTTGCCGCTGCAAACCTGCTGATCTCAGATTTCGAGGACTAATATGAACCTCGCTAATTTTGAAAAAATGGATCCTGTAATGTTGATGAGCATCGTCAACATGAAGCTACGTGACGACTTCGGCGGTGATATAGATCGAGTGGTCAACTTCTACGAGATCGACAAAGCAGCATTGATCGCTAAACTTGCGTCAGCTGGTTTTGAATTCCTTCCAGAAGCCAAACAGTTTCGATAGTCATTTAAAACAAGCTTGATTTTGAAAGGCCAACCTCAGTGTTGGTCTTTTTTATTGGTGATACGTATTGGATAAACATGCAGTTAGCCAATTATAAATTGTCTGTCTACATCTATACTTTTATATCTTAGAGTCAACGAGCGCTCCTTGAACCAAAGCGTATTGTTGTATAGGCTACCTGAAATAGCATATAAAACTCATCAATCAATCTGATGATAGCGAAGGATTAACAATGAAAAGACTCGGACTTTTGGCAGTTTTCGCAGCAACACTGACTGCAGGTTGCGCTTCAAATACACAGCAAGACAACTTTCGTGAAGCCTCTTTTGAGCTGTGTAACACCGAAGTCGATATTTACTCAGTAAGCCATGATGAAAGAGTGCGTATTGTCTGCTCTGATGGCTCTAAATTCGCTCTGAAAAGCGAAGACACACTAGAAGTGATGCGTGACATCAATATCGACTACTGTGACGGCGAAGGCTTAGGAAAATTCAACGAGAGCCGCCATTATTACTCATTCAAGTGTAAGTCTGGCACCCTGCTTAGCATCAGAAAGTAGAACCAACATAAGAAAACCACAAAGGGTTGATGTGCAGACATCAGCCCTTTTTAGTACCCGCCTTTCTGCATTCTCATATAACCCAACTCTCATACCTACAAATACAAAAAAGGCCCCTATCAAGGAGCCCTTCAAATCGTACTTTCAATCAAATAGCTTAAGTTCAAGGAACAGGCGCGGAGTTTTCAGCACCTTTCCCTAAAACAAAAAGAGACTCAATGAGCCCCTTTAAAAGTATTTTTCAAAGTAGTCGTTTGAAATTCTAGGAGAGCACGCGGAGCTTACGGATGTAAGTGAGCATGCTCGACAACGAAGTTCAAATTACTACGAAGAAAAATTAAGCGTAAACCGGTAGACGCTTACAGATATTTAGTACTTTTGCTTTTGTCGCTTCGATAACAGACTCATCGCCCATGTTATCTAGGATGTCACAGATCCAACCTGCTAGCTCTTTCGCGTCTGCTTCTGAGAAACCGCGACGAGTGATAGAAGGAGAACCGATACGGATACCTGAAGTAACGAACGGGCTACGTGGATCATTTGGTACTGAGTTCTTGTTCACAGTGATGTTCGCTGCACCTAGTGCTGCGTCTGCTTCTTTACCTGTGATGTCTTTGTTGATTAGGTCAACTAGGAACAGGTGGTTCTCTGTAGAACCTGAAACGATGTTGTAACCACGCTCAAGGAATTCAGCAACCATTGCTTTTGCGTTAGCAACTACACGTGCTTGGTATTCTTTGAACTCTGGCTCTAGAGCTTCTTTGAACGCTACTGCTTTACCAGCGATAACGTGCATTAGAGGGCCACCTTGACCGCCTGGGAATACTGCTGAGTTCAGCTTCTTGTAAAGGTCTTCGCCTTCGTTAGAAAGGATTAGACCGCCACGTGGACCTGCTAGCGTTTTGTGCGTTGTTGTTGTAACAACGTGCGCGTGTGGAACTGGGTTCGGGTAAACACCTGCCGCGATTAGACCCGCTACGTGAGCCATATCTACGAATAGGTAAGCACCTACTTTGTCAGCGATTTCACGCATGCGCTTCCAATCACAGATTTGAGAGTAAGCAGAGAAACCACCGATGATCATCTTAGGTTTGTTCTCGATAGCCAGCTTTTCCATCTCTTCGTAATCGATTTGGCCTGCTTCGTCGATACCGTAAGGGATGATGTTGTAAAGCTTACCAGAGAAGTTTACTGGAGAACCGTGAGTTAGGTGACCACCGTGCGCTAGGCTCATACCTAGAACTGTGTCGCCTGCGTTCAGTAGCGCCATGTATACAGCGTTGTTTGCTTGAGAACCTGAGTGAGGCTGTACGTTCGCGTACTCGGCACCAAACAGCTCACATGCACGTTCAATTGCTAGAGTTTCAACTTTGTCTACGTACTCACAACCACCGTAGTAACGCTTGCCTGGGTAGCCTTCAGCGTATTTGTTTGTTAGCTGAGAACCTTGAGCTTCCATTACACGTGGGCTTGTGTAGTTTTCTGAAGCGATAAGTTCGATGTGCTCTTCCTGACGAAGAGTTTCTTCTTGGATAGCTGCGAATAGATCCGCATCGTAATCAGCAATGTTCATGTCACGCTTAAGCATCTGTATCTCCTGACTCAGATTGTACTGAAAGTTTCAAAAAAACCACACAACGACCGAAAGCAAACGTTTCCGTCACCGTTTTGATGTGACGCATTCTACATAATTTGATCTAGGTCATAAAGAGCTAATTGCAATTTTATCATGCAGTTTTTTCATAATCACAAATAAGATTCATCATGGTTATTGGGCTTATCCAACCAAAGATGTTCCTTACTGTCAATTTTACGATTTACACCCTGTAAAACGCAGATTACATAGGTTTACCTTAATTTTGCCCCTCTAGCTACCGAAAGCTTAAGTTTTTCTCTACTATGCACGCCTTTATTGATTAGGTAATTATTAAAACGATGGAAAAACACTCACGTAAAGAAGATTGGATTGCAGTCCTGACGGGCACGTTTTTAGTAGCGTTAGGCGTCTTCTTTTTACAGTCTGCGCACCTGCTTACCGGTGGTACTACTGGTTTGGCTCTACTGTTGAGTCAATTTTTGCCTGTAACCTTCGGTATTCTATACTTTGTCGCTAACTGTCCATTCTATCTATTGGCGTGGAAACGTTTTGGTCGCAGCTTTGCGATCAGCAGTGCGATTTCCGGCGCTTTAGTGTCTGTGTTTGCCGATCATTTATACTTGGTTATTTCGCTCGAAGTTCATAATGAGATCTACTGTGCAGTAGCCGGTGGTTTATTGATGGGCTTGGGTATGCTGATCTTATTCCGTCATCGCTCAAGCTTGGGTGGATTCAACGTCTTGTGCTTATTCATTCAGGATCGCTACGGTATCTCAGTAGGCAAAACCCAAATGGCTATTGATGCGTGTATTCTGTTTGCATCATTCTTCTTCGTATCGCCTTGGGTGATTGCGGTTTCTGTATTGGGCACTGCGGTATTGAACATCGTATTAGCGATGAATCATAAGCCTACACGCTATTCGGTGAACTACGCGTCTTAACGCCAGCTATCCAATCAATGAATTACTAGCTGTTTTTCATAACGAAAACAGCTAGTATTTAGCTTTTATAAGCTACCCCTCTTTCGTTATGCAAGATTACCTCTCCAGCGCCAAAGACACTCAAACCTCGATCTTCATTGAAGGTTTAGAATTCAACCCAATGACACGTGTCTTGAGTTGCAACGAGCAGGTCATCGATTTAGAGCCTCGTTCTATCGAGTTACTTGAGCTATTTCTCACGAGCGTCGGAGAGCCATTAGCGGCAGAGCAAATTATCGCGACGGTTTGGCAAAGTAATTTCATATCCAAAAACGTACTCACCAACCGAATCAGCACACTTCGCTCGGTACTACAAAAACACTTGCCAGAGAACGACGCTACCAAAATTTTGGTCACTTACCCACGCAAAGGCTACTTTCTTAGCCCTAGCTCGGTCAGTTTATCTAATGCAGCATCTGAAACAGCAGAAACAGTTTTGGAAACAGAACAACCTAAAGCGCGAAAGACTCCGACGCTAGTGACCTCTGTTCTCCTGTTAACGACTCTGGTGTTACTGATCACTACAGCAAGCTTGGGTTACATGTTATGGCATTCGTCGAACCATGCCTCTGAGGTTGAACGTGAACAGAGGTTAATTCCTAAGGTTGAGCTGCTACTCAATCGCATCGATGCGGTCGGTGACAATGCAAGACATTATCGCAAGATGGTTAAAGCTCTGTTGCTTCAACAACAAATTGAGTACGCCTATACCGATTTAGCCAACCAAGATGCCCCAAGTTACTTCCTAGACCCGGTAGATAGCTCTCCTTTCTTCCCTGGCGCAAAGAACATGCGCACCAGTGACTATCTGCTTAATATTCAGCTGAAGGACCAAGAGGTCGACAAACGACTCGCAGCCAAGGTCAGCCTTATCTACCCGAGCTCAGGTAAGCTTGCCTTTCGTGGCGTTTACTCTATTGAGATAGATAATCTCAGCGAGAGCTTGATGGAGATTAACCAAGAACTTGCGAGCTACTTTGCTCTGCCTGCTCCGCTCTATCCGGAATGGTCTGTCGACAATCACGCATTAAGTGCTCTATTGAATGGCACGACTATCGATCTTGAGAACGTACCACTCAACGTGATGACCTCAACGCTGATCGCTCGCCAGCTAGCGCTATTTGAGACAGATCACCAGCGACTGATTCGATTTACTAGCCTAGTGCAAACCCACTTTAAGTTGATTCCAGACGAACTTAAGCTGTGGCTGGGGATTATTCACTTCAAGTTGAGAGATCTGCAAACTTCGAAAGAATTCTTAACCAACACCGCCGGAAACTCGACTATCGAAAATGCTCTGGTTTATATGGTGGTATCTCACATCGCTTATAAGCAAGGAGACATGGATAAGTTTCGCCTCAACTACATGGAGTCTTTGGTTGCCTTACTACGAGTCGTTCCATCGGAAGAACTGTTTGCGCGCTTATCCAAGCCAGAGTCAAAATCGACCTGCCTTCAGCCTTGGAAAAATCTAAAACTCAGTGTCAAAGAGCCGCTGATCATCAAGCAGTGGGAGAATCTGATGCTAAATTACTGTACCGCTGTCGGGCATCAACTATCGAACTAAATAATATAAAATCATTAATAACAGCAACTTAAATATAAATTAAGGTTTCATGTATCTTCATTTTTTGCCCTACAAACCCTCATATCAATAGCATTCCTAAAAACATCCGACCGCTCACGGTCAACAACATTATTAGGAATGCTTCACATGAAAAAAACCATGACGCTGCTTGCGACTTCTCTTTTTGCTCTTTATGGCTGTGGCGGCGGAGGCGGCTCTTCGTCTGGTTCAACCAATGGCAATAAAGGCCCAAGCAATCAAGTCGATTACCCAATCAATGACTCTCAATTCGCGCCTCAAGCAAGCACAGCATTAAAATACGCATTTACCAAAGATGGTGAAACTGAAGGCTCGATGACGATGAACTTCACGCCGTTAAGTGGTGAGCTCGTCATTGCAGGTTTAGAATCAGAGTCAGGCAATGAAGCGGAAATTCAAGTTATCAACGACCTGATCAATTACGGCATCACCGAGTTTTATGTCTCTGAAGACATCATGACGAATGCTGAAGGCACACAAGAAGACGGCAGCATTTATTTTGCAGGTCCTGACCGTGGGTTACACGAAATCACCAATGCTTACTTCATTGGTAGCCAATACATCACAAGAATGATGTACAGCAGCCCACTGTTCCGTTTGAAAGGAACAGACGTAAAAGAGAGCAACCCAATTATTGATATCAGCGAAGAAACCATTTCAATGCAAATTACGCTTGATGGAGAAGCCGTCGCGAATATGTTGAGTGACTTTGAGGATCACCAGTGGGTGCAATCACTGCCAACTGATGCGTCATGCCAAGTTACTTGGCAGCAAGAAATCAATGAAACAGGTGTACGTAAAAGCTTCACTGTTTCGGGTAAATCGATCGAAGCTGCGAATCTTACGGAGAAAAACACTTACTACATTGGCTGTGTCGGTATGGATTCAGCAGAGTTTGGCACATCGTCTGAGCGCTGGTTCAACCCAACGATTGGCCTGATTGAGCAGATTGAATTGATGTCAGTGGAACAATCTACTATTGAGGAATCAGCAGCTAAGCTGACAGCAATAGAAAAAACGTAGTGATACTAACTGCAGCACACTGATGTAAAAAAGGCTTTGGGGAGCAATCCAAAGCCTTGTTGGTAAGCTTATGACCTACTGGGGTACTAAAGGTCATGAGCTTTATTTTGTGTTTAGATATACCTTAATAAAGTGACCTAGCTACCTAGCCCTCAATCAACAAAATACGAGTCTCATAAGGGCGCAATACTTGATGATGCGATGTTACTGAGTCGTCTGTCTCTTGATAGTTAGCAAGCAAGCACTTGGCATTCGTCATATCAAAACGTTCCGGTAAAACACATTCCGTCTCTTCACCATAATAGTTATTAACACACAGCAGAGTCTGCCCTTCGCTCTCGCGAGAATACGCAAATATAGATAGGTGCTCAGGTAGCAAATCTTGATAACTACCATGAGTAATCACAGGCACCTCTTTACGAAGTTCAATCAAACTCTTGTAGAAATAGAACACCGAGTCTTTGTCTTCCAGAGCTTGCTCAGCATTGATCTCAGGGTAGTTGTTCGCAACATCCAACCATGGCTGAGCCTTCGAAAAGCCCGCGTGCGCTTCACTGTTCCACTGCATCGGCGTACGAGAGTTATCACGAGATTTCTGTGCAAGAATCGCCATCATATCTTGATGAGCCACACCATCACGGTTAACCATGATGTCATACATGTTGGTGCTCTCTACATCACGATACTGGCTTATCTCAGTATAACCCGGGTTAGTCATGCCAATCTCTTCACCTTGATAGATATACGGCGTGCCTTGCATCATGTGTACAGACGCAGCCAGCATCTTCGCCGACTCAACACGATACTGCTGATCATCACCTAAGCGGCTCACCACTCGCGGTTGGTCGTGGTTACACCAGAACAATGCGCCCCACCCTTTGCCGTTCAAGCCTGTTTGCCAATGATTGAAGATCGACTTGAGCTGTAAGAAATCAAACGGCGCATTAGTCCACTTCTCACCATTGGTGTAATCGACCTTAAGGTGGTGGAAGTTAAACACCATTGATAGCTCGCTGTTATCAACATTTGAGTATTGCTGACAATGCTCCAACGTAGTTGAAGACATCTCACCTACAGTCACGCTGCCGTACTTCTGGAATACTGCTTCGCTGATCTCTTTCAGGTATTCGTGTACACGTGGGCCATCAGTGTAAAAACGACGACCATCACCGATATCATCGTTAGGAAAATCTTGTTGTTTCGAAATAAGGTTGATCACATCCAAGCGGAAACCATCAACGCCCTTCTCTGCCCAAAAGCTGATAACGTCTTTCACTTCTTCGCGTACAACTGGGTTCTCCCAGTTGAGGTCAGCCTGTTCTTTAGCGAATAAGTGTAGGAAGTATTGCCCAGTCGCCTCATCTAGTTCCCACGCATTACCACCGAACTTAGACTGCCAGTTAGTTGGTGCTTGACCATCTACTGGATCTTTCCAGATATAGTAGTCGCGGTATGGGCTGTTTTTGTCACCCAATGCCGACTGAAACCACGCATGTTCTGTTGAAGTGTGGTTTACCACGATGTCCATCACGATACGAATACCACGTTGGTGCGCTTCAGCCAGCAATAGGTCGAAGTCTTCCATGGTGCCGAATTGCGGGTTAATCGCGTAGTAATCTGAAATATCGTAGCCGTTATCGATCATTGGGGATGCGTAAACTGGGGTTAACCAAATTGCATCCACACTCAAGTGTTTAAGATAATCCAGTTTTGAAATGATCCCTTTGATATCGCCAGTACCTTTACTGCCACTGTCACAAAAGCTCTTTGGGTAGATTTGATAGATGGTTGCGGTTTTCCACCAACTTTCATCATGCTCAGTCATCGCCATCTCTAACACTCACTTACCAGAAAATATAAAATAAAAATCACCATGCAAATCATGGTCGAATAGCCGTTATAACTAAAAGAAAAAGCTATAACTAAGAGAAAAAGCGATGGCTCACTTTGGAGTCATCGCTTATTTAATGCATTACGCGTTGGCGGTTTCTAGCTCGCCTTTCATCTGTGCTCGTTTATAGAAGAACAGTGTTAACGTGACGGGTAGTACAATCGCCACCAGCATCGCAATTAAGTAAACAGACCAATATTGCGGTTGAATCGATAAGATACCCGGCAAGCCACCAACACCGATACCATTCGCCATCACACCTGCACTACCACAGATTGCAGCCGCTGCAGCACTGCCGATCATTGCGCTCAGCATTGGGAATTTGTATTTAAGGTTGATGCCGTACATCGCAGGCTCCGTCACACCTAAGTAGGCAGAGATTGCAGCTGGAACCGAGATGTCTCGTTCACCTTCGCGTTTGCTTAAGATGATGATGCCAACAACCGCTGAAGCTTGTGCAATATTAGATAGCGCAATCAAAGGCCAGATTGGTGTGCCGCCTAAGTCTTGCATCAGTTGTAGGTCGACTGCGTTGGTTGTGTGGTGAATACCCGTAATAACCAAAGGTGCGTATAGGAAGCCAAATACCACTGAACCAAGAATCGCAAAATCACCCGTCATTGCTGCTTTAGCCGCGAATGCCACGCCATCACCTAACATACGGCCAAATGGACCAATGAAAGCGTGAGCTAAAATCACAGACAAAATAATCGATACAAATGGCACGACAACAAGGTACAAATAAGAAGGTACAATACGCTTAAGGTTAGTCTCAATGAACGCCAGAGCCACACCCGCTAGCATCGCAGGGATCACCTGTGCTTGATAACCGACTTTCTCAATCACGAACAAGCCAAAGTCCCACACCTCAGGTACCGATTTACCTATCATGTAAGCGTTCATCAATTGCGGGGAAACCAAGGTTACACCGAGCGTGATACCCAAAATAGGGGTTCCGCCAAGCTTCTTAACCGTCGCCCAACACACACCAACCGGTAGGAAGAAGAAAATCGCTTCGCCAATCAGCCATAAGAAAGAGTGAACAGTTGCCCAGAATTGGCTGATTTCAACGAGGGTTTTGCCGTCGAACATGCGAATGTCGCCAATCACATTACGGAAACCAAGAATCAGACCACCAGTAATGATGGCAGGCAGCAGTGGTACGAAAATTTCGGCTAAATGGGAGATACCACGCTCAAGGAAGTTCATATTTTGACGAGCGGCCAGCTTAGACTCATCTTTTGATGACGCCTCTTTACCCGTTTGCTCAATCAGAAGTGCGTACACTTCATCAACTTCAGTGCCAATCACGACTTGGAATTGGCCTGCGTTAGTAAAACAGCCTTTTACTAGCTTCAGTTTTTCGAGTTCAGCTTTGTTGGCCTGCTCTGTATCGTTCAATACAAAACGCAGTCGAGTCAGACAATGGCTGACACTCGCAATATTTTCTTTGCCACCGACTAACTCGATAAGACGCGCAACGTCTTGCTTCGCTATCTTACTCATACTACCCCACCCTGGTTTCATTCAATTACTCATCTAAACCATGCAGTGATAACCACTCAAGATTCAGATTTATGGGAACATTCCCAATTACAGTTATTATAATGCCCGCATGAATGATAAATTTAAATGGGAACAGTCCCATTAATTGAAAGAGATCACACTCTAATTTTAATCTAAGCGGTTAAATTTCGCTTAATTGAGTGGATTATAGAATCGGAGATTGAGTGTGATGAGAGATCTCTGAATTGCCTAAAAGCTGAGAGATCAATAGATTAGCCGCCAACTTACCTGCAGATTGATAGCCTGGATCAATACTAAATACGCGAGGGAACAAGAAAGAGAGAAGATCATTGCCACCAACGCCTGTTACAACCACATCTTCACGTTGTAGTTCTTGTAGACGCTTGATCACGCCAAGAGCCAATGTGTCACTAGCACAAACAAGTGCTTGAGTTGTAGGAGTCAGTACCTCATCCACCAGCTGATAAGCGCTTTCATGATGAAGTTGGCCAGTACGATAGTTCGCAATCACTCCAGTGCTTTCACACCAATCGAGGTAAGCCTTAAGACGCAACTCACCGGTTGATTTATCGCTAGGATCAACACCAATAAAACCGACATCTGAGATACCCTGATCCGATAGATGCGCTAACGCACTATTGATCACCTGTTGGTTATCATAGTTAATCGACGTTACGTTCTCGGTATCCAGAGCGATAACAACGGCTTTGTGTTCCCACGCTTCGATCGCTGGAATGTCACAGTCCGTAAAGCCAAACACAATAATGCCATCAACGTTACGACGCTTAAGAACCTGAAGATGCTCGTTGGCTTTATCTCTATCGAGTTGGCTTTCCATGATCACCACGTCGTAATCCGCTCGATACAACTCAGCTAGCATGGTGCTAACGGCTTTGTTTTCAGAGGGAGAATCTAAACGAGAGATGATCACGCCGATGACTTTTTGACTGCCACCACGCATTGATTGCGCAGACTTTGAAGGCGTGTACCCAGATTCTTGAATTACTCTTTCCACCCTTTCACGGGTTTCAGGTTTCACTTTTGGATCATTGGTCAGAACGCGAGATACGGTTGACTTACCAACACCGGACAGCTTAGCAATATCGAGAATAGTGAGTTTTTTGCTCATAAAAAGTCTAACGTTAAAGGGAAGAGAAAAAAAAGTGAGGGTAGATCCCCTCACTTAACTGTTTGTAAATCTTAGGAGTTAACTATGACTTACTTTCGACAATTTTTATAGACGACACGACCAAGTTCTAGACGTGCGTTGTCACCTTTAGTACGTAAAGTGACGCTATTGATCAGTTCAGAGGTTCCATCATCTAAGATGTACTTCGTTCCTGAACCTGCCGCTATTTGAGTGAGGCGATATTCATTCTCTGGCAAACGTAATACCGCTTTTTCATTACCAAGGTAAGCGACCTTAAATGAAGCGTCAGACTCACATTGATAAGTCACGAATTGATCGTCCGATACTGCACCATCAGGCGCTGCGGATTTAGAACACCCGAACAACGCTACCGTACATAGAGATGCTATCAACAATGCTTTCATGCTACGTTCCTCATCTTTATATAGTGAACAACACTTATATCTAAGTGAAAGAGACTTAGTGTCTTAACCTTTTAAGAAAGCAGGTACATCTTTAATGCTATCAAGTACCACACTAGCTAACGCTTCACCCTTTTCAGTGATTGGCTTACCGGTTCTTACCAGTACTTTTGTGCCAACACCTGCCTCTTCTGCAGCCATCATGTCTTCAGCTTTATCGCCGATCATGACCGAGTTAGCCATATCAATCTTCAGAAAGTCACGAGCAGAAATGAACATACCTGGCTTTGGTTTACGACATTCACAATCTTGCTTGTAGTCACCAATACCGTGTTCAGCGTGGTGCGGGCAGTAATAGATGCCATCAAGCTCAACGCCGTTATCGACAAAGTTCCAATCCATCCACTGCGTTAAAGAAAGAAAACGGTCTTCACTAAACATGCCGCGAGCAATACCAGATTGGTTGGTCACTAGCACCAATAAATAACCCATATCTTTAAACGCTTTCGCCGCTTCAAACACACCATCGATGTATTCAAAGTCATGCTCATCATGTACGTAGCCGTGATCAACGTTAATCACACCATCACGATCTAAAAAAACAGCAGGTTTAGACAAAATTTTGTTCTCTATCAACTCTCTATTAATCATTAATTATTACACGCTTTATTTGCTTCATCACTATCTATTTAGTTTTGCGTTCGTTAACGATTTGTTTCTAGCTTATCAATACAATCGACGTTTAGCCGTCTAGACGTAAAAATATCTATTGACTTAGATCATAGAACACCATAGCATCGTCTGTAAATCGAGCGAGCTATCGACATATTATTCTGTTCTACCTGCACGGGTTTCTCTATGATTAAAGTGAATCAAGTCAACAAGGTTTTTTATCAAGGCACTAAAGAAATCAACGCCTTAATTGATATCAACCTCCACATTCCTCAAGGTCAAATCTTTGGAGTCATCGGCTCTTCAGGTGCAGGCAAAAGTACCCTAATCCGCTGTGTAAATATGTTGGAAGCCCCGACTTCAGGTGAAGTGATTGTTGACGGTATCGACCTGACAAAACTCAGCAAATCTGAACTTAGCGAAGCGCGCCGTAATATCGGCATGATATTCCAACACTTCAACCTGCTGTCTTCTCGTACTGTATTTAACAATGTAGCACTGCCTTTAGAGCTTGCTGGTAAAGATAAAGCAATTATTGAAGCGAAAGTGAGTGAGTTACTTGAACTCGTTGGCTTAGCTGATAAGCGTGACACTTACCCTGCAAATCTAAGTGGCGGTCAAAAACAGCGTGTTGCGATTGCTCGTGCCCTGGCCTCTGATCCGAAAGTACTTCTGTGTGATGAAGCGACCAGCGCACTGGATCCTGCAACCACTCAATCGATTCTTGAGCTACTGCGTGAAATCAACCGTAAGCTGAACATCACGATCCTGCTTATTACGCACGAGATGGATGTAGTTAAGAGCATTTGTCACGAAGTGGCGATCATCGGCGGTGGTGAATTGGTAGAGAAAGGCACAGTTGGTGACATCTTTGCTCACCCTAAAACTGAGCTTGCGCATCAATTCATTCGTTCAACGCTGGATCTGACGATTCCCGAAGATTACCAAGCACGCTTGCAACAGACTCGTGTAAACAGCAGCTACCCGCTGGTACGCCTTGAGTTTACAGGCGCAACGGTTGATGCTCCGTTGATGACGCAGATTGCACGCAAATTCAATATCGATGTCAGCATCCTAAGCTCTGACCTTGATTACGCCGGCGGTGTGAAGTTCGGCATGATGGTTGCTGAACTGTTCGGTAATGAAGCAGATGATAATGCTGCTATCCAATTCCTACGCGATAACAATGTAAAAGTAGAGGTGCTTGGTTATGTCCTTTAGTTTCAACGAGATTGCTGACTGGATCAGCCTTAACGGTAACCTTCTATTAGGCGCAACAGGCGAAACACTTTACATGGTTGCTGTCGCTGGCATTGTAGGCTTCGCTGTCGGTATTCCACTAGGCGTGATTCTACACACGACTAAAAAAGGTGGCCTGTTAGAGAACACCAAAGTAAACAAGATTCTAGGTGCGATTGTGAACGTCGGTCGTTCAGTGCCTTTCTTAGTGTTGATGGTTGCGATTATCCCACTGACTAAGATGCTGATTGGTACCTTCATCGGTACAACAGCAGCGATTGTTCCACTGACAATTGGCGCTATCCCATTCGTAGCTCGACTTATCGAAAGTGCACTACTTGAAGTACCAACAGGTCTAGTAGAAGCAGCTCAATCGATGGGCGCAACACCAACACAAATCATCAATAAGGTTCTGCTTCCTGAAGCACTACCGACTATTATCAACTCAGTAACGATTACGCTAGTGACGCTGGTGAGCTACTCGGCAATGGCAGGTACTGTAGGCGGTGGTGGTCTAGGTGATGTCGCGATTCGTTACGGATTCCACCGTTACGATGTGACCATCATGGCTGTAACGGTAGTGATGTTGATTGTGCTTGTACAAATTATTCAATCAATCGGTGATTCATTAGTTCGCCGCGTTGACCACAGATAAAGACTCAGCGTTTAAACGCAAACTATCTAAGACAAGAGTCGTCTGAACCAAATTAAATAGATTTATTAAAAGGAGATTATTATGAAATTTAGCCTTAAAGGTTTACTTACTATCGCAGCAGCAGCATCAGCGCTAGTACTAGCAGGTTGTGGTGATAAAGAAGTGGATACTTCTAAAGTAAAAGTTGGCGTAATGGCAGGTGCTGAAGCGCAAGTTGCTGAAGTTGCAGCTAAAGTAGCAAAAGAGCAGTACGGCCTAGACGTTGAACTGGTTACTTTTACAGATTACGTAACACCAAACGCAGCACTGGATGATGGCTCTATCGACATCAACGCATTCCAACACGCACCGTACCTAGATCAGCAAGTGGCTGACCGTGGTTACAAACTGACTATCGCTGGTAACACGTTTGTTTACCCAATTGCTGGTTACTCTAAAGAAGTGAAATCTGTAGACGAAATCCAAGACGGTGCTCGTATTGCAGTACCAAACGACCCTACAAACCTAGGTCGTTCTCTACTGCTTCTTGAGCAACAAGGTCTTCTTGAGCTTCGTGAAGGTGCTGGTCTTCTAGCAACTGTTCGTGACATCGTTAAGAACCCTAAGAACCTAACAATTGTTGAACTAGACGCAGCACAACTGCCACGTTCTCTTGATGATGTAGCGCTTTCTATCATCAACACAACTTACGCGAGCTCTATCAACCTGACTCCACAAAAAGATGGCGTATTCGTTGAAGACAAAGATTCTCCTTACGTAAACCTAATCGTTTCTCGTGAAGACAACCTAAACGCTGAAAACGTACAGAACTTCGTTAAAGCTTACCAAACTGAAGAAGTGTACAACGCAGCTTCTGATATCTTCCAAGGTGGCGTAGTTAAAGGTTGGTAATCACCTAAACTGCAGCATCGTATAGATACCCGAAGGGGCTGACATAACGTCAGCCCCTTTTTATTTACGGCAGTTTTTTATGTACCGCAATTAGTTAGAAAGGCTCGACTTACCACCAAGCTTCCACTTGCATACCAACGCTCATTTCACTGTTTTTTCCTTCACCGAAGGCATTGTCGTTTTCTGCATCATTTAGGTAAGTGGCGAAGATACGAAATTCAGGACGAGACCAGAAACCCACTTGTGGAACCCAAGCCTGAGCGATTGTAAATTTACCACCCGCCCCATCTTTGTTATCAATCGTTTCTACAAAACCACCAATTTCAAGAATGGTACGCATGCGCTTGTCCCACTTATAAAGCGGACGGATTACAGCACTGAACGACTCATCATCACTGTTATTCGCACCAACACCCGATGACGCGGCATAACGAACCGTGTGACCAAATTCGATGTTCTCACCGATAGCAAGCACACCCCAGTTAATCAATCGGAAGCCATCCGCATCGTTGTTATTTACATCACGAACGATGCCCTTACCTGTACCAAAGGTTGTCATCTGCTCCGCATAACCAGAGTTAGCCACTTGGAGAATGGTTTTGTTGAAACCACCCGCTAGTTTTTGATTTAGGCTGGCAGTCAGCATCACGCTATCATCCGCGTCCACCGTTTGGCCCTGCTTTTCATTGGCGAAGTTCATATCAATACCGACCTCAAGATCAGCATTTTTCCACAATGGAATACCCGCATAACGTATATCAGCAATCATGGCTGTGGTTTCTTTGCCATCAAACACATCGCCAGTAACCGTGTCTTGAATCAAAGCCACCGATAATTTACCTGGTCCCATATTGATGTGTTCAACCCCCGCACCAATACCGCTTACATCCCAGTAGTAGTTATCAACGATGTGAACATCATGGCGTTGGTAGTAGCGCTCACCCGCCCAAATACCAATATCTTTATCTTCAAAAAGCCCTACTGCTTGAACATTGAGTTGAACTACATCAACGCTTTTATCCGCCGCGTTCTCATCTTGGCCTTGCCAGTACGACAACATGGAATCAACTAAAAATGAAACGTCGTCCTCAGCATACACTTCTTTTCTAAAACCAAACTCGCCATACAGGTCATTTTCGTTGCCGAGTCGTCCAACTTTACTCACCTCCCACTTGCTGTTTGAGCCGCCTTCATTACTCAGGCCAACGCCTCCGCGCATGTAGCCATTGAACTCTAATGGTGTGGTTTCATCAGCGTATAAATTAGGTGCAAGTAAAGCAGTAGAGAGTGCAGCAGCAATAGGTAACAGTTTCATCGTCCATTCCTTTCAGATCTAGAATTAGGTTATCACTTATATATGGGAACATTCCCATGGGATCGATCCCATATATATTGAGCAGAATATAAATTGAAAGAGAACTGATTGATTACTGTGATCCAGTTAACTATTGAAATGATCAAAAGTTGATGGGTGTGGAATTATTTCGGTGAATACATGAGGACTACAGAGAGAGACATACAGCACAGAATGAGCGTACTTAAGGGCGAAATAGATTCGACAATATTGGAAAAGCCCAATACTGATTAATGCTCAATATGGAGGTCAAAGAAAGAGAAAGAGAAACAGACGAGAAGCTAGCAGAGAGAAAACAGAGGAATAAGTATCGAAGTATTGATCAACACTTCGATACCTTGAATCGAAAATTAAGCTTTATGGATTACTTAAGATGATCCCAAGAGATGTTTGATACCAGACGGCAGTCATCACACTTGAAATAGAAAATATCGTGGATAGGCGCATCTAGCAGCCATTCGCCACCACATTGCGGGCATTTGCGCTCTTTTTCAGCTTTTAAGCTAATGCCACCCACGCGGTACAAGTAGTAATAAGTCGGGATCTTCGTGAGATATTCAATGCGTCCTCTCAAGCCCCAACCGCGTTTGAACAACACACTTTTAGTATCACTAATCTCTGTCAGAGTTGCGTGTTCAGCACGACAACCACCACCCATTTGGACTTCATCACAAGCTTGCCATTCAGTCTGCCATTTCAATACGGCTTTATGGTCACCATTGAAGGTTGGCGGGTTGCGATACAGAGGGATCGGCAACAAGCTGTCACCACTGCGTAGCGGCGAACAGGTATGAACGAACGTCGTGTACAACACCTGCCAGCTTGGCGCTTCGTCTTCGGCCACTTCTTCAGAGTTAAGATCTCGCCCCAGTAAACGCATTTTAGGCGTAAGCAGGCTCGCGTTAGACAAGCGATCAAAACACACTTTTACGAAATCTGAGTGGTTACGCGGGTGCAAGCTGTCTTGCTCTGGGCAGACAACGCGAACATAAAATTCGCCGTCACCCATCACGATAGGAAATTCACGACCCAACACTTGCCCGTTATAACGAAGTGCATCCATTAAGCCATTAACAGCCTTGTCGACAGCGCTTACCGTTGTGTTGTCAAAACACTCAAATTGAAGTTCTAGTACGTACATCTATTTATACCGCTGGTTGTAGCTTTTCTAAAAATTCTGCCAATGTCTCGGCTAGTACATCACGATTTTTGGTGCCTAAGCGCTCCAAAATCACGTTACCCGTTAGGTTACAGATAGAGATAACATCCAGCTCTGCATCGGTCGCGGCAATGAAAACCGTTGGTTTGAGCTTCAAGCGACGCTGAGTCACTAGGTGACCCAAAATGTTTTCTTGTAGGCATTCGAAATCTTCATCACTCCAAATCTGTAATAGAGTCAGCTCGTTACCATCAAAGGTCGCATTCATATCTGCGCAGAATTGTGCGCCATAGAAAGTCTTGATGTCTTCATGCAGAGTCAACTCAATGCCAGTTTCTACGTTGGTGAAATCCGCAAATTGCTCACGTGGATAGTGCTTCCACAACACGGCGTCGCCACTCTTTTCTTCTACGCATGGCGATACGATGTCCACCAACTCCTCATTACGAGGTAAGCTTTGGTGTTGCTGCTGCCACGCGTCAACGTATCGCTGACTGAAAGAAAGTAGTGCGTCTTGAGCACGTTGAGTCATGAAAATCTCCTAAACACATAATAATAAATAGAATCTGGGCCTTTCCTTGCCGAATAAGCGATGACTTAATGACAGGGTAATGGGGATTCAGTAAAATCGACCCCATTCTAATCGAATTTGAAACGAAAGTATGAGCAAATATTCTGACGCAAAAGAGCTAGCGGGTTTAACCCTAGGCCAAAAAACTGAGTACTCTAACCAATACGATGCAAGTTTATTGCAACCAGTGCCTCGTAGCCTTAATCGCGATGATCTTGCGCTAAACGGCGAGCTGCCTTTTGTTGGTCATGATATTTGGACTATGTACGAGCTTTCGTGGCTAAACACCAATGGCCTACCACAAGTGGCTGTTGGCGAAGTTTTCATCCCGGCAACCAGCCCAAATTTAATTGAATCAAAATCTTTCAAACTGTACCTGAACAGCTACAACCAGACTCAATTTGAAAACTGGGAACAAGTCACTGAGCGCCTGACCCAAGATTTGTCAGCATGTGCAGGCGAAACCGTCATTGTGAATGTAAACTCAGTAACCGACTACACCAACCAACCTATCGTAACGATGGAAGGCGAATGTATCGACAACCAAGACATCCACATCACTAGCTATGACTTTGAAGCATCACTGCTTGAAGGCGCTGCTGGCGAACAAGAAGTCGAAGAAACACTGCACAGCCACCTATTGAAGTCGAACTGTTTGATCACTAATCAACCGGATTGGGGCAGCGTTGAGATCGCATATTCAGGTAAGCAAATTGACCGTGAAGCTCTGCTACGCTATTTAGTTTCTTTCCGTGAACACAACGAATTCCACGAACAATGTGTCGAACGTATCTTCACTGACATCATGAAATACTGTGGCCCATCGAAGCTCACCGTATTTGCTCGTTACACGCGTCGTGGTGGTCTGGATATCAACCCGTACCGTTCAACAGAGCAAGATAGACCAAGCCACAACAAGCGTATGGCTCGCCAATAATAGGCATACAAACCACACACTTATTGGAACCTACCTCATCTTTAAAGGGACATTGAAATGCGTTGGTTATACGTCGTTAGCCTATTTATTTTAAGCTTAAGCACATCGGTTAATGCGTCGGTCTACTCGTCGGCGCTGCTCAATGAAGCCAATAACTTGGTTGAGATCGAGCCGAGCCAAGCAAAACAAATGGCCAACAGCTACCTCACGCTTCGTGTCCTTTCCGATCAACGCGAGAAAAGCCCTTCTGCTATTTCTCGCGAAGAGACAGACTCTTCTATTCGAACACCAAACAGCAGTATCGATGCGTATAAGATCTTAGCTAAAGCAGAGTACAACCTTGGCAATATTCGCATTGCTATCAAGCACATCGAAAAGGCCTCTGAGCTAGCGAAAACCTATAAGCTTGATTACCTAAAGCTGGATCTCCAGATCCTAAAAGTTCGATTGGTTTGGCTTAATGATAGAAAATCAGCCAAAGCAAAATCAGAGCTAGCAGGTATTGAAGCAAACCTAGAATCGGTGAATAAGACCTTACGCTTGACAGAAGGCATCACCTATCGCTTGATCATGTTAAAAGCCGACATCGCCTCTTACGACAACAAGGTCGACGAAGCTGAGAAGTTCTATCAAGAAGCCAAAACCTACCTCGACCAGCGCTACTCTGAAAAAGTCACCATCGACTACCACATCTCAGTCGGTGAGTTTTATCTGACCCACAAAGAGTACAACCACGCGCTGTCTGAGTTGTTGTATGGCTATTGGAAATCAGTCGAAGGCAACCTGAGTTCACGCTTGGCCAAGGTAAACCGCCTACTTGCTCAGCTTTTCTTTGAGCGCCAAGTTTTAGATAAAGCGCTAGAGCACCTTTCTCAAGCTGCTGATTTCTATGATAACTTTGAAAACTCGCCTGTCTTAGCGCAAGTGCTTAAGAAAATGGGTGACGTATACTTCTATCAAGGGAAATATAACCTTGCCCTGGTGCACTTCTTCAACGTTCTTGATCACGAAAGTACTGACCGAGATATCCACGAAGTCATTGATATTCGCCTAAGCCTATCAGCGACTTACCTACGCCTTTATAATTACCCTTTAGCAGAACAGTACCTAATACGTGCCCTTGAGCTACTGGAATACACCGACATACCAAAGCTGGAAGGTCGTGCCGCACTGTTATCGGCTGGATTGGCTTATCACCTGCAAGAAAGCGAAGACGTGATTAAGCATGCAACACGCGCACTTGAGATCTCACGCCAGATAGAAAACATGCGCCTTTCACAACGCTCGTACTACTTACTCTCTTTAGGTTATGAGCAGGCTGGTCGTCCACAGCAGGCGCTAGCAAACCTCAAGCAGTACAACAGCCTTGTTTCTTTAGAGCAGCAAAAACTTAACCGTGTTGGCGAAGATGCATTCCGCCAACAGAAAGAGTTTGCCGAGCAGACCTTGCACTATGCAGGCCAAGCGCAAGAGCTAGAGAAATACAAACTGGAGCATCGTAAGTTCCAAAAAATATCGTTCGCCCTATTCTTGTTCAGCATTGTCTTGTTCTTCTTTGTGCTACGCCGAGGCTACCTCATTCAAACCTTGGCCAAAGAAGTGGACTCACTACGCACAGATCTCTTTACGCACTCGCGTTCGAAGCTTCCTAACCTAAGAATGCTCAATGCGAAGCTCTCAAACTCTTTGGAGCAAACCAGCCAAACCTTTGAGCAATGGCAGATGGGTGAATTGATTCATGAACCACTGAACGACCGTTTGCGCTTTGTGATGATTGATTTGCCGTTCTTGCGCAACATGTACACGCAGAACGGTTACAAAGCCGGTTTAGAACTGGAAGATGCTTTCGGTGAATTCCTCAAATCTAAGCTTGAAGGTCCAGCTCGTGTTTACCATTTCTCGGATGCGAACCTGCTTTATATCGAGCCCAACGCCGACCGTGATTTATCGCCTGAGGCAATGTTCAGAAAAATTCAATCTTGGGTGAATGACTTCGAAACAGAGCGTAACATCAACCGAACGGTCCGTATGGGCATCGCTGACTACCCGTTTTTACCACGCGCTTACACCGCAATTAACGATCAAGAGTTGCTCGACGTATTATTGATGTCGACCAATCTAGCTCGTGAGATCAGCCTCAAAGAGCGGAGTAGCCAATGGGTATACCTAAAAGCTATCGATAATGCACCAGCAGCGAGCCTTGCAACTGGTAACATAAGAGAAGCGTGTAAACATGCGATTAATCAAGGGTTAATAAAAATACAATCGTCGTACCAGAATGAGGACAACATCAAAAAAATGCTAAAAGATGACTGATTTGCGAGCGGTTAAGAGCGGCAAGTCGTGACCTTATTTTTAGTTTTGTTATTATCGATGTAACGGAATTTCATCAAAATGATCGAGATCGGTCTACGCGGCGCTAATTAATACATCTATGGGCATTCTTGAAAAAGACATTCAGGCGCAACTCCACCAGCTGAAATCTCAGTTGGAGCAGGTCCGTTTGACGCAAAGAGACACCTCGTTCAAGTTTATTAGAGAACAGAAAGTTCTAAAGCGTATCGTCACATCTTTAAGTGATGCATGTGTTGGCAGTAACAGTCATTTAGATGAAAACCTCATTGCCCTTAGGGAAGAGCTAGAAAAGCAAAAAGACATTAGCTCGATGATCCCAAAGCTGGCAGTATTAGAAAGGATGCTTAAGCAGAAAACGTTGGCTATGGATAAACAGAACGGATATCTGGACGATAGCATTAAGCACAGTGGGGAAACGCTGCAGCGCATAACAGGCCTTCCAGCGCAGCTTAAACGCGACCTACGAAACTTACTTAGCTTCTCCGAATGCAATGGCAGTCAAAAAGTCGATCATGCCATGAAACTTCTCGGTATTTATGAGCGTGCCATTAAGATTATGGCGAATAACTCACGCACTCATTTTGCCGACGCTACGTATTCTCCGGAACAAGAGCTCCTTTCCGACCTATCAAATGAATTACAACATCTGATCACTGAACTTGATTTCGAGGGTGAATCGGGTGATCTCCTTACCGATATTCGAGCGAAGCTGCTGCTTGGTGTTTCCACACAAAACCTACTTGAGTTGACACTTCAGATCCTCAAACTGGTCATTGAAGGCACCAACCTAGAACGTAAGAAGTCTGAACAATTTGTTGATCAGCTTAATTCAGCTCTAGCTTCCAGCATCAAAACGGCAGACCAAAATACCGACCAGAGCCAAAGCTACTTTGAGCACCGCCAAGGGCTTAACTCTGAGTTAAATGAACTTGTCACTAAGAGCCAAAACTCTGTAGAGAAAGCAAAAGATATTGATAGTTTAAAGCGCTCGATTAACCCGCTGCTCAGTGAAATCGCCTCTCTTTCGGAAAGATTGAACCACGCAGAGCAAAAAGAACAAGCTCTAATAGAGAGAATGAATTACGGAAAGACTCAGTTAGATTCACTGTATGAAGTCACCCAAGATTACCGTAAGCGTTTGGAAGATCAGGCTCAACGCATGCTGCTTGACCCGCTGACAAAGGTTTACAATCGCACCGCCTTTACTGATCGCTTAGAGCTTGAGTATCGCCGCTGGATCCGCGCACAACACTCACTGCGCGTAGTACTGCTAGATATAGACAACTTCAAAGCGATTAACGATAGCTTTGGTTATACCGCGGGCGACAAAGCACTCAAAATCATCGCAAGAACAATCACCAAAGAAGCAGGTACCACTGATACTGTGGCTCGTTTTTCAGGTGAAGAATTTGTCTTATTGCTGCCTGAGCAAACTGATGAATATTGCCACCAGGTCATTCAAAACATCCAAACTCAAGTAAGTCGTTTGCCCTTTAAGTTCCGTGACCAACAAATCACGATTACCTTGTGTGCGGCAAGCACTCAGTTTAAAGAGTCAGATACACCAGAAGAAGTATTAGAGAGACTCAATAAGACGCTAAACAAAGCAAAGCAACGCGGTACTAACCAACTTGTTTGGCACTAAGCCAACCTTAGATTTAATTTATTTCATTTTTTCAAATACTTATCACATACCATTTCCCTCAATGTTTGCTAAGCTAATGATTAACATTCGCTTAACAAGCATTCTTGGCAAGCAACGCTGTCGTATCCGTTTCGTCTGGTTAACTCTCTCCCACCTTTAACCAAACACTTTCAACGTTTGCTTCTCACTCTCGAGCCAGAGGGTCACTTCAACGTCCCCTGCTCTTTTCAACAAGGAGGCACTATGATCACTCATATCAGCCCTGCCGGTAGCATGGATTTACTCTCTCAACTTGAGGTTGAGCGTCTTAAGAAAACCGCGTCTAGTGATCTGTACCAACTGTATCGTAACTGTACGTTAGCGGTACTCAACTCAGGTAGCCACACCGACAACTCCAAAGAGTTACTCGACAAGTATCAATCGTTTGATGTTGAGGTAGTGCGACGTGAGCGTGGTATCAAACTCGAGCTGAGCAACCCACCAGAGCATGCCTTTGTCGATGGTGAAATCATCAAAGGTATTCAAGAACACCTGTTCTCAGTGTTGCGTGATATTGTTTACGTCAACATGCACTTAGCCGATAACCAAAGGCTCAACCTGACTAACGCCACTCACATTACTAACCTTGTGTTTGGTATCTTGAGAAATGCAGGCGCGCTGACTCCGGGCATCGAGCCTAACCTGATTGTATGTTGGGGTGGTCACTCTATTAATGCTAGCGAATACCAATACACTCGTGAAGTAGGTAATGAGCTAGGCCTGCGTGAACTGAACATCTGTACAGGTTGTGGACCGGGTGCGATGGAAGGGCCAATGAAAGGCGCGGCTATTGGTCACGCGAAACAGCGTTATAACGATCATCGTTATCTAGGGCTTACTGAGCCTTCGATCATTGCGGCTGAGCCACCAAACCCAATCGTGAATGAGCTGGTGATCATGCCAGATATCGAGAAGCGTCTTGAGGCATTCGTTCGTATGGCGCATGGCATCATCATTTTCCCAGGCGGCCCCGGCACGGCCGAAGAGCTACTGTACATCTTAGGGATCATGATGCACCCGAATAACGCCGAACAACCAATGCCGATTGTCTTAACCGGCTCGAAAGAGAGTGAAGCCTACTTCCGCTCTATCGATAAGTTCATCGGTGAAACCTTAGGGCCTGACGCGCAGAAACATTATGAGATCGTGATTGATGATCCTGCTCGCGCTGCGAAAATCATGAAACAAGCGATGCCAGATGTGCGATCTCACCGTAAAGAGACCGGCGATGCCTACAGCTATAACTGGTCACTGCATATTGAGCCGGAGTTCCAACTGCCATTCGATCCGACACACGAATCTATGGCGGCGCTTGATCTTCATATGGACCAAAAAACAGAGAGCCTAGCCGCTAATTTACGTAAAGCGTTCTCAGGCATTGTCGCAGGTAACGTCAAAGCTGAGGGTATTCTAGAGATCGAGAAGCACGGTCCATTCCTGATTGATGGCGACAAAGAGCTAATGACCAAAATGGACCAACTGCTAAATGACTTTGTGGAGCAACATCGAATGAAGCTACCGGGTGGTACGGACTACGTGCCTTGCTATCAGATTGTGTCTAGTAGCTAATAATGGCAAGCAACTGATAACAGGTGACAAGCGTAAAACTAAACAAGTCATGACGTATACGTCGCTAACGTTTCAACTCACCAAGTGATACGTTACTATAAGGGGCTAGCAGCCCCTTTTTTATTGCCTATTTAGTGGAAACTTATGTCTATCCATCTTGTTATTATCGATGCCTTAAACCTCATCCGACGCGTGCACTCTGTTCAGCCGGACCCAACCGATATAGCAAGAACCATCACCACGACAACTCGCACTCTCAATAAGATTCTGAATGAATCAAAACCCACCCACATCATCGCGGTATTTGATCACCATTTACAAGACCGTGGCTGGCGCGCAGACGTGCTCCCTTCTTATAAGCAGAACCGTAAACCGATGCCAGAGCCATTGATGAAAGGTCTTGATGCTATTCAACAAGCTTGGTGGGAATTAGGCATTGATTCACTGCTGTCTGATGGCGATGAAGCGGATGACCTAGTAGCAACACTGGCAAAGAAAGTGGCTGACCACGGAGAAACCGTCACCATCATTTCGACGGATAAAGGCTACTGCCAACTGCTATCACCCACTCTGCAGATCCGTGACTACTTCCAGCACCGTTGGTTAGACAAACCCTTTATCGAAGCTGAGTTTGGCGTTAAGCCTGAACAACTGGCGGATTACTGGGGGTTAACAGGTGTCAGCTCTAGCCAAGTACCGGGAATTCCAGGTGTCGGACCAAAAGCAGCCAAAGAGATATTAACCACCTACTCAGATATCGAAGCGGCCTACCAAGCAGAAGATCTACCGAAAAAATACCGTAAGAAGTTCGACGAGCACATCGAATCCGCTCGTGTATGTAAGCAAGTATCGGCACTCAAAACCGATATCGATTTAGGGTTCAATCTGCAAGATATTCGCTACGAAGCACACGCTTAAGTCGCTGTGACTCGATGGTATTGATACAAAAAATGCTCCTTAAAGGAGCATTTTTTTCACTGACACCCTAACGTAAATATTAGTGCGGTGAGATGTTTGAAAGCGCCTGAATGTGAACCGTGATCTCTTCGCGATCGTGGTAAAGGTGCTTAGCCTGCATCTTGAACTTCACTTTATTCTCAATAAGGAACACTTTTAGGTTCTCGATATCTTGCAGTACTTCATCGTAACGGCCTTTCATAGGCAGTTTAAGGTTGAATAGTGCTTCTTTCGCCCAGCCTTTGATGATCCACTCACCCATAAGGTGTGCAACGCGCGCTGGCTTCTCAACCATGTCACAGATAATCCAAGTTACGTTCTTACGGTCTGGTTCAAACTTAAAGCCATCCACCATGTGGTGCTTAATTTGACCCGTTTCCATTAGGCTGTCTGCCATCATGCCGTTATCAACACAGTGAACGAACATCGAGCGCTTAACCAATTGGTAAGTCCAACCACCCGGACATGCACCTAAATCAACACCCCACATACCTGGAGCAAGACGCTCATCCCATTCATCACGAGGAATAAATACGTGGAATGCTTCTTCTAACTTCAATGTAGAACGGCTTGGTGCGTCTGAAGGGAACTTCAAACGAGGGATGCCCATAAAGAATTGTGAGTTATTGGTTGGGTAAGAGTAACCCACAAAGCAGTGACCCGGAGCGATGAAGCATAAATGAAGCACAGGCTTCTTAGCGTTATCTTTCGCTGTCATCAGGCCTTTACCACGCATCGCTTGACGCATCGGCACAGTAAACTTACGGCAGAACTTCAAAAGCTCTTTTGCTTCGTTAGTATCTGGTGTTTCGATACGGATATCACCACAACGAGGGAAACCTTCTTTTTCAGAAAGCGCTTCAAGAATTGGAGAGATACGGTCATCGGTTGGCAGGTCTTTGATTTCAACTGCCACTGCTAGCATCTGACGAGCAAAGATCAGTGATTGGAAATCGATCTCTTTGATCAACTTATCCGCTTCACCTGCTTGGTAACATTCAAACAATACAAAGCCTGTATTGTTCTTTAGGCGAGGAAAACCAAACACTTCCAGTTGTGTTGCCTTGTCTTGAATTTCGCCAGCACATTCTTTTTCAAAACCAGAGCGACAATAAAGTAGTACGTGTTTCACTGAGTTACCTCTTTTATATTCAAAGCAGCGAAGGAGAAGACTCCCCAACCAATGATAAATAGTAGACCACCAAACGGTGTTATAGGGCCAAACCATTTTATTCCTGTCAGTGCTAAGCCATAAAGGCTGCCACTAAAACAAAGGATGCCGATGATAAAGCAAATTGCCGCAATGAAAAAATATTTTTGTGATTTAGCGCCAAGTTTCATCTGTAGCAGAGCACCACACGCCAATATCGCTAGAGTATGGATAAATTGGTACTGAACACCGGTCTCGAACACACCTAAAAGATACTCTGGCAAGATAGCCTTCAAACCGTGCGCGGCGAATGCCCCAAGCATCACAGCGATCGCACCAGAAATGCCTGAAAAAGTGAGTAAATACTTACTTTTCATTGAGCACCTCTTTGATAAACGCTGACAACTTCTCAACGGTTAACGCAATATTCTGCTGTTCGGTGTAACCAGAACTCTTACGAGGCTTAAAACTATGGTCGCCATCGGGAATAAACTCAACTCGAATTGAATCCGATAGATTGAAGTCAGCAAACTCTTCTCGCTTACCAAAGGTATCGCGCTCGCCTTGTAAAATAAGACACGGCTTAGCGAGCTCAGCAAGATGTTCGCCTTTGTACTTCTCTGGTTTGCCCGGGGGATGGAAAGGAAAACCCAAACACGCCATCGCTGCCACTTTATCCAGTTCAGACAGATGACTCGCCATGCGTCCTCCCATCGACTTACCACCAATCACAAGCTTGTCGGCATCTGTTTGTTCGATGATCTCTTGGTAGGCTTCAAGGAGCTTAGGGGCTCTGTCAGGTGGGCGACGCTTGCCATCTTCAGCACGCTTGATCATGTAAGGGAAGTTGAAACGAATCACTCGTATCCCTTTAAAGGCCAACCCTTTTGCCACTGACTGCATGAACTCGTGGTCCATGCCTGCACCCGCGCCGTGAGCGAAGATAAAGGTGATTGGGCTGTCTTCACCATTAATGATGACGTTATTCATCGAGTAAGTCCTCTTGTTCACTTTGCGCTTTCGCTAGCATCCAGTCGCGGAAAGTGGCGATACGACCCATGTCAGCTTGTTTCTCATGACAAACCACATAGAAAGCGTTTTTACTCACCAACACTTCATCAAAAGGCGCAATCAAACGACCTGCTTCGATTTCAGGCTGCGCCAACACATTGTTACCAAGAGCAATCCCCTGGCCGTGAGCAGCCGCCTGCAGCACCATGGTTGAGTGACTGAAGATAGGACCGTGATTAACATTAACCCCGTCAATGCCATTTTGCTTAGCAAACTGTTTCCAATCCTTTCGAGAAGTATCATGCAGTAACGTATGACATGCCAAATCGCTGAGAGATTCTAATGGTTTAGCTCCTAGCAGCACGGAAGGTGAGCAAAGAGGGATCAAGTATTCTTGGTAAAGCTTATCGGCTCTAAGCCCTGACCAATTACCTCGGCCATAGTAAATAGCCACATCTACATCATCAGTCAGCGAACCTTCATCCATATCAACGGCTTTGATTCTTACATCAATGTCAGGTTCTTGCTGATTAAAGTCGGCAAGCCTTGGTACCAACCATTGAATGGCAAAACTCGGCGGTAAACTGATGGTCAATGCGCCCTTTTCACTTCGCTCAAGCACTTTGTCCGTCGCTTCTGCCAGTGATGTGAAAATATCTTTGATATCCAAGAAGTAGCTTTGGCCTTCTTCAGTCAGCAGCAAAGAGCGGTTTCTTCGGCGAAACAGCTTCAAAGATAAGAATTCTTCAAGCGCTTTGATCTGATGACTGACCGCCGCTTGAGTAACAAACAACTCTTCTGCGGCACGCGTAAAACTCAAGTGTCGAGCAGCAGCTTCAAACACTCTTAGCGAGTTTAATGGGGGTAATCGACGAGACATAGTTACTCTCTAAATAAGCATTAGTTTTTTTTATCTGAAACATTATAATTTGTCCATTGCCTAGCGGCCAGAGAAATTCTATATTTCATCCCGCAGCAGCTAGCCTGAACGGCTTGATTCTCTCTAGAATCAATTGGCTTAGCTCCTGCGATGTTGTGTTTGCAAACTCGTTCTTTTCGAGTTGGGTAGAGTTCTACCAAATGTTTTGTTGCAGTTCTATACTGAAACGAGGCATGTACTTCCTGTATTTATTTTGACCTGTCTGTCAAATTTGTTTACACCGCCTTATGGGCGGTGTTTTTTTATGTGCAAAGAAATGTAACAACAAGTTTATCAATAGCTATGCTAATTAATCTTTATTATTTTTCATCACTAATCACAGAATCAGATACCCACTCAAATAATCAACTGAACACATACAAACAGCACCATTGAGTTGCACTAAAAAGTAACAGAATACTTCAAGATACTCACACTTCTTCGGTACTTATAAACCTGTTTAGAGCTCACTCTCTCTATCAATCAAAAATTTTGAATCTGAGCATGACGATAGGACGCCCAAACTCACGACTCTGTCTGACTACTGTAAATCATTCACAATAGAAAATAAAAAAGCCGCTTACTTTTCAGTAAGCGGCTTTGCAAATGATTAACGGTTGGTCAACACTCCACTATGGGCGGTAAACCTTAACGTTATGGAAGCCTTGCTCTTGTAGGTAGAGCGCCTGTAGACGGCTCATTACACCACGGTCACAGTACAGCAAGTACTCTTTATCTTGGTCTAGGTCACCGAACTGAGTCGAAAGCTTGAAGAACGGAATGTGTTTAATTTCAACACCATCGATCTCTAGTGGGCTTTCGTCTTCTTCTTCTGGGCTACGGATATCAAGAACGATAGCGTGCTCAGCAACAGCTTGAACTTGTTCAACTTCAGGCGCTTGCTCTTGGCTCTCTTTCTCAATGTCACGGATATCCATAACACGAGCGTTCTCGATCACTTGATCCAGCACTTCAAAGTTAAACTTAGCTTCTTCTGCTTCCAGTTTGCCTTTCTTCGCTTTCACTGTTGGCTTCTTAGAGATAACACCACAGTACTCAGGCATTACTTTAGCGAAGTCTTCAGTACCGATGATACGAGAAAGGTCAATGATGTCTTCTTTGTCCCAGTTGATAAGCGGACGAAGAATCAAAGTATCAGTCACGTTGTCGATGTGGCGAAGGTTAGTTAGCGTTTGGCTAGAAACCTGACCAAGTGCTTCACCCGTTACTAGCGCTTCAATACCGAAACGCTCTGCAACCATACCACCAGCACGCATGAACATACGCTTAAGAACAACGCCCATTTGGCCGTCTTCAACGTTCTCTAGGATTTCAGCAACCACGGGTTCAAAATCTACAGAAATGAACTTCACCTTTGCAGATGAGCCGTATTTGTTCCATAGGTAGTGAGCTACTTGCTTAACGCCAATCTCGTGCGCTGGGCCACCAAGGTTGAAGAAACAGTAGTGAACCTTAGAGCCACGCTTGATGTGCAGGTAGCTTGAAACACCAGAGTCGAAACCACCAGAGATCAAGCTCAGTAGGTCTTCTTGAGTACCAAGAGGGAAACCACCTAGGCCTTTATGGCGAGCTAGAACTTGGTTTAGCTTATCGTTAGCCACTTCAACCTTAACGGTTACATCAGGGTTCTTAAGTCGAACTTTCGCTGACTCAACGGCTTGGTTTAGACCACCACCTACGTAGCGTTCAAGTTCAATAGATGTAAAGTCATGCTTACCACGACGCTTAGCACGAACAGAGAAAGTCTTGCCTTCAATGTCAGCACGGCTGCGTTCTAGTACTTGCTCGTAAATATCGTGCAAGTCTTTGAATTCAGACTGTTGTACTTCAAGAGAGTGGTGAATACCTGGAGTGTGAGTCAGAGCCTCTAACACTTCTGTGTAGTACTGGTCACTCTCAGACGTCACTTCTATATGATCGCGACGGTTGAATACCGCAACACTTTCACAGCGACGTTGAATAACGTTACGAATGTTGCACTCTAGAATCCTTGTGAAGCGCTTACGCACCGATTCACTTTTTACAAAAATTTCCGGATGGGGCTTAACAATAAATTTCATAGTACTTTCACAACATTAATGTTCAAAATTTTGAAAACGCTCATCGCCAAACAAATTAGAGAATTTACCCAGCACTTGAAGCAAGAATAGATCATATCTAAATCTAAGGGCGCGAATTATACATGAGAAAGTGAAGCAAGGAAAAGAGTGCTTGCTGCAACACCATCATTAAACTGCCTGTTATTAAAAGTAGCAGGTTTCGAAACGACATAAATACAGCAGAGAGATGATTGAAGACCAGCAAACAAAAAGCCCAACCTCATTGTAAGGTTGGGCTTTCGATGCTATCTGTTCACTACCGCGTGCACATATCGGCTACTCATTAATAACAGGCACTTCATCACTGTAAAGCGGTTCACCCTGCATGATGCTGATTTCAACGCGGCGGTTAAGGCTACGTTGCCATTCAGTATCGTTCGGCTCGACTGGCTCAGTATCGGCCATGCCACGCACTCTCAAGCGTTGATGAGAAAACCCACGAACCTTCTCCATCTCTTGAGCAACAGACACTGCTCGCTGTGATGACAAGTCCCAATTTGAGCGATAAAGCTCTGAATCAAGACGTTGGTTATCGGTATGTCCTGAGATTCGGACAATGCCCGGTACATCTTTTACTAGTTCAGCGACCTGTCTCACCAATGGGCGAAATTTAGGTTGTAAGAAAGCAGAACCCGATGGGAATGCGCCTTTCTCACGAATTCGAATAACAATCTGCTGGCCAAGATTTTCCACCTCAATCGCGCCTTGGTCGATTTCTCGTTCCAACGCTTTCTTGATGCTTTCCATCAAGGTTTCCATCTCTTGCGATTGAGCTTCAGCTTGTTGTTGCTGTTGGTCTGACTCAGAATTTTGATTGTCGTGAGTCGAAACCTCTGGCGACTTGCCTCCGGTCATCTTGCCTTGGTCACGCATGGTGCCGCCAGCTCGCTCAGATTCACCTTCATGAAACTCAAGCGTTTGCTGCGTAATATCAATAGTCTGCTGCATGATCACATCAATAGGTGTTGGCTCTGGGCGACCAGGGCGGAACTCTTGTGCAATAATGCTGGTGCCTTTAGGAATGTCTTTCACTTCCAAGCGGTTTTGTACACCAAACGCGAATTTCATCGAGCCAGCGATCTGTTTGAACTTCAGTACGTCCATCTCAGAAAATGAGAGCAGCAGTACGAAGAAACACATCAGCAGTGACATCAAGTCAGCAAATGTCCCCATCCATTGAGGTAACCCCGGAGGAGGACATTTACATGGATTCTCTTCATCCATCTTAAACTCCTCTTACGCGGGTTCACCATCAATCGTGCGCTTACCTTCGTTGAGGTAGCTCTTGAGGTAACCATCAATAACTCGTGGGTTCTGACCATCTTGAATAGCCAGTACACCATCCATAACTAGACGACGGTTAAGTGTCTCTTGGTCACGACGTAGCGCAAGCTTGTCAGCAATTGGGAAGAACACCATGTTCGAAAGAATCGCACCGTACAGAGTGGTCAAAAGTGCTACCGCCATCGCAGGACCGATCGCTTTTGGATCATCCATGTTCGAAAGCATGGCAACCAGACCAACCAAGGTACCAATCATACCCATCGCAGGAGCAACATCACCAAATGCAGAGAACACTTTCGCGCCCTGCTCGTGACGTTCAGTCGTTAATGCGATGTCTTTTTGCAATGCTGCACGTACTACATCTCCATCATGGCCATCTACCAACAGGTCGATGCCCTTTTGCATGAAGCTGTTACTGATTTCCATCTCTTCGAGTGCTAAGAAGCCACCTTTACGCGCTGCATCCGCCATCTCTACCACTTTAGCGATAAGATCTTCAGGTTCATCGGCTTTAAACATGAAGGCTTTGCCTGCAATTTTAGTCGCACCAAAGAACTGCCCCATGGTGAACTTCATCAGAACAACAAAGGTTGAGCCACCAACCACGATCAAAATGGATGTCGTGTCATAGAACATCCCGAGGCTTCCACCTAGGATCATTGCCATGATTACAAAGGCAAATCCACCAATCAAACCTATTAGGGTTGCTAAATCCACTGAGCACTCCTCATGCTTTTTTGTAGCTCTATGTCGACGATAATCTTTGTATCGGCAAGACTATAAGATCTTTTAGTAAATTCTTGGCCTAAGTATCACACTTTTCGTTTTTGAATCCCAACTATTGGCTTACTTTGCTCTTATAGGTAGCGCATAAACTCGATAAAGCTAAGGTTATTCAAGCAAAGTGAGTTCAAGCCCCTTAAAAACAAACTTTCTAGCAAAATTTCTTGGTTACATTTGACCATCTTAGCGGCCTAGGGTAACGTTCGTTCATCTTTCCAAACGCAGATTTATTATGGCTACTAAGAAACCTGAAAATATGAGCTTTGAAGCAGCAATCGAAGAGCTTGATGGCTTGGTTGATCAACTAGAAAATGGTGATCTAGCTTTAGATGATGCGCTGAAGAAGTTCGAACGAGGTATCTCCCTCGCTCGTGCCGGTCAAAGCAAACTAAACGATGCTGAACAGCGTGTTAGCATCCTACTGCAAAATGATGAAAACGCAGAACTTAGTGACTTTAACCCACAACCAGAATAACGAATTGTATGAGATCCCCTATGATCGAGACTTTATTGTCTTATCAAGCACGTAATAACGAGCAACTGAACCTTTGGCTTGATCGCCTGCCACACCAAAATCAGAACCTGATCAACGCGATGCGTTATGGGTTACTTTTAGGCGGTAAACGCGCACGTCCATTTCTTGTCTACATTACAGGGGAAATGCTCGGCTGCTCCGCTGAAGAACTCGATACTCCAGCCTCTGCAATCGAATGTATTCATGCCTATTCTCTGATTCACGACGACCTTCCAGCTATGGATGACGATGAACTGCGTCGTGGCCATCAGACTTGCCACATCAAATACGATGAAGCAACGGCAATTTTAACGGGCGATGCACTACAAACTCTCGCGTTTACTATACTTGCGGAAGGCACATTAAGTGCTGACGGGGAAAGCAATCGCGTTCGAATGATTCAACGCCTAGCTGAAGCCTCTGGTGCACAAGGTATGTGTATTGGACAAGCACTTGATATTGAAGCTGAAAACCGCTCTGTCACGCTAGAAGAGTTAGAAGAAGTTCACCGCAATAAAACGGGCGCTCTAATGAAATGTGCGATTCGTTTAGGTGCACTCGCTGCTGGCGAAAAAGCGTTTGAAGTGATGCCTCAATTAGACAAGTACGCCGATGCCATTGGATTAGCATTCCAGGTTCAAGATGATATTTTAGATATCACCAGCGATACTGAAACTTTGGGTAAACCACAGGGTTCTGACCAAGAATTAAACAAAAGCACCTACCCTTCTTTGCTAGGTTTAGAGGGCGCTCAAGAAAAAGCGCAAACTCTGCTACAGGAAGCGCTTCAAGCTTTGGCTGCAATCCCATACAATACCCAGTTACTCGAAGAGTTCGCCCGATACGTCATCGAGCGCAAGAACTAAGACAATAAGCGCGCATTACCTATGACTCTTGATATATCAAAGTACCCAACTCTTGCTTTAGCTGATAAGCCAGAGGATTTGCGTCTCCTCCCGAAAGAGACGCTTACACAGCTTTGTGATGAATTACGTACCTATCTTCTTAACTCGGTGAGCCAATCAAGTGGTCACTTAGCGTCAGGCTTAGGTACAGTAGAGCTAACCGTTGCTCTGCACTACGTGTACAACACACCTTTTGACCAGTTGGTTTGGGATGTTGGCCACCAAGCATACCCGCATAAAATTCTTACTGGTCGTCGCGACCGCTTGTCGACTATCCGTCAAAAAGATGGGCTACACCCATTCCCATGGCGTCAAGAGAGCGAATACGACACCCTTTCGGTTGGTCACTCTTCAACTTCGATCAGTGCTGCACTTGGTATGGCTATCAGTGCAAAGAAAGAAGGCAAGAATCGTAAAGTCGTGAGTGTGATTGGTGACGGCGCGATTACTGCGGGTATGGCATTCGAAGCTATGAACCACGCGGGCGATATTCACAATGACATGCTGGTTATCCTTAACGATAACGAGATGTCGATCTCTGAAAACGTAGGTGCTCTGAACAACCACCTAGCTCAAGTTCTTTCTGGCAGTCTTTACACGTCTATTCGTGAGGGCGGCAAGAAAGTGCTATCTGGCGTTCCGCCGATTAAAGAGCTGGTTCGTCGTACAGAAGAACACCTAAAAGGCATGGTTGTTCCTGGCACCATGTTTGAAGAGTTAGGCTTTAATTACATTGGTCCAATTGATGGGCACGATGTGAATGAGCTGATTAAAACGCTGAAGAACATGAGAGACCTTAAAGGCCCTCAGTTCCTGCATATCATGACTAAGAAAGGCAAAGGTTACGAGCCAGCAGAGAAAGATCCAATCGGTTACCACGGCGTACCGAAATTCGATCCAGCACACTCAAGTCTGCCTAAGAGCACCAGCTCTAAACCAACTTTCTCTAAGATTTTTGGCGACTTCCTGTGTGATATGGCCGCGCAAGATCCTAAGCTGATGGCGATCACGCCTGCAATGCGTGAAGGCTCTGGCATGGTACGTTTCTCTAAAGAATATCCAGAACAATACTTCGACGTTGCTATTGCTGAGCAGCACGCTGTGACGCTAGCAACCGGTATGGCGATTGCGGGTGATAAACCGATTGTGGCTATCTACTCGACTTTCCTACAACGTGGCTACGATCAGTTGATCCACGATGTAGCTATCATGGATCTACCGGTCATGTTCGCGATTGACCGTGCAGGTCTTGTCGGTGCCGATGGTCAAACACACCAAGGTGCGTTCGACTTAAGCTTTATGCGTTGTATTCCAAACATGGTGATCATGGCACCAAGTGACGAAAACGAATGTCGCCAAATGCTATACACTGGCCACCAACACACAGGTCCAAGTGCCGTTCGTTACCCTCGAGGTAATGGCATGGGCACTGAGATCCAAAGTGAGTTTACTGCGCTTGAGATTGGTAAGGGTCGTATCGTTCGTGAAAGTGCGAAAGCAAAAGATGGCTCGAAAGTCGCTATCCTAAGCTTCGGTACCTTCTTAGAAAGTGCGCTTCAAACCGCTGACGCTATCGATGCGACCGTTGCAGACATGCGTTTTGTGAAACCGCTAGACGAAGCTCTGATCAAGCAACTTGCTGCTGACCACGATGTACTGGTTACTATCGAGGAAAACGCAATCGCAGGTGGTGCGGGTGCGGGTGTGATTGAATTCTTGATGCAAGAGAAACTACTGATGCCAGTATTGAACCTTGGCCTACCTGACAAGTTCATTGCTCAAGGCACTCAAGGCGAGCTACATGAAGAGCTAGGCTTAGACGCGAAAGGTATTGAGAAGTCTATTTCTGACTACCTTGCTAAATAACTTTCACAAGCAAGCGGCATAAACGACAAAACAAAAAAGGTTGGCCCTAGGGTCAACCTTTTTAGTATCCGTTAATTAGTTTGGTGTACCACCAACTAAGCCTTGAGCTAACTCACACTAACCAACCCGCGAAATGCGCTACGGCATACAACGAAATCGCCGCCATAATACCCGCCACAATATCGTCAATCATGATACCCAAACCACCATGAACTCGCGCATCTAACCAACCAATCGGCCATGGTTTTACCATGTCAAAGAAGCGGAAAAGCACAAAACCAGTCAGAAGCCATTTCCAGTCATCAGCAGGGATATTCAGCATCGGCACCAAGCTCATGGTGATCCAAAAGCCCGCAAACTCATCCCAAACGATAGAACCGTGATCATGCACGCCCATATCATCAGACGTTACTTGGCAGATCTTAATACCAATAATGCAGCTTACAACCACCACTGCAACGTAAGCAGGGAACGGTAGCTGAACCAACAATAAGTACAATGGAATAGACGCGAGCGTACCCATGGTGCCGGGAATAATAGGCGATAAGCCACTACCAAAACCTGTTGCTAAGAAATGCCAAGGGTTTTTAAGAGAAATAAGAGAAAGTGGGTTTGTCATCAATTAACCTTAAAGTGATCGTAACCAGTTAAGTTCCAACTCAGTGGTTCACCATTATTGTGTAATTCAAAATATTCTACAGGTCTTATCTGGCCAATGCAGGTGACTTTTGTGCCAGTGTGTGACAAAGCACTTTCCAATGACCCTTTATTCTCTTCCGGCACAGTAAAGCACAGTTCGTACTCTTCACCACTGGTGAGCGCATACTGTTGAGCCGAAGCGACATCAGAAGCAAACTGGCGTAGCTCTGGAGAGATAGGAAGGCAACTCACATCAATGCTTGCACCAACCTCTGAACGCTTCAGGATATGCTTTAGGTCAGCAATCACGCCGTCAGAGATATCAATAGCAGACGAAGCAAGATTAACGAGCGCCTGGCCCGCGAGCACTCGTGGAGAGCTGATGTAGTGTCTCTCTTCAAGCTCAAGTGCATAAGGCTTAGCTTTGTTCTGTTCGGGGTTAAGTAACACTTCGAGGCCAGCTTTACTGTCACCTAGGCTACCCGTTACGTAAATCCAGTCCCCCACTTTAGCGCCATCTCTACGCAGTGCTCGCCCTTCAGGAACAAAGCCCTGTACAGTCAATGTCAGACTTAGTGGCCCTTTAGTTGTATCACCACCAATTAACTGGATACCAAAGTAGTCTGCGAGTTTAAAAAAGGAGTCACAGAAAGGAGCAAGCCATGCCTCATCCACTTCAGGCATGGTTAACGCAAATGAAACCCAAGCAGGCGTCGCACCCATAGCAGCAAGGTCGCTAATGTTAGACGCCAAGGCTTTATGTGCAACCCAAGCTGGGTTCGCTTCCGCTAAGAAGTGAGTACCCGCAACTAAGGTGTCCGTGCTGATCGCTATCTCAACATTGCTTGGCGCTTTGACCAAAGCACAATCATCACCCGCAGCCAGATGTACATCTTTACGTTGTGGTTGTCGATTTACAAAATATTTTTCAATCAGGTTAAATTCGCCAGACATCACATGCCCTATCTTTAGTCTTCATACAAATCACCGTAATTATTGATATTACAGAAATTTAGTTACAAAAAAGGCCAGCATGATAGCTGACCTTTAGATTCAATATACGAACGTCTTATTTCTTACGAACGTGCGGTGCAGCTTTATCAAGCACACCGTTAACAAACTTATGGCTGTCTTCTGCTGCGAATACTTTCGCAAGCTCGATAGCTTCGTTGATAACCACTTTGTATGGTACATCTTCGCGACGAGTCATCTCGTACAT
Source organism: Vibrio sp. 10N.286.48.B8 (assembly GCF_003050085.1). Classification (NCBI taxonomy): domain Bacteria; kingdom Pseudomonadati; phylum Pseudomonadota; class Gammaproteobacteria; order Vibrionales; family Vibrionaceae; genus Vibrio; species Vibrio sp. 10N.286.48.B8. The sequence goes on along the minus strand of NZ_PIGD01000002.1, from coordinate 205,906 downwards.
AGCTAAACGTAGAAGCGCTAGTTCCATCAGATCCAGATCTTGCATAGGGCGAGATACGAATGGACGAAGCTTGCTATCAAGTTCCATGTGGCTAAGAGCAACACCAGTTAGCAGGTCGCGGAAGTATGCAACGTCTGTTTCTGGCATAGCAAGTGCAGGTTCTGCAGCATGATGCTCTTCTTCATCATACTTACCACCAGATAAGAACTGTTCTTCAACGGTAGCAATATTTTCTTTAGTAATTTGCCAAGAATAAATTGCTTGTAGAGCAAATTGACGTGCGTTACGACGTGCGGCTGGTTTCACACTGGCCCCCATTAGGAATCGATTTCAGAAAGAACGTTGATCATCTCAAGTGCGCTAAGTGCTGCTTCTGCACCCTTATTACCAGCCTTGGTTCCTGCGCGTTCAATAGCTTGATCGATCGTATCAACAGTAAGAACACCAAACGCTACTGGAAGAGAGTATTCCAGAGACACTTGTGCCAAACCTTTATTACATTCACTACAAACATAGTCAAAGTGAGGTGTACCGCCACGAATTACTGTACCAAGAGATACAATCGCATCGAACTTGCCTGTTTTTGCAACGCGCTGCGCTACAAGTGGAAGTTCAACTGCACCAGGGCAACGAACAACAGTGATGTTGTCTTCGCTTACTTGTCCATGACGCTTTAAAGTATCGATTGCACCAGAAAGTAAACTTTCGTTAATAAAACTGTTGAAACGAGCAATAACGATAGCAATTTTTGCATTTGGCGCTGGGAAGCCACCCTCGATCACTTTCATAAGCCTTCCTTTAACTATTTTCATCAAGTGAGAATCGCCGGATTCTAGCACAAAACTGTGAGCAATATCTAATGGTAATTTAGAAGAACAGACACCGGCAATGTAAAGATGATAATGCAGCGCCAATCCCAAGCATATAGGAACAGCGAGTAGCCAAGTTTGTGTATTGAACACGTTTTGAGTCGAACTTGGCTACTTTGCTCTTTTGGCAAGATTTATCACCAAAAGAGCCACTGAAATCATCGGTAAATTATGTCGCTACAAACGGAGAAACGTCTGCTTGTTGACATAGGATTTATTCGCAAACGTACTCAACAACGTTAAGACCAAAACCACCCAATGCGTGGTAACGCTTAGTGCTCGAAGAAAGCAGACGCATATCGTGTACGCCTAGGTCTTGAAGAATCTGAGAACCGACACCAACACGACGAGAAGTACCTTGCTTCTTAGCCATGGTTGGCTGCTCGTTCTTATCTTGCGCTTCGAATGTCTTCACTTTGTGGATCAAAGAATCAGACGACTCTTCGTTGCCAAGAATAACCAACACGCCGCCTTCATCACCAATGCGCTTCATCGCTTTATCTAACGACCAGCTGCGCTCGGTACCGCGGTCTGAATGAAGCAGATCGGTAAATGTATCATGCAGGTGAACACGCACTAAAGGAGCGCCTACAGACAAGTCGCCCTTTTGCATTGCGTAGTGGATCTGGTTATCAATTGTATCGCGGTAAGTCACAAGCTCGAAATCACCAAACTCTGTTGGTAAATGACATTGTGCAACGCGCTCAATTGTCGTTTCAGTGTTGTTACGGTACTCAATCAAGTCAGCAATAGTGCCAAGCTTGATGTCGTGCTTTTCTGCGAACACTTCAAGGTCAGGGCGACGCGCCATAGTACCGTCGTCGTTTAGGATTTCTACGATAACCGATGCTGGTTCACAGCCCGCTAATCGAGCTAAATCACACCCCGCTTCAGTGTGGCCAGCACGCGTTAATACGCCACCTTCTTGAGCTGTCAGTGGGAAGATATGACCTGGTTGAACTAAGTCAGCCGCTTTTGCGTCTTTCGCTACTGCAGCTTGAACCGTCACTGCACGATCGGATGCTGAAATACCGGTTGTTACACCCTCTGCCGCTTCAATCGAAACCGTAAAGTTAGTGGTGTACTGTGCATTATTGTCTTGAACCATAGGTGCTAAACCCATACGGTTTGAACGCTCTTTAGTCAGCGTTAGACAGATCAAACCGCGGCCGTACATTGCCATGAAGTTAATCGCTTCTGGCGTAACATGTTCTGCTGCCATGATCAGATCGCCTTCATTCTCGCGATCTTCATCATCCATTAGGATAACCATTTTTCCTAGGCGAATGTCTTCAATAATTTCTTGAGGAGTACTAATTGGCATTGTTCTATATCCTTTGAAATGGTTCTGCTTCCTAGAACCGACACTATTTAAACCTGATGATATTGCTTCGCTTTACAAAGTCTCGCTTAATTACTTTGTATTAACGGTTAGGCAAAACCATTCTGCTGTAAGAATTCCATCGTTAATCGAGATTCAGGCTCAGATTCTTGTTGCTGACCTTGCAGTAAACGCTCCATGTAACGCGCTAATACATCGACTTCTAAATTCACTTTACGACCTACATTGAATTGGTCGATGGTGGTTTCTGAAGAGGTGTGAGGAACGATAGTCAGCTTGAATGCGTTCTTGCGTAAATCGTTCACAGTCAGACTGATGCCATCGACCGTTATTGAGCCTTTTTGAGCGACGTATTTTGAGATCTCTGCTGGCATTTCTACCCAAAACTCAATTGCACGGCCAACTTGGTTGCGTTCAACAATCTCACCCACGCCATCAACGTGACCAGACACAATGTGTCCACCGAAACGCGTGGTTGGTAACATTGCTTTCTCAAGGTTAACTTTATCGCCCGCTTGGTAATCGACAAAACCCGTTTTTTTCAGGGTCTCAAGCGAAAGATCTGCACTGTAGCTGTGGTCGTTGAATTCAACGACTGTCAAACACACACCATTGGTTGCGATACTGTCGCCTAACTGAACGTCAGCCATATCAAGCTTGCCAACGTTGACCGTTACGGTGATGTCTTCTCCGCGGGGAGTGATTGCACTCAATGTACCTACGGCTTCTACAATTCCTGTAAACATTTTAAAACTCTTTTTGTTGTCAACGACACGTATGCAGTTGGAGTAACTATTTCGAGAGTGGTTTCGCTGCTATTGGTTTAGCCACAATTGGTTTCGCCACAATGCGAATATCCACACCAACCTGTCGAACATCTTTAATTTCTAGGTCAATAACGTCAGACATTGAAGTGAGCCCTAATGCGCCCATCAAACCTCGTCCGTCACTGCCCATAAGTTTAGGTGCTAAATAGAGGATTAGCTCATCCACCAGCTGTTCTTCAATCAAGCTTTTTGCCAATGTTGCGCCCGCTTCGACCCAAATATGGTCGATATGATTGGCAGGTAATTGACGCATCAGATCGTGCAAATCGAGCTGACCTGCATCTGTGGTTCCTACTTCAATATCCGCAGACGCTTCAGCCACTCTTAACACTGGTGTTGGCGACTGATATAACTTGAGCTCAGGACGCAGTTGATTTTGACGATCAAGAATCACGCGAATTGGCTGACGAAGTTCATCTTCAGCGTAATGAGCTTTAATACTGCTTGGCAACTCTGCCCAGCGAACATTCAACGAGGCGTTATCTTCAATCACCGTTTGGCTTGTGGATAACACTGCGCCCGCTTTTGCTCGGTAATTCTGAACATCACGACGCGCTTCTGGCGATGTGATCCACTGGCTTTGGCCATTTTCCAATGCAGTTTGACCATCAAGGCTAGCCGCCATCTTCAACTGAACAAATGGCATGCCAGTTTGCATACGCTTGATAAATGCAGGGTTCAAATCAAGAGCATCTTGCTCTAACAAACCAATTTCAACCTCAATACCCGCGTCGCGTAGCATTTTGATACCACGACCTGCGACTTTTGGGTTTGGGTCCTGCATAGCGCAAATTACTTTTGCAACTTGAGCCTTAATCAAACCTTCGGCACAAGGCGGCGTTCGACCATAATGCGAACAAGGTTCAAGTGTGACATAAGCTGTCGCGCCTTTGGCCTTATCGCCTGCCATTCTCATGGCATGCACTTCGGCATGAGGTTCGCCCGCTTTAGCATGAAAACCTTCACCGACGATCTGACCATCGGTTTGTACGATGACACAGCCCACATTCGGGTTTGGTGCAGTAGTGTAAATGCCGCGTTTTGCTAACTGAATAGCACGCGACATCATTTGAAAATCTAGGGGAGTAAAGTTTGACATGATTGAGGAGTTAATCCTCTAATTTAGCGATTTCTTCGCCAAACTCTCGGATGTCTTCAAAACTACGGTAAACAGAGGCAAAACGGATGTACGCCACTTTGTCCAATTCTTTCAATTGGCCCATCACAAGGTTACCAATCATCTCGCTTGGTACTTCACGCTCACCAGTTGCACGGAGTTGTGACTTAATCGTACTGATCGCAAGTTCAATTGCATCAGCACTCACTGGGCGTTTTTCGAGGGCGCGCTGAACACCACCGACCATTTTATCTTCGTTAAATGGTTCGCGGTTTCCATTCGACTTAATTACTTTAGGCATCACAAGTTCTGCCGATTCGAACGTAGTAAAACGCTCGCTACATGCAAGGCATTGACGGCGACGACGAACCTGATGGCCATCGGCAACCAGTCTTGAATCGATTACTTTAGTGTCGTTCTCTGAACAAAAAGGACAATGCATATCACCTCCAAATAATTGAATATCAGTGTAACGGAATTGCCAAACGTTAGGAAAGAAAAAGGGCCAATTAAGGCCCTTTTGTGTGGTGATTCATTGATTATTGCTACTCGATCGCCATTTCAAAAATGAGCTGAGGAGTAAAATTAACGACCAGCGTTAACCGCGAACTAAATAGTTCGCTTTACCTACCCATTTGTAACTTGTTAGCTCTTCTAAGCCCATAGGGCCGCGAGCATGCAATTTCTGGGTAGAGACTGCTACTTCAGCGCCCAAACCAAACTGCGCACCATCAGTGAAGCGAGTTGATGCATTTACATATACCGCCGCAGAACCTACCGAATTAATAAAGCGCTCTGAGCTTTCTAGGCTGTTAGTCATGATCGCATCAGAGTGACTCGCGTTGTGTACGCGCATGTGGTCAATCGCTTCTGCAACGTCAGCAACCACTTTTACGCCTAACGTGTAGCTTAACCATTCAGTGTCAAAGTCACCTTCAACCGCATCACGTTGGTCTTCAAAGCCAGTTAGCAGTGATTTCGCACTCGCATCAGCAACCAAGGTTACCTTGCCCGCTAAACGCTGTTTCAACTTAGTAAGGAAAGCTTCAGCAGCGGCTTCATGCACTAGCAGTGTATCCAATGAGTTACATGCAGATGGACGTTGAACTTTCGAGTTTTCAACCACATCGACAGACTTCTCAAGATCAGCGCTTTCATCAACAAAGATATGGCTGATACCAAAACCACCGATGATCACTGGAATAGTACTGTTCTCTTTACACATCTTGTGCAAGCCAGCGCCACCACGAGGAATGATCATGTCAACATAGTCATCTAGCTTAAGCAGTTGAGATACGAGTTCACGATCCGGTTTTTCGATGTACTGAACAGAAGCCGCAGGAAGTTCCGCTTTCTCTAATGCAGACTGGATAACTTTAACCAGTTCCATGTTCGAGAAAAACGTCTCTTTACCGCCACGTAGGATACTTGCGTTACCAGTCTTCAGACACAATGCCGCAATATCAATCGTTACGTTCGGACGCGCTTCATAGATAACGCCAACCACACCAAGCGGTACGCGACGGCGAGACAATGACATGCCGTTTTCCAGTACCTTGCTGTCAATTTCGCTGCCTACTGGGTCATTCAGGCTAATCACGTTACGAACATCGTTAGCAATGCCTGTTAAGCGCTCTTCGTTAAGAAGTAGACGGTCAAGCAGTGCATCAGTTAAACCGGCTTCGCGACCTAGTTCGATATCTTTCGCATTCGCTTCTAAAATCGTTGCTGCGTTTGCTTCTAGCTCATCAGCGATGATCGCCAATGCTTTATTCTTTTGCGCCGTAGATGCGGTCGCTAGGTGGAAAGCAGCGTCTTTTGCTGCGATACCCATGTTAGTTAAATCCACGTTTAACTCTCCCTAAATTCTGTCTGTCTTTGGATGTAAAAAGGCGATTCGCGATGTCTAAACTCGCGGCTCATCGCCTTATCATCACGAGCTACTCTTGAATCACGACTAGGTCGTCACGGTGAATGACTTCTGACCCGTAATCGTAACCAAGGATGTCGCCAATATCTTTACTGTGCTTGCCTGCTATTTTTGCTAGGTCTTGGCTTGAGTAGCTAGCGATACCACGCGCTACTACTTTGCCTTTGCTGTCTGTGACTTGGGTAACTTCACCACGAGAGAACTCGCCTTTAACTCGAACAACCCCTTTAGCCAACAAGCTACTGCCTTTGGTGTTGACTGCGTTTACTGCACCGTCGTCGACCACAATGTCACCAGCTGAAGCAGGACCCGCTAAAATCCAGCGTTTACGGTTTTCAAGCGCTTCGGCTAACGGCAAGAAACGTGTGCCTTGTGGGTTGTCACTCAGTGAGTCAAACACCACATTTTCAGCACTGCCCGCAGCAATAATCACTTCGATGCCAGCGCGACGAGCAATATCCGCAGCCTGCAGTTTTGTCGCCATGCCGCCAGTACCTAACGTCGTACCGCTGCCGCCTGCAATCTTACGCAGTGTGTCATCAATGGTTTTCACTTCTTTGATGAGCTCTGCATTTGGGTCTTTACGAGGGTCAGCCGTAAACAGGCCTTTTTGGTCTGTTAGTAGCAAAAGCTTATCAGCACCGCACAAAATACCCACTAATGCCGACAAGTTATCATTGTCGCCCACTTTAATTTCGTTGGTTGCTACTGCATCATTTTCGTTTACTACCGGAATAATATCGTGTTCAACAAGTGCGTTGATCGTGTCACGTGCATTCAGAAAACGCTCGCGATCATCGAGATCAGCACGAGTCAGTAGCATCTGACCAATCTTAAGGCCATAGATAGCAAACAAAGACTCCCAAACTTGAATCAACTGGCTTTGCCCAACTGCCGCAAGCAACTGTTTGCTCGCCATTGAGTTGGGAAGTGCGGGGTAACCAAGGTGCTCACGTCCTGCTGCAATTGCACCAGACGAAACCATAACCACAGAGTGGCCTTGTTTTTTTAATTCTGCACATTGACGAACCAGCTCAACCATGTGAGCACGATCTAATGCCAATGTTCCACCAGTTAAGACACTGGTACCCAGTTTAACAACGACAGTTTTACGCTGTGTTGTTGTCCCGCTTTGATGATTTGTTGTCATGAAGTCTTTTATGGATAAAACAAATAAGAGGTGATGTTTTAGCAATCAAAAGGGGAATTCACAAGCAGAAAAGGTGCGAAATCGCACCTTTTTGCTTTATATAGAAGAGTAACCTTTAAAATTAGACGAATTCGACAGACTCTTCGTCTAATTGGATACTGATTTCAAACTTACTTTGAAGTTCATCAACCAGTTTTTTGTGGAAGGCTTCTTGAGTTCGAGAGACCTCAGCGACCGCCTTTTTAGGTAACGGCAAAGAATCCCAGTTACCATCGATGTTGTATTTACCGATATTGTACTTCGCCGAATATCCCTCTCCCGACTTGTCCAACTCCAGCCACCAGCCCCAAAACTCGCGTTCTTCTGGTGATTTTTTATCGTTCACACATACAGACAAGCAATCAAAGATATAATGACCTTCTTCTGATTGCGGTTCCCTCAAGTATGGCCCAATCGCCTTTAAAACATTCAACAAGCGGTAATGCGTAGGTTGTTGTGTCACTTCTGACATATTGAATCTCCATTTTCAATGTTAAGAATGACGTTACTCAGACTGTTATACGTAGAAACTACGCAATTGGATTTTATAAATTATTGCTGAGTATCAGGTACTTAGTTTGTACACTTTTCATGCTTAACTAATTTAGGAGAAATGTCATCTAAATAATTCATCCTCAAGCCACTTTATCGCCAATTCGAGGGATTGCTCATAACCTTGTGTAATTGACTTAGCTTTGATTTTCTTCGCTTTTCCGTAATCACTGTAAATAGCAACCAGTTGATTATCCATCGGTGGTGATACAGGATCACCCTCTAAGGCCAATGCCAAGATAGGAACACTGGTTTTACTGTTTGACAGCAAACCTTGTACCTTGAGTGACCACGCCATCAATTGCCCAGAAAGACTATTGATATCGACCGCCCCTTTACCAAGACGCGAAGCCAACACATCCAAATGCATCTTAGGCATCTGCTTCAGTTTGTCGGCATGAACAAAGATGTCGTGAATTGGCGCGCCTAAAGAGATACACGCTTTTAGCTTATGTTGCTCAAGGAAAGATAATCTGACCATCGCATTGCCGCCAAAGCGGAAGCCAAATAATCCCACTTTGTGGTGATCCACCCATGGAATGTTAGGTAGCTCATTCAGCACAGCTTGGTGAAGACAAGACGAGTCTTCTGTCAAAGGCCAATGCGCACTGTGCCCTATCGATGGCATGTCTACCGTTAACATAGCAATGTTCTTAGGTGCTAAATAATCCCTAAACAAGCGCCACATATCAGTTTGTAAGCTATCGAGCCCCGCGCTGACAATCACAACTGGTTGTGGTTTGTCTGTTTTAGTTAGATGCAAGTTCGCTTTGATCTTCTTGTTTTGGTACGGAATATCAATCTGCTTGACGATCAACTTGGTGTGCTTAATCGCTTCAGAATAGGCTGCGTTGGCCAACACTTGAGCCTGAGCTGCCAAATTGTCGTTCTTGAGATGTGGGTAACCCGCAATACTGAAACACAACGATGCTGAAAACAGCTCTTCAGCCATCTCTTCACCGTTCTTTTCATTAGAACGATTCTGATGTTGCATACCCAGCTTGGTCCATTCGTATGCCCAATTACCACTTCGGTAACCCATAACCGTATCAAGCCACTCATCGGTTGTACGAGAGTTATCTGATGACGCGATGCGAGCCAATACCGCTTCTTGCTCTATTGGATTAACGCCTTGCCATACCCACTGAAGACGTCTTAGGTTTCGGTACCATGATGAGTTTTGCTGTTCACGCTTCTCATCCAATAACTCTTCAGAGCTTGGCATGTATTGTGTCAACATTGAGGTCTCTTTCGCCTGCTTGTGCTTTACAAACAAAGTTTCCGAAAGGTTCGAGCTCGTTTCTTCTGGTTCAGACATTGGGATACTTAATAAGAAATGGTTGTCACTAATCATATAAAAAAAAATGACCCTATAAAGGGTCATTTCTCAAAAAACTAAGTTTACGCTTATTTTGACTTGCGATTTACTGGCTCAACGTAGCTTAGGCTAGTATCCCAAGGTTGCTCAATCCATGTGTCTTGAGCGATATCAACAATGTACTCGTCTAGCAAATCAGCGCCAGATGGTTTTGCACATACAGCGATCAGTTTCGCTTTAGGGTACATTTCGCGAAGCTTACGTGCAGTGTCACCACTATCAACCAAGTCTTCAACGATTAGGAAGCCTTCGCCGTCACCTTCAGGTGCTTTAACTACTGTCATATCACGTTGGTGATCGTGGTCGTAGCTAGAAATACAAATCGTATCTACGTGACGAATACCTAGTTCACGAGCCAAGATTGCACCAGGAACCAAACCACCACGGCTTACTGCCCAGATGCCTTTCCACTGCTCTGCTGGCATTTGCTTTTCAGCAAGTTGACGGCAGTAAGTCTGCATGTTGTCCCAAGTGATAACGAATTTGTTGCTCATAGTATAAAACCTAATAATTTTGTCATGTTATTAGAGGCTATCTCAAACATAGCCTCTTCAGCGATTAAGCAGAAATCTAGACGATTAAGCGAAAATGTATTTAAGAATAAAGATAGCCGACATTACCCACACAGCAGGTGAAACGTCGCGACCTTTACCACTTAGCAGCTTAATTGCAGCGTAAGCGATGAAACCTAGTGAGATACCCTCAGCGATAGAGTACGTCAGCGGCATAAGCAGACATGTTACCACGACTGGTGCTGCTTCCGTAAGATCACGCCAATCAATGCCAACTAGGCCAGACATCATCAGAATTGCTACATAGAAAAGTGCACCTGATGTTGCGTAAGCCGGAATCATACCTGCAAGTGGCGAGAAGAAAAGAGCCAGTAGGAATAAGATACCAACAACAACCGCTGTTAGACCTGTACGGCCGCCTTCAGCGACACCCGCAACACTCTCAACATAAGAAGTAGTATTTGATGTACCTAGCAGTGCACCAATAGATGTTGCTGTAGAGTCAGCAAGCAGTGCTTTGTTCAAGCGAGGTAGTTTGCCGTCTTCTTTGATTAGGTTTGCTTTCGTTGCAACACCAACCAGAGTACCAGCTGTATCGAACAAATCGACGAACAAGAATGCGAATACCACTGAAATCATACCGATTTCAAATACAGCAGAGAAATCAAGCTGCATGAATGTAGGAGCAAGGCTTGGTGGTGTAGACATGATGCCGCCGTATTGAACGTCACCAATAATAATACCAAGAGCCGTGATTGCTAGGATTGCAATCATTACTGCGCCTTTCACACCACGGTGAACAAGAGCAATCGTAAGGAAGAAGCCCAATGAACCAAGGATAGGAGCAATCGCAGTAATGTCGCCCAGTGAAACTTTAGTTGCTGGGTTAGAAACAACGATGCCTGCATTGCTAAGAGCAATAAACGCTAGGAAAAGACCGATACCTGCAGAGATACCAACACGCAGAGACATAGGGATCGAGTTGATAATCCATTCACGGATCTTAAAGATACTTAAGAAAATGAAGATTACACCTGATACGAAAACCGCTGCCAGAGCAACTTGCCACGTATAACCCATACCCATAACAACTGCGTAGGTAAAGAAGGCGTTCAAACCCATACCTGGTGCTTGAGCGATTGGGTAGTTAGCAACAAAGCCCATGATGAAACAGCCAATAGCAGCCGCTAAACAGGTTGCTACAAATACAGCGCCATGGTCCATACCAGCATCAGCTAGAATCATTGGGTTTACAAAAATGATGTAAGCCATTGTTAGGAAGGTTGTTAGACCTGCGATGATTTCAGTGCGCACATTGGTGCCATTTTCACTGAGTTTGAATAGCTTTTCGAACATTATCGAATCCTATAAGGGTAAAAAGTAAACGGTTGCGTAATCGATTGGCTATGGATTATAAAGTTATCAAATAACAAATTCCAGATAGAATTAAGGCTCTAATCGATATTTATCAGAATGCCGTATGAAACAAAGCGATTAAAAACGCAGTAATCACCAAGAAATAATCATAATAAACAGTTAATTAAGCCCATTAAGCACAATGAAAAATCTTGGTTACTTTTTCGACCATCTGTTATTTTGATAAAGAATCTAACCATTAAATTCTGAATTCAAACCCACAAGAGTTGTGTATTTTTCAACAGGATCAGTAATAAGGCGCAAATTGATATTTTGGCGTTTAAAAAACAACCACGCAGAGCAGCAGGAAAAGAGACGAGATAAAGCGGTTTGGAAAAGTAGCAGGCAAAAAAAACGCCACTCAAAACTGAGTGGCGGTAGAATCTGTCAACCAAAAGGGCTGTAAAAGAATTCCAATATATAGGGGTGAACAAAACTGTTCGAGTTACATGCTTACGGTATTAGTAACCAAAGCTTGTAGGGTATGCAAAGTTGCTAGTGTAAACAGAGCTGTTAAGCCAGAACATTGCAGATGGTAAACCTTTCATAACTATCACCTTAATAAATCAATAAAAAACAAATTTGATTTCTCGGTTCCTTGGAGGCGATAAAACGGACTCATCCTTTGAGCATTTACTCTTCGTCTCAGAAGTTGGTTATTAATATACCCTAAAGAAAAAAGATTACAAGTATTTTTTGCTATGCGTCACACTTTTGGCTACTTATGGTTATTCTTCAAACTTATTTTCGTAATTAAATTACAAAAAAGAATTAAACAAACGTTTGCCTGTGTCATTTATAAGCATCAAAGCGCTTAATCATGATCAGATGGACAAGATCGCTTTCAAAATTTGATCTATTTGAGGTTTAGAACCGCTACTCGTCAAAACACTCTAGTGGTATGCTGTTGCCATCAAAACAGACCCATATTTTAGATTTTTGTTCTAAGTTTTCACCTATAAAAACCCTAAATATATGGTTATCAAATAAAAAAGGAGTCATCCGTGTCTGAATTCCATTCTGAGATCAGTAAATTATCCCCTACCCCTATTTGGCAGTTCTTCGATAAGATTTGCTCAATCCCACACCCTTCAAAGCATGAAGAAGAGCTTGCTCAATACATTATTGCTTGGGCAACAGAGCAAGGCCTAGATGTACGTCGTGACCCAACGGGCAACGTATTCATCAAGAAGCCAGCAACGCCGGGTATGGAAAACAAAAAAGGTGTGGTGCTACAAGCTCACATCGATATGGTTCCACAAAAGAACGAAGACACCGTTCATGACTTCGCTAAAGATCCAATCCAACCATACATCGATGGTGAGTGGGTTACAGCAAAAGGGACAACGCTTGGCGCTGATAACGGCATGGGCATGGCTTCTTGCCTAGCGGTTCTTGCTTCAAACGAAATCCAGCACGGCCCTATCGAAGTTCTACTAACAGTAGATGAAGAAGCAGGCATGACTGGTGCTTTCGGTCTTGAAGCGGGTTGGTTAGAAGGCGATATCCTTCTTAACACCGATTCAGAGCAAGAAGGCGAAGTGTACATGGGTTGTGCTGGCGGTATCGACGGCGCAATGACATTTGAAGTTGCACGTAATGCAATTCCTGCTGATTTCGTAACACGCAAGCTAACGTTGAAAGGCCTTAAAGGCGGTCACTCTGGTTGTGATATCCACACAGGCCGTGCAAACGCAAACAAACTGCTTGCTCGCTTCCTAGCGGGTCACGCGAAAGAGCTAGACCTACGCATCGTCGAATTCAAAGGCGGTAGCCTACGTAATGCGATCCCTCGTGAAGGTTTCGTAACGGTTGCAGTACCTGCTGCAAACCAAGAGAAACTGGCTTCTCTATACAACTACTACACAGAGCTTCTTTCAACTGAGCTAGGTAAAGTAGAAGACAGCATTGTTACTTTCAACGAAGAAGCTTCGGTTGAAATGGGCGCTCTTGCAGCAGCTGACCAAGCTCGCTTTATCGCTGCACTAAACGCTGCGCCAAACGGCGTGATTCGTATGAGCGACGAGATTGAAGGTGTTGTTGAAACATCTCTAAACGTTGGTATTATCACAACAGAAGAGAACTCAATCACTGTACTTTGCCTGATTCGCTCTTTGATCGATTCTGGCCGTAGCCAAGTTGAAAGCATGCTGAATTCTGTTGCTGAACTAGCAGGCGCGAGCATCGAGTTTTCTGGCGCTTACCCAGGTTGGAAGCCAGACGCAGATTCAGAAATCATGCACATCTTCCGCGACATGTACGAAGGTATCTACGGTCACAAGCCAAACATCATGGTTATCCATGCTGGTCTTGAGTGTGGTCTATTCAAAGAACCTTACCCGAATATGGATATGGTTTCTTTCGGCCCAACGATCAAGTTCCCGCACTCTCCTGATGAGAAAGTGAAGATCGACACCGTTGAGCTATTCTGGAACCAAATGGTTGCACTGCTTGAAGCAATCCCAGAAAAAGCATAATTCGATAAGCTATGTTTGTTCAATGAACCGTGCTTTTCAATAAATAGTACTTTTCAGTAAATGCCGTTTATTCGAGACAAAATAAAACAGGTACTCATTGAGTACCTGTTTTTGTATCTAATTTTTGTAATAAGCAAAAAAATTAAGCGCGTGAAGCTGCGTAGTTCTCTAGCTCATCAATTGAAGTTTGTGCAACCACTTCGCCATCGATGAAGTACGTTACCATCTCACCATCACGAACACCGATTAGTGTCGCTCGCTCACCAGATTGGTAAGTGATATCCATTTGGATTGTATTTTCATCAATCTGCTGCATCTGACCTTTTTCGATCATATTTACATTAGTGATTGGGCCTACCGGTGCTTCTGTTAGAGACGGATCTAGCTGATGGTTAATATCAAGGTAAGTATCAACCTTAGTATCAAAGATGTGCGGAGCACCCGTTAGTGGGTTGCTACCTGTCCAGAACTCTAGTGAGTTGAATACTAGGTAATCCGCTGCAACCGTTAGACCGTACGCAGGTGCCAACAGTAAGTTCAAACCGCCACGTGCGTAACGGTTATCAACCGCTTTAAGGTTGAACTTCATTAGGTAACCCGTTACTGCGTTGCTACCAACACAGCCAGACAAAGCAACAGATACCACTGCTAGTGCTACAACTTTTGAAATTGTTTTTTTCATTTTGATCTCGATATTTGAATTTGGCCGCCAAAAAATGGCGGTGGATAATACCAACGAACCAAATGACAAATATCAGCGCTAAATCAATGTATTGTCAGAAAATTCACAATTTGAAACACCCTTCAATTAACCAAATAAAAAACTGAAACCAATTCATAAGCCCCTTCATAAAAAACTTTTGTCGTCACCGTAAAGCGATTGATTCGTACTAAAAATCAACGATTGATACATTCCGTGTTAACGAATTATCACCATGTTGAGAACAACCTAAATGGCAAGACTAAAACCTAATCAACCATTCGAATTACTTGGTTATACTGTTCAGCCAGGACAACGAATGGAGATTGAACTGCAAGCGGCTCAGCTTTACACGCACTCTCCACTTTCGATCCCGATTGAAATTATTCACGGTCGCCAAGCAGGCCCAACACTGATGGTAAATGCGGCGATCCACGGCGATGAGCTAAACGGTGTTGAGATTGCTCGACAACTGACGAATGCTATCGATCCAAAAAAACTGAAAGGTACCTTGATTGTCGTGCCTATCGTTAACGTGTTCGGCTTTATCCATAAGTCTCGTTACCTACCGGACCGTCGCGACCTAAACCGTTGCTTCCCAGGTAGTGAGAAAGGATCGCTAACATCACGTATCGCTTACACTTTCTTCGAGAACGTGGCAAAGCACTGTGATTACATCTTGGATCTACACACGGGCGCGATTCACCGCACCAACCTGCCTCAGATTCGTGCAAACCTATCAAATCCAGAAACAATGCGCATCGCGAAAGCATTCGCAACACCAGTGATCATCGATTCACCACTGCGTGACGGTTCACTGCGTAGCGAAGCAGAAAAACTGGGGATTCCTGTATTAACTTACGAAGGTGGTGAAGCGCTGCGTTTTGATCATCTAGCGATTCGTGCGGGTTATCTTGGTGTGCATCAAGTGATGAAAGAAATCGGCATGCTGCGCCCTAACCGCAAAAAGTTGCCAGAGCCTGTGTTGAGTAAATCCACCAGCTGGATCCGCGCGGAATCAGACGGTATTTTGCGTAACATGGTAAGACTTGGCGAACAAGTTGAAGCAGGACAAACCCTTGCTTACATCAGTTCTCCATTAGGTCACCAAGAGGGCCAAGTGATCACAACCAAAGGCGGTATCGTGATTGGTCAACAAACTCTACCTTTGGTAAACGAAGGTGATGCTGTGTTCCATATTGCTTACTTTAAGCAAGACGATGAAGAAGTAGGACAATCAGTAGAAAGCTACATTGAAGAAGTAGCAGAAGACGATTGGCTAACTGCGCTGAATAACTGATCAGGCAATGCTTAAAAGTTTAAGAGCTCGACGTTAAAAGCGAGAAGCCAAACCGTGCTCTTAAACACAATAAAACAGAACTCCACAAACTAAAAAGCCCCAATATACTTTTAACTAGAAAGAGAAAAGTTATATCGGGGCTTTTTTTACAAATCCCTTATCTTAAAATTAAGGGATCTATAAATTAATCATGCACTGAATTACTCAGCGTCTTCTTGCTCTTCTGCACGAGCTTTAGCGCGCGCTTCACGTGCTTGCTCAGCTTTAAGCTCTTTAGTGTGACGTAGTTCGTCACGCTCTTTACGCTGCTCTGATTTACGCTCGTTACGTTCAGCTTGGTTAGCGATGAAAGATGCTAGCTCTTTCTCTGCCCACTCTTGTGCTAGAGCTTCAGTTTCGAAACCAGACTCACGCTTAGATACTGTAGTGCTGCGAGACGTTACTTGACGAGTAATCTCTGCACACCAACCGTTGCGTTTTTCTGTAAGGCGGATATCAAATTTTTTGTTCTTAGACATGTTCTATTTTTTCCTAAGGGAGATCATTAAGGGATCGGTCAACTTTGATAACTCCATCTAAGTGAGCATCTTTTAACACCATCCCTTGGTAAGCGCGGTATTAGAGCACAAATCAATGAGTATTGCTGCAAATATTTGCAGCGGATCACACTCCAATGCTGCAAATCGTTTGCGCTTGATTTCTGTTAGTTCATAACTTCCAATTCATCATCAATTTCTGCCCTGTTTTATCGACAACAATGAAATGAACTATGCTCAAACAGAGATAAATGAAAGAGATACCTGCTTGCTCAGGTTTATAGACTCTACTGCCTCACCTACTCCGCCCATAATTAAAATAGCTAAGGAGTTGCTATGGATAGCTTCATCAAACATTTACCGAAGGTTGAGCTGCACTTACACATAGAAGGTACATTAGAACCAGAGCAGATGTTCGAGCTCGCCAAGCGTAATAACGTGTCGATTCCCTTTGAGACCCCTGACCAAATACGAGAGGCGTACCAGTTCCACAATCTTCAATCCTTTCTCGATATCTACTATCAAGGTGCTAACGTACTGATTCATGAGCAAGATTTCTACGATCTGACGTGGGCTTATCTGTTGAAGTGTCAGCAAGATAATGTGGTTCACACTGAGATATTCTTCGACCCTCAAACCCACACTGAACGTGGCATCGCCTTTGACACGATTGTAGGCGGCATTACCCAAGCACTAGAGCAAGCCACACAGGAACTCGGGATCAGCAGCCAACTTATCATGTGTTTTCTGCGTCATCTCGATGAAGGCAGCGCGTTCGAGACACTCAAACAGGCCTTACCTTACAAAGACAAAATCATTGCGGTTGGGCTAGATTCATCAGAACAAGGCAACCCGCCAGAGAAGTTTAAACATGTCTTCCAAGAAGCCATCAATCAAGGTTTTCTAACCGTCGCGCACGCCGGAGAAGAAGGCCCTGCGCAAAATATTATCGACGCTCTGAGCTTGCTAAGCATTACCCGAATTGATCATGGCGTTCGCTGTATAGAAGATGAAGAGCTGATGGAGCAGCTAATAGCCAAACGCACACCGCTGACGGTCTGCCCACTCTCGAATACTAAGCTCAAGGTCTTCGACACCATGCAAGAGCACAACATCGTCGAGCTGTTGAGAAAAGGGCTGTGCGTCACCATCAATTCCGATGATCCCGCTTACTTCGGCGGCTATATGAATGATAACTTCCTCGCCGTCGCCAATGCTCACCCAGTGACGAAAAACGAATTAGCGCAATTCAGTATTAATGCCATCGAAGCCAGTTTCATCTCGCCTCATGCCAAAGAAGATCTCATTACACAGGTACGCCAATACCTTGTTGCAAATACTTAATGAATTATGAAGATCAAAAAGGGAAGCTCAGAGCTTCCCTTTCAGTATGGGTAGATAACCAATTAGCTTAGCCCGGGTGACCATCCACTCTTGGTGTTAATAGCATCATGCCGAACTTCCAGATAAATAGCCCAAATGCTAACGTCCATAAACCCGCACTGATGTTGACCATCTCAAATAAGTACGCCGGGAAAAAGGTCACACCTAGACTACGTACTAGCGCCGCGATAAAAATAGCCGAGAACGCCAAAGCCATACTTGGCCCTTTATAGATAGCACGACCGGTGTGCCCCATCGTCACGCGTGTAATCATCGCAAGAATTAACCCACTCAGACCACCAATCGCAAACAAGTGCAGCATATTGTGGCTCGCGAACGGGTTGTCCAACAGACCACGTAGCAGCAAGCTTAGAGGGATACATAGGTAAGCCGCATGCAGCGACCACACCAAAGGCTCAGACAAAGTTGTCCAAGGCTTCCAGCGGATAAAGCGTACCAATTGGGTTACACCTGCAAATACCATCAACTCATTGCCGACTTGAGCAAAGGTCAATGGGAAGAAACTCAACACAAATAAACCAACCAAAGGTAGATTCGCTAGCCATTCCAACCAAACTAAGGGTTGAGCTTTTTCAAAATCAAAACGACGCGCCGTGAAGAATGGAATAACTCGCCCACCCATTACAGACAGCAACAACGTAAACCACCACAACATCGCTTGCCATACCGCTGATGAAGGAAATGGAGGCATCCCCTTAATGGTCGCGTAACTAGCAAAGTTCGCCACGATAGCCAATATAAACAGTGGTACAAAGAACAGGTTCTTCCAGCCTTTCGACTTCACGACACGAAAACCAATTTCGTAGGCGGCGAAGATTAAGAACAACGCCTCAACCGACGAGATCAACCATAACGGAGCAGGTGTCCAAAACAGAATGCGAGGTGCGATCCATAAGCCAACAAGGGCAGCTAACCGATAGTGCTTGGTTCCGTTGACACCCGTCCACGTTTGTACCGCCGTTAACACAAAACCGACCACTATCGCCATTGAGAAACCAAACAGCATTTCGTGTACGTGCCACCAAAGCGCCGGTACTTTTAGCATTTCTGGCTGACCGTTTTGGAACATGATGACCCAAGCCACAATCGCGATCACAGCATAGAGACTGCCTAAAAAGAAGAAAGGTCTAAACCCCAAACGAAGATAAGCAGGAATTGCATCTTCTACACTTTTATCTGTGATATTTAACAAACTCGTCCCTCATTTCAGATAACAAGCCAAGTGTGGCTTCTGGGAATTGCTATTTAATAGTCAAATTCGTGATGCAGTAATTTCTACTGCCATATTACTTTCAACAATGCACGAAACGCGCCAAACAGAGAAACCTTTTAAAAACAACAATCAACGCACTTTTTCAAGTCAAAAACGAGTCAATTAAACACAATCAAAAGAGTCAATTTAACTCGCAAGTGTATAAAAATAAAAACGGCTGACTTTTGATGAAACGACACATATAGTAAGACTAGACTTAAATGGAACAACTCAGACAAGGAATGCGATGTATATTTTTGGTTATGGTAGCTTAATCAACTCATCTTCACGCCAGCTTACCGGTCAGACTGGGCAAGCGATCCCTGCGATTGTTCATGGCTTAATTCGCCATTGGAGCAAGATCGATGACAGTTATGTTTTATCACCTTTGATCGTCAATCTCGGCAAGGGACAGGTGAATGGTTTGTTGCTTGAGGTGGATGATATTGCACTGGCTGAGTTTGATCGCCGTGAGCGAGGTTATCATCGAATCGAATTAAAGGCCTCTCAGATAGAAAGCCAAAATGAGTTCAAACAGGATCAATCGATCTGGGTTTACATCAAAGACGAGATTGAGGCTCCTTGCGAAAACAGCCCTATCGTTCAAACCTATGTCGACACGGTATTGGCAGGATGTTTAGAGGTGTCTGAAAGCTTTGCGGCGCACTTTGTTAAACACACACAAGGTTGGCATCACCCATTAGAAAATGATCGCCACCAGCCTAAATACGGCAATCTTGCTGGGGTTTCCGATCACCACCACAGTGTAATTGATGGCTTGATACTGACTGTACGAAGCTAGCTTATGTACCTTGTTAATGAATATACATAGCGAGTTAATTTAGGTTGGTGAACACATTAGATCACCAACCTAGAGAGAGCTTAAACGACACGAATACCTGCTGACATCGCACGTTCAGGTGTCAGTAATACACTTTCAGATTCATCTTCCGTTTCGGCACATAACAACATGCACTCAGAAGTGTGGCCTCTCATCTTCGCCTTCGCTAGATTGCACAAAACAACAACCTGCTTGCCCATTAACTCTTCTTCTGTGTAATAAGGTACTAAACTGGTCACCGTTTGTAGCGTTTTGTCACCCACATCCACTTGCACGATGTAAAGCTTGTCCGCATTTTCATGACGCACAACCTCGATGATCTTACCGACACGCATTTCTAACTTAGCAAAGTCACCATAAGAGACAGTATCCATTTCTCACTTCCTATATTGATTTATTTTCACCCATTAGATTATTTACTAAAATTAAGTAAAATGTAAATGTTTACACTAGCATTAAGCCTAATAATTACAAGCGGTAAAGATCTCATTACTGGAAGTAAAATGAGAGTTTCGTTGCCTTACTATCATTGTCGGTGTTAAATAGATGCAGCAATGTATAGAGGTTAAAAATGGCAACAATTAAAGATGTAGCAAAGGAAGCTGGTGTTTCTGTTGCAACCGTATCTCGAGTGATCAACAAGTCTCCCAAGGCGAGTGCAAGCTCGGTAGAGTCTGTAACTAAAGCGATGTCTAAACTCGGCTATCGCCCGAATGCCAATGCTCGCGCTCTGGTAAGCCAAAGCACAAACACTGTTGGTGTATTGGTCGGTGACATCTCCGATCCCTTTTTTGGCACGCTAGTTAAGGCTGTCGATAATGTCGCTCGTGAGAACGGAAAACATATCCTTGTCGGTAATGGCTCACACGATCGTGAAGAAGAGAGACAAGCGATTGAGTTGCTGATTAACAGCCGTTGCGACGCCCTGGTGATCCACTCGAAAGGCCTGACCGACGAAGAACTGATTGCCTATGCGAAAGAAGTCAAAGGCTTAGTGCTGATCAACCGTTATATTGCTGAGATTGCCAACCGTTGTATTTTCTTGGACAACAAGAAAGGCGCGTATCTTGCGACGGAATATCTGATCCGCCATGGCCATCAGAACATTGCCTGTATCGCCTCATCGCATAGCATTGAAGATGCCGATGAGCGTATCCAAGGTTACTTAGCGGCACTCTCAGATTACAAAATAGCGCTCTCTGACAGCTATATTGAATACTCAGCGCCCACCAGTGACGGTGGCGAATACGCCATGACTAACCTTCTGACTAAATCACTGCCAATCACAGGTATTGTGGCGTACAACGATTACATGGCAGCAGGTGCTTTGTCTGTCCTTGATGAAAACGGTATTCAAGCGCCAGACAAAATGTCGATCATCGGCTTCGATGATGGCTTGATTGCCCGCTATGTTCATCCAAAGCTCACCACTATTCGCTACCCGATTCAGATGATGGCAGAGAAAGCGACACGACTCGCGTTGCACTTAGCTAAAGGTGAAAACACCTCTACTGAACCAATGATGTTCTCTCCAACTCTGGTACGCCGCAATTCGGTAGAGAAAGTCTAAGTTCTAGTCTACTCATCAAGCAATAAACAAAAAAAGCCCTAACAGAATCGCTTCTGTTAGGGCTTTCCTACCTTACTCAGATACTCAACAATCGCGCTTAATAAACCGCACTCTTGTTGAGCGCCACTTTTGCTCATCCCCCAAGAACAACGCGATAATTCACATCGTCCTATTCACAAGCAAAAGACATTGGCGTAACCGCTTTGAGCTAGAGCGTACTAGTTTGAAGAATCCCCCGAAAATTCAAACTGGTAACAGGTACTGTAGTTATATTCTTGTTCAGGCTTGAGAATACAACTGTCCTGCTTCCACTCTGGGTGGTTAGGAGAGTCAGGTAAGAACTGGGTTTCTAACGCCAAACCAGCGTAATCTTCATAGCTGCCACCACTTCGGTTTGGTGTACCACCAAGCCAGTTTCCGGTGTATAGCTGCATCGCAGGTTTGGTTGAAAATACTTTTAGTGTGACGAGAGCATCTGGTGACGTTACGGTAGCGGCGCATTGAGTGCGCTTACAGCCGTCAGCTAATAAGAAAGAGTGGTCGTAACCCTTTGCTGCTTTCTGCTGTTCATCACCCAACAAACGCTCTGAGATCATCATAGGCTGATTGAAGTCGAAGCTGGTCGATTTCACCGATTTAAGATTGCCTAGTGGAATACCTACCGAGTTGGTCGGTAAGAACTGATTGGCGTTGATGCTCACAATGTGTGACAAACAATCGTGCCCGGCTTCTGCGCCAAGTAGATTGAAGTACGCATGATTCGTTAGGTTGACCACGGTTGGCTTGTCTGTGGTTGCAGAGTAATGAATGGAAACTCGATTATCTTCGGTGAGTTCATAACGCACCGACACATTCAAATTCCCCGGAAAGCCTTGATCGCCATCAGCAGACTCAAGAGTAAACACCACTGACGTTTCGGTTTTCTCGGTAATATTCCAACGACGTTTATCAAAACCGTTCGGACCACCATGCAAGGTATTGCCCGCTTGGTTGGTTTCCAGCTTGTAGTTCTGACCATCAATTTTAAAGCGACTATTGGCAATGCGGTTAGCATAACGGCCAACGGTTGTGCCCATATAGCTGGCTTGCTTCTCGAAATTATCCATTGAGTTAACACCCAATAGCACTTCTCTTCTATTTCCTTTTACTGGCAAGATACAGCTCAACCACGTTGCGCCAATATCCATGAATGTCACTTCCATGCCGTGTACATTCGACAGCGTGACAAGCTGAGCAGGTTGGCCATCATAGGCTGCAGTTTCTGTCATGGATTGATGCAGGTTCTGCGCTTGTGTCATTCTAAATTCCTTCTACTGCCAGTAAAAAGCCTCTACGTTTGAGGTAAAGGCTTTAGTATTTGGCCTACCATGATCTTTTTACTTGGTAAGCTCTATATTAAGTCTCGAAGCAGTTAGATTACTTCAATTAGGCTGGCGCCGTCTTTCGCTTGGCACACATAAATAGATTCTTTTAGACCCGTCGCCGCTTGATATTTCTGCTCCACAGTTGTTTTAATTTCATCAACCAATGCAGGTGGAACCAAAGCCACAATACAACCACCGAAACCACCGCCCGTCATACGCACACCGCCTTGCTCACCGATCACTTCTTTGACCATATCTACCAGCGTATCAATCTCTTTCACTGTGATTTCAAAGTCATCACGCATTGATGCATGCGATTCTGCCATCAGTTCACCCATACGCTTCATGTCGTGAGTACGCAGAGCTTGAGCCGCTTCAACGGTACGGTCATTTTCAGTAATCACGTGACGAGCACGCTTAGCAACCATCTCGTCCAACTCAGATTCTTTCGCTTTGAACTGTTCAATGGTCACATCACGAAGTGCCGGAACACCAAAGATGCGCGCCGCTTCTTCACATTGTTCACGACGCGTGTTGTATTCGCTGTCGACTAAGCCGCGTTTCTTGTTTGAGTTGATGATAACCACAGCCATATCTTCTGGCATTGAAACCGCTTGAGTCTCTAGGCTACGACAGTCCAAAAGCATTGCGTGATTTGCGCGACCTTCTGCAGAGATCATCTGGTCCATAATGCCGCAGTTACAGCCTACAAATTCGTTTTCAGCTTGCTGACCATTAAGCGCCACTTCGGCTTGGCTGATCTCTAGGTTGTAAAGCACCTTGAATGTTTGACCAATCACCACTTCCAGTGCCGCAGAAGAACTTAAGCCAGCACCTTGAGGCACGTTGCCCGTTACAGAGATATCTGCACCTGTAAATTCAAAACCGCGACCTTTTAAGCACTTCACCACACCACGAATGTAATTAGCCCACATCTTGTCTTGTTGAAATGTGATCTCTTGAGTTAGGTCGAATTCATCCACAGCATTGCCGTAGTCCACCGACACTACGCGCACGATGTTGTCGTCACGTTTAGCCGCTGCGACTACCGTCTGGTAGTTAATGGCACACGGTAGAACAAAACCATCGTTGTAGTCAGTGTGTTCACCGATCAGGTTCACACGACCTGGTGCTTGGATAATATGAGTCGCTTGGTAGCCAAGGACTTGCTCAAAAGATGCTTTCACGTTTTGGATTAGGTCAGACATAAGTAAACTCTCTGGTTAAACTCTTTGTTCAATTGGTTATGGCCCCTTCACGGCACCACTTTAATTCTTTTAGATTTCCCTATCTCGTTCATCTCTCACAATAGGGAATGACAACATCGACTCCTAAGTAACGAAGCAACCAAGCTTCTCACCTGCCGTCATTCCAGAATCGAGGGACGAGATATCAGGAATCTCGC
Source organism: Vibrio sp. 10N.286.48.B8 (assembly GCF_003050085.1). NCBI lineage: Bacteria > Pseudomonadati > Pseudomonadota > Gammaproteobacteria > Vibrionales > Vibrionaceae > Vibrio > Vibrio sp. 10N.286.48.B8. Next base: position 181,925 of record NZ_PIGD01000002.1, on the reverse strand, counting down.
TCGTTATCTACGAAGCAACGTATTACTGCTCTTTATAGTGAACGTCACTCAAATCACGAAGACGTTGCGCTGCTTGTTCTGCGGTTAAATCACGCTGAGATTCTGCCAGCATTTCATAGCCAACCATGAACTTACGAACCGAAGCACTGCGTAACAGTGGCGGGTAGAACAAGGCATGCAACTGCCAATGATCGATATCCGTACCTTCTTCAAAGAATGGCGCATAGTGCCAGCCCATCGAGTATGGGAATGAACATTGGAATAGGTTGTCGTAGCGACTCGTTAGCTTCTTAATCGCAAGTGCCAAGTCATCACGTTGTTCGTCAGTCAGTTCACTCATGCGGCGAATGTGTGTTTTTGGCAGCAACATGGTTTCGAATGGCCACGCAGCCCAGTAAGGAACCACAGCAACCCAATGTTCGGTTTCAACGACAGTGCGTGAGCCGTCTTTCATTTCAGCTTCAACGTAATCCACTAATAGGTTTGAACCTTGTTGCTCAAAGTATTCTTTTAGAAGCTTTTCTTTACGTTCAATCTCGTTTGGCAGAAAGCTGTTCGCCCAAATTTGACCGTGTGGATGAGGCTGAGAGCAGCCCATGGTCTCGCCTTTGTTTTCAAACGCTTGAACCCATAGGTAGTCTTTACCTAGCTCTTCAATCTGTTCATTCCATGTATCAATCACACCGCGAATCTTGTTTACTGGTAACTCTGGCAGCGTTTTGCTGTGGTCCGGAGAGAAACAGATCACGCGACTCAACCCACGTACACCTTGAGTCTTGAATAGAGGGTTATCAGACTCTGGAGCGTCAGGCGAATCAGGCATCAGCGCCGCGAAATCATTACTGAATACATAAGTGCCGTCGTAATCTGGGTTTTCGTCGCCCGAGATACGCGTATTGGTTGGGCACAAGAAACACTCTTTCTCGTACTCAGGAAGTTGCTCGGTCGATGGCTTTTCATCTTGGCCACTCCAAGGACGCTTTGCGCGGTGCGGTGATACTAAGATCCACTGACCCGTTAATGGGTTATAACGACGATGCGGATGGTCTACTGGGTTAAATTCAACTTTTGACATGTTTAGATTGCTCTCAAATTTTGTGTCTTGGTCAATTCACCAAGATGAATAATTCTTCTACAAGGAGATTCCCTATCACGCTCGTTCCTCGCTGTAGGGAATGACGTTCAGAAATCGTAGTTTTAAAATTCGTCATTCCAGAATCGAGGTACGAGATATCTGGAATCTCTCTGTTCTCATCTCTTATCTCTGCCTTCCCCAAAGAAATTGGAGATGCAGCTAAGCAACTTCAATTACACAGGCTAGTAGCCGTTCGGGTTATTCGACTGCCAATTCCATGTATCCGCCGTCATCTCCATCACGCTACGCGTCGCCTTCCAACCAAGTTCGCGCTCCGCTTTTTCTGTGCTTGCCCAACATTCGGCAATGTCACCTGCGCGACGTGGGCAAAGTTCATAAGGAACCGGTTTGCCTGATGCTTGTGCGAAGGCTTCAACCATCTCGAGTACACTTGAGCCTTTGCCAGTACCTAGGTTGTAAATGTGTAAGCCCGCTTTCTCGCCAACCACTTTTAGTGCGGCGACATGGCCATCCGCTAAATCCATTACATGAATATAGTCACGAACGCCTGTGCCATCGACTGTTGGGTAATCGTTTCCAAAAACAGCCAGTTTTTCACGGCGACCTACGGCTACTTGAGCTATGAACGGCATTAAATTATTTGGGATACCTTGTGGGTCTTCACCCATAGTGCCCGATGGATGTGCGCCGACTGGATTGAAGTAACGTAGCAAAGTCACGCTCCAATCGTTCTCCGCGTTGAACAGATCGCTTAAGCACTCTTCCACCATATATTTGCTGCGACCATAAGGGTTAGTTGTCGCGCCTGTTGGTGAAGTTTCAGTAATCGGCACTACTTCAGGGTCACCGTAAACGGTAGCCGAAGAACTAAATACGATGCTTTTCACGCCCGCTTTCTTCATACTTCGAGCTAACACCAATGAACCATTGACGTTGTTATCGTAGTATTCCAAAGGCTTAGCCACCGACTCCCCTACCGCTTTCAGACCAGCAAAGTGAATCACGGCTTGGATATCGTTTTCTGAAAACACGCTATCTAAAAAAGATTGGTCACGAATGTCGCCAAGATAAAACGTTGGTCGCTTACCAGTTAACGATTCGATTCGTTCCAGCACTAGCTCTTTGCTGTTGCAAAGGTTATCAACAATGATTGGCTCCATACCTGCCTGTATCATTTGAATGCATGTATGACTTCCGATGTAACCCATGCCGCCCGTAACCAGTACTTTCACAATCAACCTCTCTTTGTCGTCATTCGTGGGCTAACTCGAACTGGCATTCAGCTCAGTAGCACCGTATGCCAGAAATAGTAGCAGCCATTTTGACTATAATTCTGTGATCAAAACCACGAAGTGTAAACGTTTACACTAACTTTCATCATTGGTACTGAACATGACATCGAGATAACGTATAGCTGTTAACTTCTAATTCATTGAATTTTAATAAGATAATTATAGATAGTCAGATTTGAGACATCACAGATGAGTTGAGCATTTATTTTACTAAAAGTTAATGCAATGACTTCCAGTTTGATTACAATAGGTCTGTAGAATAAAGAGGTGCATTGCTTTTTTACTAAATACCAATTTCAAAGCAGCGCAATGTTCCAATAACAGGAAGTGAGTATGGCAACGTTAAAAGATATCGCGACTGAAGCGAATGTATCATTGGCTACAGTTTCAAGGGTTCTCAATGAAGATCCAACATTAAGCGTCAAGGAAGAGACCAAAAGGCGTATCTTTGAAATTGCAGAGAAGTTGGAATACAAAACCAGCAGCTCACGAAAAACCGTTAGTAGTAAAAAACAAAACCATCACTTCCTAGCCCTGTATAACTACAAGCAAGAAGCTGAGGTTAACGACCCTTACTACCTATCGATTCGCCATGGGATTGAAACCCAATGCGAAAAGATGGAAATCAAGCTAACCAACTGTTATGAAAGTAAAATACAAATCAACTCAGCGCCGATAACAGGTGTTTTATTGGTGGGTCGAATGACACCAGAGGTTATCGAGCAAGCTAAAAAGCTGAGCGATAATATTTGTTATGTCGATTTTACCGATCACTCAGAACCTTATGACTCTGTCGATATCGACCTGGCTTTGATCAGCAAAGAGATCACCAACTTCTTTATCAACCAAGGCTATGAGCGCATCGGCTTTATTGGTGGCCAAGACGACGTCAACACCCCTGATATTCGTGAAGTCGCTTTTGCTGAATATGGTGGCCTAAAAAATGTTGTCAGTGAGCAAGACATCTACCGTGGTGACTTCTCTAGCTCATCAGGTTACAAGCTTGCAAAACAGATGCTCGCGACGGGCGACTACCCTAAAGCCATGTTTATTGCGTCAGATTCCATCGCAATTGGCGTTTTACGAGCAGTTCATGAGCACGGATTAAACATTCCTGAAGATATTGCGCTGATCAGTGTAAACGACATCCCAACAGCTAAATTTACCTTCCCATCTTTATCGACTGTTCGTATTCACTCTGAACTGATGGGAATTCAAGGCGTTAACCTGCTGATTGAGAAAGTACGCGACGGCCGAACCATCCCATTACGCGTCTATGTACCAAGCAAACTCAAGCTACGCGATACAACAAAATAATTAAATATATCAAATAGATAAATTAAGGCTACCTTTGTTGAAGGTGGCCTTTTTTGTGCCCGTCACATACATCAATCGACACATGTCCCCCTCTTTAACCTGCTGCATAAAACAGCCAATAGCATTCTTTTAAGTGGATCACACAGCACCGTAAAAAGACCATAAAAAACGTGATGAAGTTAAAGTAAAACGTTTTCACTAATTTCATTTAGTAAAACTTTTACTAATAATTACCTCAGTCCAAAAATACTCGTATTCACTACGACCCAATTACGCATAAGAACGTCGGTCAGCAAACTGCATTTAGACCGAGAGAGAGGCAACGTGAACAACTGGGAAAACTTCCTGAACTTACATGAGAACCGTATGGCACCGCGTGCATACTTCTTCTCATACGCATCAGAAAAAAATGCAAAAACGTTTCAGCGTGAACTGAGCGGCCACTTCCAACTATTGAGTGGCCAATGGAATTTCAGCTACTTCACCAATCCGCTATTGGTTCCTGAAGAGTTTTATTCTCAGGAAATGAGCGACTGGGGCAACATCACGGTTCCAAACATGTGGCAAATGGAAGGCCACGGCGATCTTCAATACACAGATGAAGGTTTCCCATTCCCAATTGATGTGCCTTTCGTACCATCAGACAACCCAACCGGCGCATACCAACGCTCTTTCTTCCTTGGCGAAAGCTGGGACGAGAAACAAACCATCATCAAATTTGATGGCGTTGAAACTTACTTCGAAGTGTACGTAAACGGTGAATATGTTGGCTTCAGCAAAGGCAGCCGCCTAACCGCTGAGTTCGATATCTCTAGCCAGGTAACAGCAGGCAACAACCTACTTTCTATTCGTGTGATGCAGTGGGCCGATTCAACCTACATTGAAGACCAAGACATGTGGTGGACGGGCGGTATCTTCCGTGACGTTTACCTCGTAGGTAAAGAACAGCTGCACATTCAAGACGTTACCGTTCGCACTGATTTCGACGACGCTTACCAAAGCGCTACCCTGTCGTGCAAAGTGGAACTAGAAAACCTAGCAGCAGCGGCAAACGCAACCCTTGAGTACGCATTGCTTGATGGCAGCCAAGTTATCTCGCAAGGCTCAGTAGATAACCTAACTGTTCCTAACCAACAGACTGGCGGCAATGCCGATACTCAATTCTCTATCGATGTAGTGAACCCTGTTCAATGGAACGCTGAAAACCCATACCTTTACCAACTGCTGCTGACGCTGAAAGACGCTGACGGCAAAGTGTTAGAAGTGATCCCACAACGCGTTGGTTTCCGCGACATTAAAGTTCGCGATGGTCTGTTCTACATCAACAACAAATACGTGATGCTTCACGGCGTGAACCGCCACGACAACGACCACCTAAAAGGTCGTGCTGTTGGGATGGATCGCGTAGAGAAAGACTTAGTGTTGATGAAGCAACACAACATCAACTCAGTACGTACAGCGCACTACCCGAACGACCCACGTTTCTACGAACTGTGTGATATCTACGGTCTGTTCGTGATGGGCGAAACCGATGTTGAAACACACGGTTTTGCTAACGTTGGCGACTTAAGCCGCATCACTAACGATGCAGCATGGGAAGCGGTGTTTGTTGAGCGTATCGAGCGTCATATTCACGCTCAAAAGAACCACCCTTCTATCATCATGTGGTCACTGGGTAACGAGTCTGGTTACGGCTGCAACATCCGTTCTATGTACGATGCAGCAAAAGCAATTGATGACACGCGTTTGGTTCACTACGAAGAAGACCGTGACGCTGAAGTGGTCGACATCATTTCAACCATGTACTCACGCGCTCAATTGATGAATGCCTTCGGTGAATTCCCACACGAAAAGCCACGCATCATCTGTGAATACGCACACGCGATGGGTAACGGCCCGGGCGGTTTAACCGAGTACCAAAACGTGTTCTACAAGCACGATGCGATTCAAGGTCACTATGTTTGGGAATGGTGTGACCACGGCATTCTAGCGCGTGATGAAGCAGGCACAGAGTTCTACAAATACGGCGGTGACTACGGTGACTACCCGAACAACTACAACTTCTGCATGGACGGTTTGATCTACCCGGATCAAACGCCAGGCCCAGGCTTGAAAGAGTACAAGCAAGTGATTGCCCCTGTGAAGCTTCGCGATTTCGATGCACAAACGGGCACCTTCACAGTAGACAACAAGCTTTGGTTCTCAAATATCGATGACTACACCATCACTGCGGAAATCCGCGCTGAGGGTGAGACCATTGCCGTACAGCACATCAAGGTTGAAGAACTGGCTGAGAACTCTAGCCGTGAACTAACGCTTAACTTGCCACAGCTTGATGCGCGCGAAGTGTTTGTCAACTTTACGGTGCGCAAAGATTCTCGTACTTCATACAGCGAGGCGAACCACGACATCGCGGTTTACCAGTTCCAAGTGAAAGAGAACACAGCACAACTTGAAGCCTTCACTAACAACAATGCGACGGCACTGAATGTTGAAGAGTCTCGCTTAGCTTACCTAATCAAAGGCCACAACTTTGCTCTGAATTTCTCAAAAGTGAACGGCAAGCTGACGTCATGGTTAGTCAATGGCGAGGAGCTGATTAAGTCTGAGCCTAAGCTGAACTTCTTCAAGCCAATGATCGATAACCATAAACAAGAGCACGATGGTTACTGGGAGCCTGCACACTTACAGATCATGCAAGAGCACTTCCGCACGCTAAACGTGGAAGAGAACAACGGCAAGATTGAGATCACCACCACCAGTATCGTTGCTCCACCGGTATTCGATTTCGGCATGCGTTGTGAATATCGCTACCAAATCAGTTCCGAAGGCCAACTGAACGTTGAACTGAGCGGCGAGCGTTACGGTGATTACCCTCACGTGATTCCAGTGATTGGTTTCGATATGGGTATCAACGGCGACTTCGACCAAGTTCAATACTACGGCCGCGGCCCTGAAGAGAACTACCAGGACAGCAAGCAAGCCAACATGATTGATGTTTACCAATCAACCGTGGCTGACATGTTCGAGAACTACCCGTTCCCACAAAACAACGGCAACCGCCAACACGTTCGTTGGGCTGCGCTTTCAAGCCGTGCTGGCAATGGTATTGCGGTGAAACCACAGCAAGAAATCAACTTCAGCGCATGGTTCTACACCAACCAAAACCTGCATCAAGCACAGCATACGATTGAACTAGAGAAGAGCGGTTACATCACCCTAAATCTAGACCACCAAGTGATGGGCCTAGGTTCAAACTCTTGGGGCAGCGAAGTATTGGATTCTTACCGCGTGTACATGGATGAGTTCCGCTACGGCTTAACTCTGATTCCATTCCAAGCAGGCGATTGCGACGCACAACACCTAATCAATCACAACTTTGGTGATGAGTTCTTCACGGCGAATACGCCAACAACTCAACCACAACAGAACGAGGCATAAGCGATGATCGTTTTAGACAACCTAGAGCAATTTAAAGTCGTTTACCGCGACGGTCGTAAATGGCAACGCTGTGTAGAAGCGATTGAAAACATCGGCAACATTAAAGATAGCGTGATGTATTCGATTGGTGACTCACTGGCTTACATGATTGAAGACGGTGTGGCTCGTAACACAGAAAACTTCACCGGCAACCGTCGTTACTTTGATGTGCACTACTACTTGGAAGGTCGTGAAACGGTTGAGTTTGCTGATAAGTCTCAACTTGAACAGACCCAAGCTTACAGCGATGAAACCGACCGTGAACACCTACTGGGTAACGGTGAAACTCGTGAGTTATCTGAAGGCCAAGTGGCGATCTTTGATAACAGCAAAGCTTACCGCTTCCACGGTGATAACCGAGTTCGCAAGGTGGTGCTGAAAGTGACCATTGAAGACGGTTACTTCCTTAATAAGTAAGCAATAACCCTATTAACTCACAGCGCGTTTGAGCCTTGCCGTTCAAGGCTCAAATAGACTGAACAAAACCTCTGTGCTTCTTCCCTACAAAGAAGCATAGGGAAATAACGACTATAATTATGTGATTCCCTGGAGGACACTATGTCTGAATCTGTACGCGGTAAGTTAGGCAAATTTGCCCTACTCTCCATGACATTTGCAGCGGTATTTAACGTTCGCAACATCGTAAACAACAACATCGAATTGGGATTGAGTTCAGCCCCTATCTTTTTGCTCGCTACCCTTATTTACTTCATTCCATTCGTGTTCATCATTGCTGAATTCGTATCTGCAAATAAAAATTCTGAGTCAGGCATGTACGACTGGCTTAAAAAACCGCTAGGCTCAAAAGCAGCCTACCTAGGTTCGTTCCTATACTGGTTCGTAAACCTTTTCTGGTTTGTATCTCTGCTACCAAACGTAATCGCTTATGCGTCTTACGCGATGTTGGGCTATGAATACGCCTTCTCGCCAGTCGTTACATCGGCTATCTCGATTGCTCTGTTTGCAGCAGCAACTCACATCTCAACCAAAGGCGCAAGCTGGCTAGGTAAGATTGCCGAGATCGTGGCATACGGTGTATTCGCTCTATTTGCAATCTACGTTATCGGTGCACTAATGGCACTGGGCGGCAACCATGAACCAGTAGAACCAATCACGCTTGAAGCAATGACTCCGACCATCAACTGGGCAACGCTAGGTATCATGTGTTGGATCTTCCAAGCAGCCGGTGGTGCTGAAACCGCAGCCGCTTACCTAAACGATGTTAAGGGAGGTCACAAGTCTTTCATCAAGGTTATCATTGGTGCAGGTATCGCAATCGGCGCAATGTACGCAGTTGGCTCTCTTCTAGTAAACGTATTCGTTGCTCGTGATGAACTGACCTACGCTGGCGGCATGGTTGAAATCTTCACAGGTATGGCAAACTACTTCGACATCTCACAATCTCTAACGGGTCGCTTCGTCGGGATTATCCTATTCGTTGCCATGTTCGGTTCGATGATGATGTGGACAGCAGCTCCAGTAAAAATTCACTTCTCTGAAATTCCTAAAGGTGTTTACGGCGAGAAAACAACAGAGCTTAACGAACACGGCGTGCCAGTACGTGCAGCTTGGTGGCAGTTCGCGTTTGTATTCGTGATGCTTGTGGTTAACGGCTTCGGCTCTGAATCAGTACAAGACATGATGAACACAGCAATCAACCTAACCGCTGGTACCGCAATGCTTCCGCCGATCTTCATCATGGTGGCGTACTTTGTATTCCGCTTGAAGCATGACGACACACCACGTGATTTCCGCATGGGTACTCGAGTTCAAGGTATGGCTGTTGTCTCTGTGCTTATCGGCATCTTCGTTGTGAGTATGACGGCATCTGCATTCCCAACAGGTGTTGACCTAGTTCAAGCCTTCTTTATCAACGTATTCATGACAGCGGTATTCTCTGGTCTCGCTTGGTGGTGGATCTCGCGCTTTGAAAAAAAGCAGGCAGGTAAAGACGCAAAGCTAGAAACAGCTAAGCAATCGTAGCACTCTGCATCCCCCCAACTTTAAAAGCGCCTACCAAGGCGCTTTTTTTGTTTTAAATCAGATAATTAAAATAGAACTCAAAAAATAAAAACGGTGTTCCGTCAAGGTTTCAGTTCACGAAAAACACCAATTAATAGGTAATAAAACTCGAATAAAAACCAAGGTAAAATATTAACTAAATTTACTTACTCAAGGTCACATATTTGATCAATTTCGATTAACTTCCCGCCGCTTAATCTTTAATCTTCTTGCTGAAGAGACAAACTGATTCATATAAAAAAAGCGACAAAAAGCCCCTACAAGCCTTATAAATCGTCGCTCATGAAACCAGCAATCTCTTCAATGAACTTCTTAATCTTTAACTCTTTGTTTTGGTAATAAGTTTACTGAAATACCAGAGAGAAAAAGCCCAAAGAAGTCCGATCGTAAATCTATAAAAACAACAATGAGCCAACCCTGACAAAACAAAGCGGGTGTTTGCCAAACCAACATAACAATAAAAGTGCGGCCTAGAGCTTCCCTCTCTAGGACCAAGTTATAACGATCATCAACGTGATTCACCGGAGAACATCATGTCCGAAAATAAACGCAGTACGATAGGCAAATTTGCCCTACTGTCTATGACCTTCGCGGCGGTATACAGCTTCAATAACATCATTAATAACAACATCGAGATCGGTCTTTCCTCGGCTCCGATGTTCTTTCTAGCAACCATCTTCTACTTTGTGCCATTTTGTTTGATCGTTGCAGAGTTTGTGTCACTGAATAAAGACTCTGAAGCGGGTGTTTACTCTTGGGTTAAAAGCTCTCTAGGCGGTCGCTGGGCGTTTATTTCAGCTTACACCTACTGGTTTGTTAACCTATTCTTCTTCACCTCTCTGCTGCCTAGAATCATCGCTTATGCGTCGTATGCGTTCTTAGGTTTCGAGTACATATTCACGCCAATGACCACCGCGATTCTGAGTACCATTTTGTTTGCGGTCGCGACTCATATCTCTAACAACGGCGCGAAATTACTGGGCCCTATCACTTCACTAACATCCTCACTGATGCTGCTGCTAACGATGTCTTACATCTTGTTATCTGGCGGGGCTTTAGTAGGCGGTATCGAGCCAGCTGACCCAATCACCATTGAAGCCATGACACCAAGCTTCAACTGGGCATTCCTTGGCGTAATCACTTGGATCTTCATGGCGGCAGGCGGTGCAGAATCGGTCGCGGTTTACGTTAACGACATCAAAGGCGGTCACAAGTCTTTCGTTAAAGTGATCATTATCGCGGGTATCTTCATCGGTGCGCTTTACTCGGTAGGATCGGTATTAGCCAACGTATTTGTTTCGCGTGAAGAGCTTAAATTTACAGGCGGATCAGTTCAGGTATTTGAAGGGCTAGCAAGACACTTTGGCCTGTCTGAAATCTTGATGAACCGTTTCGTTGGTGTGGTTTCATTCACCGCAATGTTGGGCTCTCTACTGATGTGGACAGCGACACCCGTTAAGATTTTCTTCTCTGAAATCCCTAAAGGCATCTTCGGCGAGAAAACTGTCGCACTTAACAAACAAGGCGTTCCAGAGCGCGCGGCATGGGTTCAGTTCTTCATCGTGATTCCACTGATGTTCATCCCAACGTTGGCCTCTGACACAGTGCAAGACTTGATGAGCACCATCATCAACATGACTGCAGCAGCTTCTATGTTACCGCCACTGTTCATCATGATTGCTTACCTTCACCTGCGCGTGAAACTGGACCACCTTCCTCGTGATTTCCGCATGGGTTCTCGTACGGTCGGTATTACTGCTGTGTCGATTCTTATCGCTATCTTCACCGTTGGTTTCTTCGCTTCTACCTTCCCAACAGGCGCAGACATCATGACCATCATCTTCTACAACGTGGGCGGTATCGTGATCTTCCTTGGCTACGCATGGTGGAAGTACGGTCAATACGAGAAAAGCTTATCTCCAGAAGAGAAAAAACTAGAAGCAAAGCCTGAACCGGCAAACGCTTAGCTTTACCCTACACTCTCATTGAAAACTTAAGGCACTCACATTTAAACTTCAGGCACTCACATTTGGTGAGTGCCTTTTCATTTGCCGGTACATTCCCACTCAACACCTAAATTTCACCAAAGCCTTCAAGAAAGAAGACATTCGAGTCAACAATCTAACCGCCTATAAAGCAATTCACCAACTGAATAGCTATCACCCTAGCCATGCCTCTACACATTCAACTTAAAGTCAAAATAAAAACAAAGTAAATATTTACTAAAAACAGATCACACTTTTAAACTGAATTAATTTTAAACACCAAAATTATCATTAATATCGGTTTTGCGATCGTAAGTAACCTGACCAATACGCCTTGAAGAGCACCCCATATTAGAAGTCAGAACTGCTTACGAACCTTCATTGATAACCCCGACACAGAAGTGATTAAAATGAAAAGTAGTTTTACTAAAACCACTCTTATTACAAGCTGTATTCTTGCTGCCCTAAGTACCACTGCCCACGCGGAAGAGTCCGCAGCAAACCACAGTGATACTCAGCCCCCTAAAACAGAAACTGAAACCCTATTTAACTTTTATGGTGAGCTTGGCCTTGGTGGTCACGTGGCACTAGAAGGTGATGACAAAGGCCGTTATGCAGACGGTACTTACATCGAAGCAGGCTTGGCTATCGAGCACGGTAATTGGTTCGGTCTTGCTTACATGGAAGGCTGGACAGTGCAAGCCGACGACGAAGGCAATGCTTGGGCAACTGGCCACGGCTGGGGCGGCTTTGAAGGTGGTTTTAACCGCTTTTACGCTGGCTACCGCACCGACAACAAAACAGAATTCATGATTGGTCGTATGGACTCTTCACTGGATGACGTTCAATGGTGGGGTGACCCTACGGTTGAATACGGTTACGCGATCTCGAACACACGTGACGTACACCTTGGTGTGAAGATCCAAAACCTGGAAGGCAAGCTTCGCTACAGCGTTTCTTTCGCGCCAGAGTCTGACTTCTCTGAAGATGATGCTCTGGTTCACTTCGGTAAATACGACAACTTTGCAGACCAATGGAAAGATAAGAACGCCATGGTCAACGGTTACCTCCAATACGATCTGACTGACGACTTAACCCTAATGGGTGGTGGTGAAGTTCGTAACAACGATGGCGGTGAACTATTGCTATTGGGTGCTGAATACAAAAACTTTGCAACTCGTATTTGGCACGACACAGATAAAGGCAACCAAGAATCATTTGGCAGTGAATCCGGTATTCAAACCAGTGCTTGGTACGAAGCGGCTCAGGGGGTTTACCTTTCAGCAGCCTACAGCTACGCAAACTTTGATGGTGACAACGGTGACAAAGAGATCACCTCCTACATCAACGCGGGCGTTTGGTACGAATACGGCAACGGCACATTTGCGACTGCTTTCGATAGCCGCTTTGGCGTAGGTAGCGACACTGAAATCGGCGATGCGCAAGTGTTCGCAATGCAATACTTCTACTGGTAATAACAGGAATTGATCATGAAACTGAATAAATCATTCGCAGCTCTCGCTATCGGTGCAGCCCTTGTCGTTACTGGTTGTGCATCAAACTCTGGCTCAGCTTCTGACACAGAACAACTGCAAGCCAGCGAATTTAAGAACGTTATCGACCGCACTGGCTCACCAGAATACATGCGTGACTACGACTTCGATGACCACCAACGCTTTAACCCATTCTTCGACCTAGGCGCATGGCACGGTCACCTGCTGCCAGACAGTGCAGAAGGCATGGGCGGGTTCCCAGGTACAGCACTGCTTACCGAAGAATACATCAACTTCATGGCTGATAACTTCGACCGTCTAAGCGTGTTCAAAGAAGGCAAAAAAGTGGCTTTCACTATGGAAGCTTACAGCCTACCGGGCGCATTGGTTCAGACACTAAAATCTGACGATGTGACCGTAGAAATGACGATGCGTTTTGCTTCAAACCGTACCTCTCTACTAGAAACTAAAATCACCACTGATTCCCCGGTTGAATTAGTGTGGGATGGTGAACTACTAGAAAAGACCCACGCCAAAGAAGGCGTTTCGCAAACCGACAAAACCATTGCTGAAACGTACCCTGAGTATGACCGTCAAATCGTCGCAACCGACGATGGCCTAAAAGTAACCTTTGGTAAGGTGCGTTCAACTTGGGATCTACTGACTTCTGGTGAGTCTGAGTACCAAGTTCACAAGTCGATTCCAACACAAACCACAGTCGATGGTTTAGCGTTTACTTCAACGGCAAACATTGAAGCATCGACCACCATCTACACCACATACTCGCATGTTCTAACGGCAGAAGAAGCGAAAGTTGAACAGCCAGAAATCAAAAAGATCATGGCAAACCCAACCGACTTCTTAGCAGCATCTGCAGAGCGTTGGGAAGGCTACCTAGAGATGGGCTTAACCAACCCGAACGCAACACCAGAACAAGAGCGTGTTGCGGTTAAAGCGATGGAAACCCTAAACGGTAACTGGCGCGGCGCTGCAGGTGCGATGGAGTTTGACTCTGTGACACCTTCGGTAACAGCACGCTGGTTCTCAGGCAACCAAACATGGCCGTGGGACACCTGGAAACAAGCCTACGCAATGGCTCACTTCAACCCAGACGTAGCGAAAGACAACATCCGCGCGATGTTCGCTTACCAGATTCAGGCTGACGACGCGGTTCGCCCTTGGGATGAAGGCTACGTGCCAGACTTACTTGCTTACAACCTAAGCCCAGAACGTGGCGGCGACGGCGGTAACTGGAACGAACGTAATACCAAACCAAGCTTAGCGGCATGGGCAGTAATGGAAGTCTACAAGACCACCAGCGACGAAGCTTGGCTAGAAGAGATGTATCCAAAGTTAGTGGCATACCACGACTGGTGGCTACGCAACCGTGATAACAACGGCAACGGCGTTCCAGAGTATGGCGCAGCACGCGACAAAGCACACAATACACCTGAAGGTGAAATGTACTTCACCGTGGTTCGTGGCGATAAACACGAGACAGTCGTAGGCCAAGCGGCATTGGATAAAGTGATTGCAGAGGGTAACTACGATTACATCGAGAGCCCGGCACAAACTGCCGCGTCTTGGGAGTCAGGTCGTGACGATGCTGCCGCATTTGGTTTCATCGATAAAGATCAGCTAGACGCGTATGTTGCAAACGGCGGTAAGCGCAGCGATTGGGATGTTGAGTTTGCTCAAAACCGTGCAGAAGATGGCACACTGTTGGGCTACTCACTGCTGCAAGAGTCTGTTGACCAAGCAAGCTACATGTACAGCGATAACAAATACCTAGCGGAAATGGCTGACATTCTAGGTAAAGATGCTGAAGCGAAAGAGTTCCGTGAAAAAGCAGAGCACCTATCTAACTACATCAACACCTGTATGTTCGATGAAGGCACTAATTTCTACTACGATATTCGTATTGAAGACAAGCCTTTAGCCAATGGCTGTGCGGGTAAGCCGATTGTAGAACGTGGTAAAGGCCCTGAGGGTTGGTCACCACTGTTCAATGGCGCAGCAACGCAAGGTCACGCCGATGCAGTTGTCTCTGTGATGAAAGACACTGAAGAGTTCAACACCTACGTTCCACTAGGCACAGCGGCGCTTTCTAGCCCAGCATTCGGCCCAGACATTTACTGGCGTGGACGCGTTTGGGTAGACCAATTCTACTTCGGTCTAAAAGGCATGGACAGCTACGGCTACCGTGATGATGCGATTGAAATGGCAGGCGCGTTCTTTGACCATGCAGATGGGTTAGTTCAAGACGGTCCTATCCGTGAGAACTACAACCCATTGAATGGTGAACAACAAGGCGCACCAAACTTCTCTTGGAGTGCGGCTCACCTGTACATGCTTTACAACGATTTCTTTACTGACGCAGAGTAAATCGAACCTATACCTATCTTCTGGAATTCAATGAAAAGATAACCTCATAAATTTCAGGCTTTGGCACTCAGTATCTCGCTGAGTGCCTTTTTTACATTTGAAGCCAAATAATCGAACAAACAAGCTCTTAGACTATTTGGCCTACTATGATCCTTTTACTTAATTCGCTGTACTCCGCTAACACGGGCAACCTTTTACTCACAAAAAACAAAGAGTGCTCTTGCTATGAAATCTTACTCAAAAATTTCATCACTCTCACCGAAATATTGGGTTCTGAAGACTTATTCGAATTTTATTTATCCTTATTATCCTTCCGGACATTAATTTGATAGTCGTTTACTAAATAATCGCTAAACTATAGTGTCGCCTACCCCTTTTTTGAGAAAACCTAAATGCCTAATGCTGATTCCACCCTAAACAAACGTATGGGAATCGTTGCGCTCACCTGGCCAATTTTTATCGAAGTTCTTTTAAGAACCGCACTCAACACCAGTGATGTATTCATGTTATCGGGATACTCGGACAAAGCCGTGTCTGCCGTTGGTGTTATTTCTCAGATATCCTTTTTCCTGATCATTGTCTCGACCATGGTCAGCAGTGGTACGGGTATTCTAATCGCGCAATACAATGGTGCCTCCCGCACGCAAGAGAGCGCTCACGTGGGTGTAGCAAGTATCATTCTTGCCATTATTGCTGGTGTGCTACTGAGTGTTATTGCCGTTCTTGTTGCTGAATATTTTATCCCGCTTTATCAACTCGAACCTCAAGTCGAACAGTATGCGCAAGAATACCTGTTCATCAGTGGTGCTCTCACCTTCAATGTAACCATAGGTGTGGTTCTCACCACTATTTTGCGCAGTCATGGCTATTCAAAGTCACCGATGGTGATCAACATGATTGCTGGCGTTATCAACGTATTCGGTAACTACTGCGCCTTATATCAACCTTTTGGTTTGCCTGTATACGGCGTGCAAGGGGTTGCGACCGCGACCGTCATTAGCCAAGTGATCGGGATGTTGATCTTGATTGGTGTGGTCAGAAGCAAAGGTATTGATCTACCAGTGAAGCAGTTTAAATCTGTACCGAAAGCCATCTATCAAAAAATCATTAAGATAGGTTCGATGAATGCAGGAGAAGTGCTCTCTTATAACATGGCTCAGATCAGCATTACCTTCTTCGTGGTGCAGATGGGCACCTCTTCACTGGCTGCGTTTACTTACGCACAAAACATCGCTCGTCTCTCTTTTGCGTTTGCACTGGCAATTGGTCAAGGCAGCCAAATCCAAACTGGCTATTACATTGGTAAGGGTTGGATTGACGAGATCACCAAGCGCGTGCAACGTTACTTTGTGGTTGGCTTTATCGCCTCAACTGCGATTACCTGCATGGTTTATGTGTTCCGTTTCGAAATTCTCGATCTGTTCACGCAAGATCCAGAGATCATTGCGCTAACGGCGGCACTGATTGCAGGTTCCATCATTCTTGAAGCTGGCCGAGTATTTAACCTGATCTTTATCTCTTGTCTAAAGGCCGCTGGCGACATTAAATTCCCGATCAAAATGGGTATTCTCAGCATGTGGGGCATTGGGGTTGCCATGAGCTACTTGCTTGGCGTGCATTGGGGTTATGGCGTATTAGGGGCTTGGATGGAAATAGCGATGGACGAGTGGTTCCGTGGAATCATCATGGCCTATCGCTGGCGAGCGAAGAAATGGACTCGATTCTCTTTTTAGGTTGTTGTTGATACGTCTAAATTTATCTCGAACAAAAGAAAAAAGCGCTAGGGGGAGCTAGCGCTTTTAAGACCAACTAAGTCCGTTTAGCCTGGTATATTTTTAAGCTATATCATGAGGATATAACCAATTTTTTTACTTAGGTAAATCAAAAAGCCTATTCTTTACGACTGCTTTGAGTCGTAAATTAAGTATAGTCGGGTTCTTATGATAAACCGGATTTTTCTATAATTAATTCATATGAATTTGACGATTAACCGACACAATAAACTATTCGGAAATCACAGATGAGATCGCATTAGTAATCAACTTTCTAAGTAGTTTATTTTTATCATCTAAATGCTTTGCCTTTCGATAAACAAGCTGGATATCAAAATCTGGAACATCAATTGGTGGCTTCACAGCTAGTAAGGTTTCTTCACTATCCATATCCTTGCGCGCGACTAGCTTGGGGACAATACACAATAGTTCTCTGCCACGAATGAGCCGCTTAACAGTTAAAAAGTTACTGGAAGATATCGCCACTTTCCTGCTTAAACCGAGTTCACCTAAACGAGTGTCCACTCCCGTCTTTAAAGCCCCTGCCGGGGAAACAAGCGCGTGCTCGACAGCAACAAATTGTTTTAGCGACATCGGCTCCTCAATAGATAGAACCGATTGATCAAGTAAACAAACATGTTGCTCCGTGTACAAATGCTTTGTTCGATATTGCTTTGGTACCTCACCAAAGCTGCCTATCGTCATATCAAGCTTGGCATCGTCAAATACTTGCTGGTAGTTACTCCGGTTTACATTGAACAACGCTACTTGGGAATAAGGAGAGGATTGCTTAATCAGGTCAAACAATATTGGAGCGAACATCTGCTCGGCATAATCAGTGAGACCAATCTTCCAAGTCCCTTTATAAGTCTCCGCATCAAATGATTTAGATAACAGAACTTCAGACTGGATGGTATTCAGTAGCGCGTCCACGGTACTTGATAGTTCAATGGCTCGGTCAGTCGCCTCCATCTTGCTGCCTACACGCTCAAACAAAGGGTCATCAAACAACTTTCGTAGCCTTTGTAAGCTATGGCTCATCGCAGATTGGCTGACATAACAACGCTCAGCAGCCTTACTCACGCTATTCGTTTTATACAAAGCCTGCAATGCAATCAATAAGTTAAGGTCAATTCCTTTCCAGTTAAAATCAGCCACAAATCAATCCCATATCATTCATAGTTATAATTAAAACAATTAATTTGAATCATAGTTCAACTCCACCTAAATTACGCTAAACATTTATCTGGAATCGATCATGCTTTCAATTTTTAAAACCTTTTTCTGGCTTGGCTGGATTAGCTTTGGTGGACCAGCAGCACACATCGGCTACTTCCGTAAAACCTTTGTTGAGAAACTAAATTGGTTGTCCGACGAAGAGTACGGGCAGATTGTCGCTCTTAGCCAATTTCTGCCGGGCCCAGGTTCAAGTCAGGTTGGCTTTGCGGTTGGCTATAAGAAAGGTGGATTAACAGGTGCTATTGCTGCATTTGTCGGCTTCACTTCCCCATCTGTGATTCTGATGCTGATATTGGCGTTGGTGAGCAATCAGCTATTGGAAGCACCACTTTTCAATTCAATCATTCACGGGCTTAAGTTATTAGCAGTAGTGGTTGTCGCTGATGCAACCTTTGGTATGTACAAAAACTTTTGCCAATCGAAGATAGCGACCGCTTTATGTGTGATTACCGCGATTGTCCTGCTACTGATTCCAGGCATCTGGCCTCAAGTTTTAGTGCTTCTATTTGCAGCGATGGTTGGTAGTAAGTTCTTGACGTCTCAAGAGCTAAAAACGACACCTTCAACACAAAAAATATCGGTAACACCTCTCGTGATTTTTGTTGCTTTGCTGGTTGGTCTGCCTCTATTCAGTGCTTACTCTCAAGGTATTGAAGTGTTTGGCCTGTTCTACCAAGCTGGTAGCTTAGTATTCGGTGGCGGCCACGTGGTACTTCCGTTGCTACAAAATGGTATTGGTGACCAACTGTCTCAAGATGCCTTCCTAACAGGTTATGCAGCAGCACAGGCAGTACCAGGGCCTATGTTTACACTTGCGACTTACCTAGGTTATTTATTGATGCCATCGGCACCGATAACAGGCGCACTACTCGCAACGATTGCTGTGTTCTTACCGGGCTTCTTATTGCTACTGGGTGTACTGAAGAACTGGCAGGCGATTGCAAGCAAACCTTTGGTGGCAGGCGCTCTTACTGGTGTGAATGCGGCGGTTGTCGGTTTATTACTTGCGGCCCTGTATCAACCGATCTTCACAAGCGCAGTAAGCAGCGGCATAGACTTCGCTCTGATCATTGTTGGTGTGTGGTTATTGAAAACCGTGAAGTTACCTATTGTTGGGTTAGTAGGGTTGTTCATTGTCTTTGGCGCAATGACAGGACTGGCGGTCTAATAGGTTTAAGGTAAGAAGTAAGCGAACCGGTTGCTTCTTACTTTCGTCTTTCATAATTTAATCTACCTATCACCCGCTATATAATGGGTAATTCCATCTCAAAGCTCATGCTCTCGAGGATTGATCTCTTAGCCAAATATCTCAGCTAAGTCATTCATCGTCCTTAAATCTTAAAATAGAGAGAATTCTCATCTCTCGCCTACCTCGTGATACGTTATCGAGTATCAAACCGCAGAAAAAAGACATCACCGCGATCAAAGCTATTGAGCTAGACAAAACAGCTGTAGGTAGCCTCTCAACCAATCCTGTATCAACAAAATCAACAATGACGGGGATACCCAAGATCAATGAAATAAAACCTAGCAATATCGAGAGAGAGCCAAAGAAAAACATCGGCTTTACATCTCTCAATAAGAACAAGATAAAATTTAGAATCTTGAGACCATCGCTCAAGGTGTTCAGTTTGCTGGTAGTCCCTTCAGGTCTAGATTGGTATTGAGTCGAGACTTCTTTGATTGACATATTATGGTGTAACGCATGCACGGTAAGTTCTGTTTCTATCTGGAAACCATCGCTGAAGATAGGTGCGGTTTTGACAAATCTATGGCTCATAATTCGATAGCCAGAAAACACATCATTCAATTGCGCATTGAATGCTAAGTTAATCAGAGATGAAAACATCTTGTTCCCAAGGATATGTCCCTTGGGATAAGCCATTGAAGTTCGCTCGCGACTGCCAATGATCATATCGAGCTTTTCATTATTTAGTTGGTCGATCAGCTCGGGGCATATTGAGGCGTCATAGGTATCATCACCATCAGCCATCACATAGATATCGGCGTCGATATCAGAAAACATCCGCCTCACAACCTCCCCTTTACCTTGGCGCGGCTCATGTCGCACAATCGCCCCTGCTTGTAACGCCTCGTTGACCGTGTTGTCGGTTGAATTATTGTCATAAACATAAATGGATGCATCAGGTAAGGCTTGTTGAAAAGACGTGACCGTTTCACCAATGGCTCCGGCTTCGTTATAACATGGGAGTAATACTGCGACTTTCTGTTTATTCATGCTCACTCCTTACTTTAAAAACTCGATAACCATCCTCAATTCCATCATATGTAACGTCTAACCAAGCCGGAATATTATCCCCATGAAGTCTCCTAACTAAAGAGTCCTCGCTTCCAGAGTCCTTTAGAAGAGTTAAATGAGGGTCATTACCGATCAATATATAATCAACCTTTTTATCGACTATTTTGTTCCTTGCTAGAAGCATGTCCTCTTCTAACATCACTTCGATTAAAAATTGGTTACCCACAATATTTCTATGATAAGGCGCGGCGATTATAGTGTTGTTCGTTTTGGCCAATACAGGTGCACCTGTTTCTATTCCTGAAAGAATTGTATGAGAGTTGATACCGTTATCTTTCAGCACCTTAAAGATGACTGGTAACTTGTCGGTCTTATCAAGTTTGGTAGTCACTTCCTCTGCTGGAGATAAAGCGAGAATGACAAACGCTAACGCCAATGGAGTACCTGAGAAAATAATCAGCATTTTCAGTAGTGAATACCTAACGTATTCAGACACTTTAATTACAAAATATGCTTGAAAAGGTGCCGCCAAAACAAAACACAACCTCATCACTCTAATCTGCCAAAACATCGCAAGGGCTAAATTAAACATAAAAATGAGATACAAGATTGCACAGTGTGGGTTTTTATTTCGAAAGAATGGATACAACATTGCGGGAACTAATAGCAACAAATAATTATCCACTGAAAAAAAGCCATTCATTGCTATGTATGTTGCGACAGATTTAGCTTCGGCAACTTGATCAAGCCAATACAGCTTTAATATCGGTGGGTAATCAATAAACAAAGCACTAGTCAGTGAGGGGTAAAGAATAACAACCGGAAGTAAACACAACAAACCAAGAAAAACAAACAATAAAAACCTTTGAGTTAAGTTTTTTCTATTATTATTCAATAAGTTGAAAGCATTAACAAACACCCAACCACTAAAAAAAAGAATGATGATAATAAATGAGATTTCATCATATTTAAAAGCAAAGAACTCATCATAAGGCCTATTTAATAAAACAGCACAAGCTCCAAAAATCGAACAAGTTACGTATAACTTAGAGACATAACTAAACCACTCGTCACGAACGAAGCAGTAATACACAGTATAAATAATTAAGAAAATCATAAACAACAAAACATTATCCATCCCAGTCCATAGAGATAGAGACACGAAAACGGCCTGAGCATACACTCGCCATGATTGCCTTAGGTTGTTGATAGAAGTCGGTGTTACTGATAAGAAGAGCGTTGCCAAAATAAGTTGAACATTATGATGGTCAATAGAACCAGGTAAGAAGTGTATTATCGCAGGAGAAAAAATAGCAAACATCGTGCTGATAAAGCGGTACTTAGCGCCTAAGAAACGTTCGCATAGGTAAAAGCACGATAATGCGAAGAACAATAAATAAAGCAAAGGGACAATAGAAATCGAGATAGTATAAGCAAGGCTATCATCAACCATAAATATCAATGGGAAAGCGACTGAAGAGAGCATTAGATCAGGAAATCGAGACCAATGAATAATAATACCGTCATCGGCATTAAAGTTACTCATTGGCTCTAGGTACCAATGACCATTCCTCATCCACTCCTGAAACTGAACAAAACGCATATAATCGTCATTGTCATTCAGGTTAAGAGCTGAAACACTCTCCCATTTGTAAATAAAGATCACTGTGGCACAAACTAGCCAAAGGGCAGAAATTACAATGATATCTTTATTAAAGCTTTCGCTTTTAGGCAATATGAATATCCTTTTCATTGAGCCAAAATCAAATTCCTATTGTTCCATCTCTCTCACTTCCGCTAGTGCTCTGTTCAAGTTTTCATTAGCCACTTTATAGTAAGATGATTTTTTATCGATAGCTTGCTGTAAATATGGAACCGCCTGATCGGGCTTTCCTTGTAATATCAAGAAGTAGCCGACATTATTCAATGCCTCCGGAGCTTCCATATGCCTCATGAATACGTTGGTTGCTTTTTTAATATCCCCAGAGGCTAAATAAATAAGCGCCAAATTATTCTGAGCTTTTTCATTATTCGGCTCTAACTCTAAGGCTGAACGCGTGTATTGATACGCTTCCTTGTAGTTACCGTACATGTAGTGGGAGTAGCCCATATTCAACAAAGCTTTGACTGAACTTTTGTCTATCGTCAGTGATTTTTTAAAGTACTCTTGTGCGATCTGATGCTTTCCGTCAACATCTTCCAGTACACCAATCCCCATATAAGCTAGCGCTGGAGACATACTATCGACCTTCAAACTGGCCACTTCACTTTGGTTCAATGCTTGGTAGTTTTGGATAGTTTCACTGCTTTTTAAACGAACTTGGTCTGAATTAATCGCTTTAAAGAAATAACTACGTCCTTCATCTGTGCGACGTTGTTTGGTGTATAGAACGCCTAACTGCTCCAACACTTCAGTGTGGGCGGGGTTAAAATCTAGCGCTGCAAGGTAAGCTCTTTCGGCCAACGCATAATTACCGCGAGACGAATGTATTTGGCCAATAGTGAACAACGTTTTATCGTGAAACTCTTTTTCAGGGAAAGACAATGAACGTATATATTCATACAACGCCAAGTCTATATTATTGTCACGCAAAGCAATGTCACCGCGCATGATCGCTTCTTTTTCATTAAGCGGTGGATCATCACTAGTCAAAGTATCGATTGGTTTGCCGGAATACAATTCGGCATCAAACTGATTGGTTGGCTCATCGGAAGAAGCACAACCAAGTAGCAAAATTGGCAATAGTAGTAGAAGAAACTTATTGTATAACATCATAAACTTGCTCCCGGCGCAGTTAATGCGTCCATTACGATCAAGAGTCCAGGGCCAAGTGCGACAATGAAAAAGCAAGGCCAAATAAATATCAACATAGGGAATAACATTTTAGTCGGTATTTTCGCCGCAATTTCTTCAGCGGCTTGCTGTCGCTTATCTCTAAAATCTTCAGTATAGTCACGGAGCGTTTGAGCTAAGCTTCCACCCATTCTCGATGCATGAGAAAGCAAAGAAACCAAGCCTTCCAATTCCACTAAACCGGTTCGTTCGATAAGTTGCCTAAGCGCATCAGGCATAGTGACGCCCGCTTGGATTTTAGCAAATACAGTCTCTAGTTCATCCGCGAGCTCCGGCTGAGAGACATAGAGCTCTGATGCAACACGACCAAGAGCCGCATTAAAACCAAGCCCAGATTCAGTACATACAACAAGAAGATCTAGTGCATCAGGGACACCGTTTCTTATTTTTTTCTGACGCTCTTTTTGTAACTTACTCAGTACAATATTTGGCGTAAACGTTCCAAGAAAAACACAGGTCATGATGAGTAAGTTATTGTAGTCTCCACCCAACGATATGTAATAGATCATAAAAGCAGCGACGATACCTATTAAGCTAGATAAAACCTTCAACGCATAGAAAACTGATAATGAACTCTTCTCATGGAACCCAGCATGCATCAGCTTTTCTGAGTAAGTTTCATTATCCTTTTTGTTACCTTTACTTATAAAAGGGCTTAATGATTCAAGCGTATTTGAGAAATCATAGGGTTTGCGGCCACCAACACTTCCCTCTTCAGATATTTGTCTTAGCTTCTTGTCTAAAGGAGATCGAGCTCCTAAAAACAGAAACCCAACAGTCAATGTAAACAAGACAGTAGTGAGCAAAATCATCGCATAAATAACCACCTGAGAGCTGATCCCAAACTCTTCTAACATCTGCTTCCAGACTTCAATATTGAGTAGTTCCATAAGTTAAATCTCTATGCTGATGATCTTTTTAATCCACAAGGCCCCAATGGCCAAAAGAATAATACCGACACTGACCATCGATAAACCGCGTGGGTCTTTATAAAGTGGCTCGATATATTCGGGACTAGCCACCCGTAATGCGAAAAACAAACCAAAAGGGGATAATGTTAAAATCCATGCTGATAAGCGACTTTCAGCAGAGAGTGTTTTTACCTTCCTTTCCAGTTTAAAACGCGCTCTAAGTACTTCTGATACCTTTTGCAGGTTCTCAGATAAATTACCCCCAGTCTCTTTTTGCAACATTACGGCACTAGAAAAAGCCAACATTGATACAGTGGGTACTCGCTCTGTCATCTGTAAAATCGCTAGACGTAAATCATAACCATAATTAAGTAAGTTATAGGTGTTCTTAAATTCGGTACCTATTGGGTCAGGAAGCTCTTCGCCAACCTCATTAAATGATTGAACGAGCGGTTGCCCTGCTTGTAAGGCACGTCGAATAATATCCAACGCCTCAGGAAGTTGTTCTTCAAATCGAGCCATTCGGTAAGTCACTCGGTTTTGCACAAACAAGTAAGCAATAACCCAAACGAAAATGAATGCCGCGACACTTATGAACCACACTTGGTTGGTCATTATCGATATCAATGAGAGCAATACAGCGCAAAGAGAAATAATCAGTAAGAATCGGCTTAATGCCACTTTCATACCTGCCAGTTCCAACATTTTTTTCAAGCCCGCGAAAAAAGAGATAACGATGAGCTTACGATCCAGCGGGGAGAGTTCTTTGTTATAGTGCTCTTTGAGTAATGACAAACTCTCTGCATCGATATTACGTTGCGTCTCTTTCAAGCGACGAGACAGCTCTTTATGCTTCGCTTTCTTACCAGCAGCAGGTAACAACAACGCTTGGGAAATAAAAAGCACTGCGATAAACAATAGGCCTAATGAAACGCTTACATTGTCCATAATCTCTCCTTAACCTTTGGTCTCACTAAAGAGCTCGAAAGGCAGGTCGAGTCCCCGTTTGACTAACTGGTCATGGTATTGAGGCACAACTCCCGTTGCCGTGAAATAACCGATAATATTGCCATCTTCATCAATACCTTTACGCTGAAAACGGAAAATTTCCGACATAGTAATGACCTCACCTTCCATGCCGTTGATCTCTTGGATACTCACCATACGACGCTTACCATCTTCTTGGCGTTCCATTTGAACAACAAGGTGGATAGCCGAAGCTATTTGCGCTCGTAAGTTTTTGGTTGATATGTTCCACCCAGCCATCGAAAACATGTTTTCGACACGACTCAAGGCATCACGGGGGGTATTTGCGTGAATGGTGGCAAGTGAACCATCATGACCCGTGTTCATCGCCGCTAGCATGTCAACGGCTTCGCTACCACGTACCTCCCCGACCACGATTCGATCAGGTCGCATACGTAAGGTATTTTTAACCAATTCGCGCTGGCTAATTTCTCCCTTCCCTTCAAGGTTGGCAGGGCGGGTTTCTAAGCGAATTACATGAGGTTGTTGAAGTTGTAATTCCGCCGAGTCTTCTATGGTAATAATTCGTTGATCTCGAGGAATAAAGCCAGAAAAAATATTCAGTGTTGTCGTTTTACCAGAGCCAGTCCCTCCGGAGATTAAGATATTTAATTCACCTTTAACCGCAGCTTCGACAAACTTAGCCATCTGAGGAGACACTGAGTCATAGTCAATCAAGTTATCCATAGTCAAACGGTCAACAGCAAAGCGACGGATAGAAACGGAAGGACCATCAAGTGCGAGAGGCGGGATAATTGCGTTAACACGTGAACCATCAACTAAGCGCGCATCTACCATAGGTGACGCTTCATCTATGCGGCGCCCTACTTGGCTTACGATGCGGTCGATAATGTTTCTCAGATGGCGGTCATCAAGAAAAGTATAGGGCGTTTTTTCGAGTTTACCTCTTCGCTCAACGTAAACACTTTTAGGGCCGTTGACCAATATATCTGACACGGTTTGATCAGCTAATAAAGGCTCTAGCGGACCAAGGCCAAAAACCTCATCTTCTATCTGCTTGATAACCCGCTTGCGCCCTTCCGCACTCAATGCATGGCTACCATCTTCAGCCATTAACTGTACGATGGCTTCGTGTAAATCGAGCTTAGCGCGCTCTTTCTCCAAGCTAGAAAGTAATCCTAAATCTAGGGTCTCCAGCAGCTGCTTATGAAAGAAGTGTTTGATTGAGAGCTCCTGCTCTAAAACCTTTCGAGCCTCATCAATCGCCTTCTCCTTTTCAACGCTCGCTTCCGTATTTCGAGAGTGACTAGACGCCTCCACATTGGATAAACGGTCAACAGGATTGGCATCTTCTGAATCATGCGAAATCTGTTCTACTTTTTTTTCAAACTCTGGATTTACATTTTTTCGTTTAAAGAACATCACAATCCCTCGTGTTTACTTTTCATCAACCCATTATGAAAACAACTTTTTCAGCCACCCTTTCTCTTCTTGTTCTGGTGGTGATAGAACATGAGACAAATCGATGATAGAGCGAGTAATAGAGCTTTTCTTTCTCGACTGAACTAAGGGCTGTCCCAAGTTGGCACTCTCCAGCGCAACTTTAAAATCGTTAGGCATAAGATGTATATTGTGATTACCCACCGCCTGCTCTACATCTTTTAACTTAATTGAATGTCGCTTTTCATAACGGTTGAGAATGACCTCTATTGAGTCGCTTTGTAGGCCATATTCAAACTTCAAAGACTTAATTAATCGACTGGTGTTTTTGACTGAGACTAAACTTTGTTGCAAAACCAAAAGCACTTTCGTCGCAGGTGATATTGCTGATGCAAACACGTGGTCTAAGCCTCTAGACAGGTCAATGATCACATAAGGGTAAAAACGACGCAGAATTGGAAGTAATCTGCCAATTTTCTGAGCCTGTTCGAAATCATCTGCGTTATTTTCATGCTTAAAGCTTAGAACATGGAGACCCGATTCGTGTTTATTTACCAATGACCCCAAAGACATTTCATCCAAATCATTAGAACTGTTGATTGCATCCGAAACACTATAAGTGGGGGTTATGTTCAAATAATCAGGTATCACGCCAAATTGAAGATCGATATCGAGTAAAAGCACTTCGTTAGGATGTTGCGTGGCCATTTCAATGGCAGTATTTAACGCTAAGGTGGTTGCTCCCATCCCTCCCTTGGTGTTCAAAAACAAGATAAACTCTCCGTAACTGGAGTTCTCAAGCTTTTCAGAGGCCGTTTTCTTCAAGAGTGGCAGTAGGTCTGATAGGGTCACATTGTGAGACAAAAAATCTGAAGCTCCTAAACGCAGTGCGATTTTTAGTGACCCATTATCACTTTCATCACCGAGCACAACTAAAGACAGGTCCTTGTCTTCTAAAGACAAATCATACCCTTGCAACTCAACCATTTTTTGCGCCCAATTCCCGTGAGCTTCAACGAAAATAAGCTCTGGAACATCCGCACTTTTTAAGTACTCTTCACTCATTGCCGCAAGAGAAAACGACGTCACATGAACATTTCGGCATTTTTTTAGCTCTTGACTCATATGCGAGTGAAAGCCGTCAGTACTATGGACTAACCAAACCTTTAGATTCGTTCTTAAACGAGTCATATCCTTATCGTTTTCATTCGGCGTTATTTTGATCGCTTCCCCCATACATTTATCTCCTTTTAAATAACCGCTTATGGGCATCTATTCCATATATTAGGGCTAGTTTCAGTTTGAGGCCTCACCACTCCCAAACTTTCTGCTGGTAGTATTGTTTCAAACGCAGGGGCTGCAAGAAATCCATTATTTCCTAGAAAGCTTAGGTTACTGATTAACTGAATGCCATAGCCCGTAGCCCTAGCACGCACAAATTTAATATCACCAAAGTTCGCTTCAAAATCAGAAGCAATCTCTCCCCCGCTCGCGTCTAAGTACGCCACTTCTAAATTCGCATTAGTAAACCCAACCAGAGGAATATCATTCACCACCATTCCCGCAATATTATCTCTATCAAGGACGTAGCATACCGTCGCTAACCTAGCGGCCTTCCTAGTCGCCTCACTGACCATTTGCAGCGAAAATATATAGGCACCCAACGCTAAAATGAGAAAGAGCAGTAGAAAAATTAACGATGAGACTAAAGTGAACTCAATAATGGCAAGCCCTTTGGTTCGTCTTTTAAGCCTTTTCATCACAATACCCTCATCACTGAAGTCACACTTAACGGAATAGAAAAACTTGTGGCGGATAAAGGAATAGACAAAAACAGCGGCACATAGTCATACGTCACGCTGACTCGCACATAGCTGTCAATAGAGGGTGGTGTTACCGTTACATCTGATGTCGTCAATGTAGATAGTACTGCCGTCCCCACGCTGCTCTGACCGTAAACCACCACATTTTGAATCTCCAAAGTTGGTGCAATAGTGCCACCTTTAGTATCGTAAACCTCACTAACAGCATATCGTGCGCCATTTTGCACAGATTTAGAGATAACATTGTAGTGAATCAGAACATTGCCAAGCTCGATCACCAAACCCAAAAAAAACAATAACACGGGGGTCGCAATGACCATCTCTACAGCAGCAAAACCACGTTGATGTTTATTAGATAGTGTCATAATTACGACTCCCCGCTATCAGGATCCTTATACAAAACAATCCTGTAAGCCCCTTCGGTTGTCGACTGATTACTACCAGAGCCACCAGTGACACTGCAAGAATGTATAAACTCACCAAAAACGGCGGGTGTACCTGAGTTGTTAGTTGGTGCTTTTTGCAACAAGAAAAAGCAGCCGATCTTGTGTACGGTAAAGTCAGTTGCACCACCACTTTTACCTGAGCAATCCACCATAGGTATAGGTAAAATTCTGCGCCAAGCAACACCATTAGATGCGCATCCAGAACCGCCACTTGCTATACAAGCATTAGTATCTAACTTATATTGAGCGTAATCGTAGCTCTCGTCGAAAGTTATCTCTCCGGTATTGGCGTCAATCGTTATTTCATTGGTAGGTTCTGTGGTCACATAATCAGAAGGGTAATCGGATGCCGATAAGCCACCGCCATAATCACCAAAACGAGTATTCAAACCATCACCTGTCGGACCAACCGTACCACCTGGTTTGGTTGTGATATCTTCACCAATTTTAACTGGCTGATCATAACTACCACCTAAGCCTTCTTTGATTGTTTTACCACCGGAACCAAAGTCCAACAGGTGGTAATTACCATTGCCCATTTCAGATAAGCTATTATCTCCCACCTTCAAGGCATGAACCGTCCCTACCTCATAGCCAAATACATTAACTATCTCTTCACCTGTCACATCATGAAAGCCGTCTTCTGGAGAAATGTCGTTATCTGAGGTGCCATCACCAATACACACCCCAATGGGTACAACATTATTATAAGCTAGGCCTGAACTCGGACCTGCAACAGCACTTGCCGATACCACTTTTTCAAGGCCAAACAGTTGAATAAAGAATTCATCCATCTCTAGTGCATCTACACGAACACGCACATAAACATCATTATTTGCACTAAAAGTTGCACTGCCAGTGAAGTCCTGTGGATCATTGGAATAATCAATGTTTATAGAAGCAGTAGAGAAATCAATTTCTTGATTCCCAGTTGAAGCCGCCATGGCATTGAGTGCCGTACCCACTTCTGCGTCTACAGCATCTTTATCTTTACTATTGTCTAATATGGTTGCGGCAGCCAACGCTGCAGAATCGACTGCATTTTGTAAGCGCGTTTTATTTACAACCATATGGTTTATGTCTACAGCTAGCGCTGAGACAGCTAAAAAAACCAGCAAGGCAGCGGTAATCATCACCGCAACTAAGCCTTGTTGTTTTTTAGGGCTTTGTGATACTCGATACAACATATGAGTACCTCCAGATTTAGTTAAAATCTTCTAAGATCTGGCTACTACTTCCGGACAGATCATTTTCACCTCTGCCAACATATCTGTCGTAACCAGTCTGCATCCGCTCCCCTGTACCATCAGGTACTTCGAGTAAATTCTCTTGGGTCGCATTAGGGTTATACGTTTGCTCTGTTTTCACTAGTGCTACCGAGTGCCCTAAACGAGCATCGTTCGCACAGCCAACCAATAACATTGTGAGAAAGATCATCATTATTTTAGTCATATCTATCCCCTTATAAATCATGCCCAAATGAGCCTTCGCTACCACCATCGGTCGGTGATATATCCTGTGAAGCTTGAGATTGTTCTGATTCAGATTCAGACGGTTCAGCGATGTAAGCGCTTCGGCCTAACAAGTAATATTCCAAATCATTAGGATCAACAAAGGCATCAGTTGGTAACGTCACTTTCGTTCGGTCAATAGGTTTAGCGAGTCGAGGAGTAACAAGAATAACGAGCTCTGTCTCACCAGATACATACTCTTGGCTATTGAAAAGCTGACCTAAAATCGGCACATCGCCAAAGCCTGGCATCTTGTTACTGATGTCCCTAACATTCTCACTCAACAACCCCGCAATACCGATGGTTTGACCGTCGGCTAACTCAAGCGTCGACGATGCACTTCTTCGGGTAATAGGAGGGATAAAGTAAGTCGCATTGGTGGTACCAGGATCAATCGTTAACGAGCTACTATTGGCAATCTCACTCACATCAACCGCTAAGTTTAGGTTGATTTTTTTGTCACTGAGTACCGTGGGGATGAACTTTAAACCTACACCATATTCTTTATATTCAATGGTAATACCATCTTCGTCAGGCACCGGAATGGGAAATTCTCCCCCCGCTAAAAACTCAGCCTTTGAACCGCTTAGCGCGGTTAAGTTCGGTTCAGCCAAGACTTTTGCCACACCATTTTGTTTTGCTACGTCCAATGCGAAAGTAAACAATGTATTACTATCAATGAAAGAACCTAAAATACCGTAATCAGTAGAGGTAGGAATATTGAAAATAGGGGTTGCACCTAACACACCGGCAGGGACTGAAGACGCCCCCCAAGAAAAGTCAGATCCACTGGTTTGGAAGAAATGGAAGTTCGCATCAAACTTTCTTACCAAGCTTCTTTGAACCTCAGCAACCGTCACCTCTAACATCACCTGCTGAGCCCCTCCGATCGACATCAAATTAATAACACCTGTCGCTGCAGCTTGTTCACTTCCACTTTCTTTTGATGCGTCAGCAGCCTGCCCTGACGAATAGGTTTCTGCGATTCGCATCGCCACATTCATTTGTTGTTGGTTACTGACCTGACCGCTCAATAATAGACGGTTCTGCGCACTGTGCACTTCGATAGTTTCATCAGGAAGGAACTCATATAATTTAGCTTTGAGGCTATTAAGATCATGAGTAACCTCAATGTTAATAGACTCAATCAACCGACCTCGAGAGTCCCAAGCCATTAGGTTTGTCGCACCTAATTTTTTACCAATTAGAAACACTTCATTTGATTTTAAAATTACAATATCTAAAACTTCAGGATCACCAAGAGAAACCTTCGCCGCCTTTCCCGACAGCACGACATGCGTAGATTTATGATGTGGAACCGTGACTGTTTTTCCCGTTTGTAACGCCGCAACACTGGCCGTCGAAATACAAATCAGGCTCAAAACACACGCAATTAATATTCTCATATTTCACCTCAATCCTTGACGCGCACATTAGATGTTTCTGTACCTTTGATAATGGTGACACTTGGTCTAGGCACATATCGACGAACCACTTTTTTCTCAACTTCATGTGGGTTTCTCAAAGTCAGCTGAATATCGCCTTTGCTTTTAGCCGTGAGAAGTTTCTCTGCCTCTTTCGGCGTCATCTCAAGTGTTACCGCTCGTACAATAATCGGACTGTTTTCTTTCGTTTTAGCCGTTTGGTCGACAGCCAAAACCTTAATGTCTTTTAATACTGTTTGAGTCGCTGCAGAATTTTTTCCGTAAGAAACGGTATTGAGAATATCAACCTTGTTACCCGGT
The DNA here is from genome assembly GCF_003050085.1 of Vibrio sp. 10N.286.48.B8. Lineage (NCBI taxonomy): Bacteria > Pseudomonadati > Pseudomonadota > Gammaproteobacteria > Vibrionales > Vibrionaceae > Vibrio > Vibrio sp. 10N.286.48.B8. The sequence goes on along the minus strand of NZ_PIGD01000002.1, from coordinate 149,867 downwards.
AATAAGAAACCCGCCACACCAATAACATCATCAACACGTATCGTTACCGCACGTTTATTTTCAGGGATAAGAGCTGCAAGCGTTGACCCTTCTCCTGGTACAGTAAATCGTAACTTGTGAAGCACCTCTCCCGCATAGACAGTATTCGCAACAACCTTGCCAATAAGCTCTGCTTTATCCGAATAGTTATTTTCATTAATCCAATCAACTTCCATCAATCTGGTGGTTAAAAACTGCTCCTCGATAATAGTTCCGGCTTCAATTTCTTGTGATGCGACAACAACGGGGTGACGCTCGACCGTTTCAACTTCAACGGTTGGCTGAACTTGATCATCCATCCACTGCTTAGCAAAAAATACAGCCGCTAAGCCGAATACTACGGACAGTAAAAACAGTAGGAAAACTTGACTCTTATTCATTATTCTCTTCCTCGTGTCCATCAGAGGTAAAATAAACTTCCCATGCCATGGAAAGAATATCGAATGTGATAACAGGTGGTAGCTGCTCAAACGAAAGAATATCTTTGCTTATACCAACGAGATCTTTCGGTAAACATGGGAAAAGTGGCACCTTAAGCAGCGTGTGCATTTGAGACAAACGCTCAAAAAATCCGTCTTGAAGCTCGACCTCTTTATCAGCAACGACGCTCATCCATAAAGCTTCATAATCTCGCTGATTAAGTGGCTTGAATTCAATCTTGTAACCTAAACGACGTAAAAAGGCAGGATCGCTTATTTTCTTGGGGTTTAGATTGGTAGAAAAGGCAAGGGTTAATACAAATGGCATCGTTATCTGCTGACCATTAGGCAGCGACAAATAGTCGAATGAGTACTCCATCGGTACAATCCAACGGTTAAGAAGCGCATCCACCGGCATGGGCTGACGACCAAGATCATCAATGACAAAAATCCCATTATTTGCCATCATTTGAACTGGTGCTAACCAAACTCGACTATTTTCTGAATGATTAACTTCAAGCATATCCATTGTCAGTTCACCCCCAACTTGGATATTTGGCCTTTCACAATTAAGCCAACGCTTGTCGTACTGATCTTTGAGGGAAATACTTTGATCGCTGCCGTTACTATCCAACGGTTTATGATGTTGCGCCGAGAACACCTTGATAATGTTACCTAATGCATAGACTGCATAAGGAATAAATACAGAGGTGTGCAAAGCATTCACAATACGGCTCGCGACAAATGTTTTACCTGTACCAGCGTGCCCATATAACAACAAAGCACGTCCAGAATTGATTGCAGGCCCTAGCACTGAAATCATTTTATCGACACCATATACATCATCCAGTGCTGCTTCGACATGTGGCCGAGTCACTAGCTCTGCTCTCAGGTCTTGCTGCTTTACAACATCACTATATTGGGTAAGTGAAACAGGTGCGGGGCCTAAATAAGCATCACGTTTAAAGGCAAGATCAGCTTCTTCCAGCCCTTTCTCAGAAAGGGAGTAACGGACATGACTATGGGATACTGATGATAGAGAAAGATCTGAGGTAGGCTGAAATACCTCAATTAACGACTTCTTCCTTAAAACGGCCAGAGCACTTTCCACAATATGGGTGACAACACACATATAATTAGAGAGTTCTAATACATCCGACTTAGGGTAAGCAGACAAATGCTTGAGTACGAGGTTTTCAATAACGACTTCAGGAACACCCAACATATCAATAGATGTAGGAACGGCCGGGGCTGAAATTTGAGGCTTCAAAGTTGTTGGAGCAGTACGCCCTATAATATCCATATATTATTCCTCTCCACAAAGCTAACCAACAACAGGTTTAAGTAAAGTAGCTATACATCGCTAATCCCATGACAACAGAGGGTGCAAAAGGCATCGTCACCTTATTTGAATACCTAGCGTGCAAACTAGTACTTTCATTTGATACTGGTGCTACTCCACCAAGCACAATTAGCTTATTTTCAAAATAGCCTTTGATACTAAGACTGTTCGAGTTGGAAAAGTTATATAGCAAGTAGAAAGTCCCGATCACTCCAGCAGAAAGTAAGATAAAGTACGATGCATCAAGTAGTTGTCCCCACCCAAGATACATCCCTACAATACCTAATAGCTTCACATCTCCTGCAGACATAGCTCTTAAAAAATATAAGAGTAATCCAAAACAAAAAAACACCACGAATCCAACTAAGGACATTAAAAAAACATCAAAGGTGTAATTGCGGTCAAACATTGATAAAAAGTACACAAACAAAAACAGTATCAATATTTTGTTTGGTATACGATGTTTCTCAACATCGTATACCGAAACTGCAATTAGCAACGCCCAAAAAACTGAAGGCTCATTAATCATATATTCAATTCATACACTCGAAAAAATGCTCTGGATTTTGCTAAGTAAGGCTGTCGCCATCCCAGAAAAAACCAATCCTATAGCAATGACAAGTAACGCAGCAGCGATAATGTAGGCAACCGAAGTCAGCCCTCTTTGCTGTCTCACTCCTTTTCGATCATAAACCATTGACGATTGTATTGAGTTTAGCTGCCAGTGTAGTCCCTAAACCAGAAAATACGGTTGTTAAACCTAATACCAATAAAGCTGCACCGATTACATACTCGATTACAGTCAACCCTTCTTCATCTTTCATGAATTCTTTACAATTATTCAAAAACTTATCCATGAGAACCTCTCCTTGATTTACGTATCAGGCTTTGTTTACCTGTAAACTAAATCTAGAGGTGAGAGATATATTAGGTTAGGATTTTCTTGCCATTTACTTGCACTTTTTTGTGGTACTTCTAATCTAATTATTACGCATCTTAATTTATCTATTTTTAAACTCGAAGTTGAATATGAAATAGAGTTGGTATTTATATGAAAGTAGTCACACCTTTATTATCAGATAAAGACAGTGAATTTAACTCTGTTATTATCAATAAAATAAACCACTACTTCCCCATTGAAAATTATAAGCAAGATATATCTATAATCAGTAACTTAGATGTCAGACTGGTATTTTTTATCTTGAATAGACCGGATAAACTTCAACTACTTACAATGGCATTATCTATTTGTGAAAACTTGAACAAGCGAATAGTCATTATTTGCTCGGACCAGTTACCTAATATCGTTCGAAATCATAAGAATATATTTTTCATTATCGAAACAAACAGCAATCATCTGACCAGTACATTCGAAGAACTTAAGCGTAAAACACAGCATATCTTCGAACCTCACTTCGATCTCGACAGAGACATAAATAACAACAATCAACTGCCTACCAAATTGTTTACTTCTGAGGTTGTTAACTATGTTATGGATAACATAAACAAAGAAATCAGAGAAACGGAGATCGCCGAGAAGTGCCATTGTTCAACAACCTACTTTTCGAAAAAGTTTCATCTACACTTTGGGGTAAGCTTTAGAGACTTTGTTTGTGACAAAAGAGTTCTACTAGCTAAAAAGTTGATTGAGGCGGATACCGAGTCAAAAATTGCTGTAATTGCCTATCAATGTGGATACAAGGATGTGTCGTATTTTTCGAGAATTTTTAAGAAAAGGACTGGTGTAACCCCAGCAAGTTACAGGCGTGCCTGCACAGATAACAGAAAACGCTAATTTTACTCCCTAAAAGAAAAAATCATGGTACATTTAACATGATTTTAACAAAAATAACTTAGCGAAAAACATGGAGTTAGACAATGATTCAGCCTAACGAGTTTAGCCAAGAACAAGCAACAGCTCTCCCTACACCCAATGACATGATTTTAAAATGGGCAGAAGAACGCCCAAACGAAGTCTATTTGAAACAGATTATTAACCGCCAATTTGTCGAATTTACTTATAAAGAAGTAGCCGACAAAGCACTGAAACTGGCGTCAGCACTAGAAGGGCTCGGCGCCCAACCGGGCGATCGAGTCGCTCTCGTATCGAAAAACTGTGCAGAGTGGTTCATCTGCGACCTTGCCATGATGTTAGGAGATTTTGTCAGCGTCCCAATCTTTCCAACAGCTGGTGCAGACACCATCCAATACTGTATTGAGCACAGTGAAAGTAAAATAGTGATTGCAGGTAAGCTAGATGATCCGGCTGCTACCCAAAAGGTATTGGATGACAATCCGAACTTGATCAGCATCTCTCTACCATACGATACGGCTGCCAAATGCCAACACACATTTGAACAGCTGATCGATACGCATGAACCATCCACCAAACGTCCTCAACATCACGACGACAAGCTAATGTCATTAGTGTATACATCCGGCACCTCTGGATTACCAAAAGGGGCAATGCTTACATACGGCGCCTTTACATGGTCAGTTCAAAGACTGATCGACCATATTGGTATCCAACCCGGCGATCGCCTGTTTTCTTACCTACCACTTGCTCATATTACAGAACGCGTTTACATCTTTGGTTCTTCAGTCATGGGTGGCGTGGTCACGGCTTTCCCTGAGTCTTTAGACACGTTTATTGATGATGTGAAAATGCATCGTCCTACTCTGTTTATTTCAGTTCCTCGTTTATGGACGCTGTTCCAGCAGCGAATCCAAGACAAATTGCCGCAGAAGAAACTGAACTTCTTACTTAAGATTCCGTTTATCAACAACATCATTAAGAAGAAGCTGGCTGACGGTTTAGGATTAGATCAAGCTCGTGTTCTTGGATGTGGTTCAGCTCCGGTATCACCCGCTCTACTGGCATGGTATGAGAGTGTTGGCTTGCACATTACCGAGGCATGGGGCATGACAGAATCTTTCGCCTATAGCACGCTCAACTATCCATTCAGAGCCGATAAAATTGGTACGGTTGGCAATGCAGGCCCAGGAATCGAACTTAAGATTGCAGAAGACGAAGAGATCTTGGTTCGAGGCAAAGGCCTATTCTCTGGTTACTACAAGAATGACATTGCAACCCAAGAGTCTTTTAACTCAGAAGGTTGGCTGCATACCGGTGATATTGGTGATATCGACAGCGAAGGCTACCTAACGATTCGTGGACGTAAGAAAGATACCTTTAAAACCGCTAAAGGTAAGTTCGTTGCTCCTGTGCCTATCGAAAATAAACTCTTTGAGTACAGCCGCGTAGAAATGATGTGTTTGATAGGTCTTGGTCTACCAGGCCCAATCCTACTGGTGGTACCGCATGACTTCCCTAACTTTGACCGAGCTCGTTATGAGAGAACGACAAAGCGCGTTATCGAGAAAATGAACGAGCAGCTCGGCTCACATGAGAAGATCAAGGGTGTACTGATGATTAAGGAACCATGGAGCATTGAGAATGGCGTGTTAACCCCTACTCTCAAAATCAAGCGACATATTCTTGAGCAGAAATACCATGAAATCGGACATAACTGGCCAAAAGATAAATTGGTGGTTTGGGAAGAATAATCAAAACCGAGAGGGAGCCATTACGGCTCCTTTTTTGTAAGCTCAAATTATAAGTACTTAGTATAATCCGCAGCATCACTACTCTCATTATCCAAACCGATATCATCTCTCATTCGGCTACTTAGCGATTCCGAGCAAATAATTTGTCTCGATTTAGTCACCTTCCTCATCTTATTTTTATCAATAGTTTTAAGTGCCTGAGTAACAAATCTGCCAACCCAACAGGTTATTGCTTTCATTTTCTCTCTCTTGTATTCCCTGTTTATTTGTCGCTATTATGGAAACTACCTGTTCGATAACCGAACAACCATTATTAACAAGAACTATAAGCTGAGATTATGGACAATAGACTGCGCTACCTTTCAGGTCTCCGTTACTTTGAAGTTGCGGCTCGCTTAAGCAGTTACAGCAAAGCTGCTGAAGAGCTGTTCGTCAGTCAAGCTGCCGTCAGCCAGAAGATTCGACAGTTAGAACAGCAGGTTGGATGTAAGCTCTTTATTCGTAAGGGGCGAGCAATGACTTTGACACACGAAGGACACACGCTTTTTAAACATGTATCTGATGGATTTCAAGAGGTGATACTGGGATTGAACAAGATCCAGTCTGAACCCATTCAAGGGCTACTTGTTGTTAGAAGTCCACCCTCTTTTGCGACGCGTTGGTTGCTACCTAGGCTTTGGAAGTTCTCAGTGAAGCATCCAGAGATCCCGATCAAGGTGCTAACAGGCTGCGACACACCAAATTTAAAGCATGGCGAGATTGATGTAGCTATTCGACAAGGTGAAGACTTATATGTGGAAGAAGGCTTGACTCTTAAGATGCTAATTAACGAGCCTATCTACCCTTTTTGCTCCCCCGAGTTAGCAAAATCTCTGAAATTCACATCACCAGAACAACTCCTCAAGTGTTGGCTGATTCAGTTTGATAGCGGTTGTTTCCCTTGGGAGGAATGGTTTAGACAAGCAAACATATCTACCCAAAGCAGCACCATTCAATGGATGGAAGTCGGTACATTTGATATGGGGCTAACCACAGTCATGGCGGGACATGGCGTTTGCCTAGCAACGGACAGCTTGGCTGGTGACTTCATCGAACGCGGCTTGCTAGTAAAACCCTTTGATATAGGCATGACGCCTGGTGTTCAAGTAAACCTATGTTTTGACCCCAACTCCCCGAGAAAAGAGCGTATTACAGCGTTCACCAATTGGTTACACGAAGAAGTAAACGAGCTATTGGAGAATTAGCTCTCAACTATCGATTCCTCAAATAAGCAATGAGCTTAAATAAGCAACAAGCTTAACTCAACATAGAACTGTAACGTAAACCTCCCGACACCGACAAAACTATGTTGAGCAAAAGCAACGTTGAGTTAAAAGCTACGCTGCCCTGAATCACTCCCAAAATGACTTCTTCAGTTCTTTCTCGACTTGCTCTGAAGTAACCCCGATATCTCTCAATAAATAGTCGGGAAGCTCAGACAACTGCTTTCTGGTTCTACGATTCCGAATATACAGTCTCAATTTAGAATAGAATTTCTTAGTTGATAACGATGACAAAAGTGAATGGTTGGTATTTGCTGTTACTGTGATCGTATTCATACCCTTTCTCCTGTTGATCTTTTGCTTTGTTATGGTCAATAATCGACCAACAGAGCAACATCGACAAACGATAGATACTGGCATTCAGTTAAGGAAAACTAATGTGAGAGAGCGAACCCCACCATTCCAAGGGATCTACTATTTTTATACTGCAGCTGAAACTGGCAGTTTTAAGCTCGCAGCAGAAAAGCTATTTGTTACTGCTGCCGCGGTGAGTCAACAAATTCGTCAACTTGAGGAATGGTTAGGAGCTGACCTCTTTATTCGCCAGCACCGAAAAATAGTATTAACCCATGAAGGCGAAGTACTGTACCTGCAAGCGAAGAAAGGCTTTGCTCATATTCAAGATGGGGTAAGACGAATCAACCAAGATCCTAATCCTACTCAGCTATCGATCTCTACCGTGCCTTCCTTTGCTCAGCATTGGCTCGTACCCAGAATTGGCGACTTTCGCGATCGCCACCCTGATCTATCTATGTTAATAGAACCGACCAACAAACTGGTTACCTTTGAAGACTCGGCTGTCGATGTCTGTGTTCGATATGGTCATGGTAACTACCCAAACATCGAATCACGTTGGTTAATGGACGAAGTGGTTTACCCTGTCTGCCATCCTATCTATCAAGAAAAATATGGAATCTATGACATCAGCGATCTGCATAAAGCAGAGTTAATTGAAGACCGTTGGCCTGATATGGATTGGAACCTATGGTTAGACGTTGTTGGGGCAAAGGCAGGACGTTCATCACTGCAATTTGATGGTTCGCATTTTGTTTTAGAAGGTGCATTATCCGTTCAGGGCGTTGCCTTGGTTAAGCACAGCTTGGTGTATCGCTATTTGCAGGAAAAGAAACTCGTCCGAATCGGTAACATTGCGCTGAAACCTAAATACAATTACTTTTTATGCGCGCCTCCAGGCTACTTCCATCGAGAAAAAATAAAACGCTTCGAAGAATGGATGCAGACTCAAGTTAAATTATTTGGTGATACAGGTAGAGAAGAATTGTCGATTATCCACACCGATTACGAACTTAAATGGTCTGATAATTCATAAAGCGAAACTGGTATACTGAGCTCAAATAAATGGCGAGAACATCTCATGACACAAGAAAATAACCCACTTCACGGTATCACTCTACAAAAGCTACTGACTGAATTGGTTGAACATTACGGTTGGGAAGAGTTGAGTTACATGGTCAACATCAACTGTTTCAAAAAAGACCCGAGTATTAAATCTAGCCTAAAGTTTTTGCGTAAAACTGACTGGGCTCGTACCAAAGTAGAGCAGATCTACATTGATTTAAAACGCTAGTCCCTCTCTTCTTCCGCTCTATCTAAATCTTTCCCGTATCTATTAGGTGCGGGATCATATCATCTCACGCATCTCACGCATCTCACGCATCTCACGCATCTCACGCAGTATGTTACAAGCAATAAAAAGCCCCGCAAGCTTTCACTTGCGGGGCTTTTTTTAGCTAATTTAGAAAAGGGCTAATTACTTACCAGCTTCTTTTTCAGCTTTAACTTTTGCAATCACTTCGTCAGCAACGTTAGTTGGACATGGTGCGTATTGTGCGAATTCCATAGAGAATTGGCCACGACCAGAAGTGATAGTACGTAGGTGACCGATGTAGCCGAACATCTCAGAAAGAGGTACGTCAGCTTTAATACGAACACCAGTTACGCCAGCTTGTTGATCTTTGATCATACCACGACGACGGTTAAGGTCACCGATAACATCACCAACGTGATCGTCTGGAGTGAACACGTCAACGTTCATGATAGGCTCAAGAAGTTGCGCGCCAGCTTTAGGCATAGATTGACGGAATGCGCCTTTCGCTGCGATTTCAAATGCGATTGCAGATGAATCGACTGCGTGGAAACCACCATCGAAAAGTTCAACTTCAACGTCTAGAGTTGGGAAGCCAGCTAGTACGCCGTTTTCCATCATAGATGCGAAGCCTTTCTCAACTGCAGGCCAGAATTCTTTAGGAACGTTACCGCCCACAACTACAGAGTTGAACTTGAAGCCAGAACCTGCTTCGCCTGGTTTGATACGGTAATCGATCTTACCGAATTGACCAGAACCACCAGATTGCTTCTTGTGCGTGTAGCTATCTTCAATTGCTTGAGTGATAGTTTCACGGTAAGCAACTTGAGGAGCACCTACAGTTAGGTCAACGCCGTATGTACGCTTAAGGATATCTACCTTGATGTCTAGGTGAAGTTCACCCATACCTTTCAGGATAGTTTCGCCAGTCTCTTCGTCAGTCTCAACTTGGAAAGATGGATCTTCTGCAACCATTTTACCGATCGCGATACCCATTTTCTCAGAACCGCCTTTATCTTTTGGAGATACAGCGATTGAGATTACTGGAGTTGGGAATACCATTGGCTCAAGCGTTACTTGGTGCTTAGGATCACATAGAGTGTGACCAGTTTGCACGTTCTTCATACCAACGATCGCAATGATGTCACCAGCTTGTGCGCTAGTTAGTTCGTTACGGTCATCAGCTTGCATCTCAACCATACGGCCAACACGTTCTGTTTTGCCAGTGAATGAGTTAAGAATCGTGTCACCTTTGTTCAGTTTACCAGAGTAAATACGAACGAAAGTTAGAGCACCGAAGCGGTCATCCATGATTTTGAATGCAAGCGCTTTGAAAGTTTCTTCTGTAGAAACGATAGCGTGTTCGCCAGTTTCTTCGCCAGCTTCGTCCATTAGAGGTTGAGGATCAACTTCAGTTGGAGAAGGTAGGTAATCTACAACAGCGTCAAGAACGATTTGTACGCCCTTGTTCTTGAATGCAGAACCACAGAAAGTTGGGAAGAATGCTAGGTCACGAGTACCTTTACGGATACAACGCTTAACGTCTTCGATAGAAGGCTCTTCACCTTCCATGTAAGCTTCCATTAGGTCATCGTCTTGCTCTACAGCAGTTTCGATTAGCTCTTCACGGTATTGCTCTACGTCATCTACCATGTCCGCAGGAACATCTAGAATTTCGTAGTTTTCAGGAAGACCAGTGTCATCCCAAACGTATGCTTTACGGCTTAGAAGGTCTACAACACCCACGAATTCATCTTCGCGGCCGATTGGTAGAACCATAACTAGAGGAGTAGCACCTAGAACGTTTTTAACTTGGTCAACAACGTTGTAGAAATCTGCACCCATACGGTCTAGTTTGTTAACGAAGATCAGACGAGATACTTCTGATTCGTTAGCGTAGCGCCAGTTAGTTTCTGATTGAGGTTCAACACCACCAGAACCACAGAATACACCGATACCGCCATCAAGTACTTTAAGAGAACGGTATACTTCAACTGTGAAGTCAACGTGTCCAGGAGTATCGATAACGTTTAGACGGTGACCGTTCCAGAAACAGCTTACAGCTGCTGATTGGATAGTAATACCGCGCTCAGCTTCCTGTTCCATGAAGTCAGTAGTTGATTCGCCATCATGTACTTCACCAGTCTTGTGGATTTGACCAGTTAGCTTAAGGATACGCTCAGTGGTAGTTGTTTTACCCGCATCAACGTGCGCGAAAATACCAATGTTTCTGTATTTCGATAAATCTGCCATTGTCTTACTCTGTTAATAGGATATAAAATGCGCGCAGAGTATATCACAATCTGTGAAGACTGATAGCTTTGCATGCATTTGGGACTAAAAAACTTTGCCTTTTTCTAACATATAGAAAAAGGCACTCAGTAGTAACAATCTAAATGATTGTTAATTATAGTGCTAACCCAAAGCCTAATCGGCGTTAAGGTTAGGCTGAATTGCTGCTGTATAGAGTAGCTGAAGTGAGTTCAATTACAACTCATCAAAAGCATTAATTGCTTCCGATAATTTTTTCACACCATGGATCTGCATTCCAGGAATGCCACCTTTAGGCATGTTCGCTGCCGGTACGATTGCTTTCTTAAAGCCGTGTTTAAATGCTTCATTTAAACGCTCTTGTCCGCTCGGTACAGGTCGAATCTCACCCGCTAGACCTACTTCTCCAAACACCACCACATCTTTTGGCAATGCGCGGTCTCTGAAACTTGAAAGTAGAGCCATCACCAACGCAAGATCAGCACTGGTTTCGGTTACTTTAACACCACCAACGACATTCACAAACACATCTTGGTCAGCCATTTGTAAGCCGCCGTGTTTATGCAGCACCGCTAATAATAATGAAAGCCTGTTTTGCTCAAGGCCGACAGCGACACGACGCGGATTTGCCAGCTGGGAATAATCCACCAGCGCTTGGATTTCAACAAGCAATGGACGAGTGCCTTCCCACACAACCATCACCGAACTACCCGAGGTTTCTTCTTCACCACGAGACAAGAAGATTGCGGATGGGTTACTAACTTCTTTTAGTCCTTGGCCTGTCATGGCAAATACGCCAAGCTCATTGACCGCACCAAAACGGTTTTTGTGGCTGCGCAGTGTTCTAAAGCGGCTATCTGTTCCGCCATCCAATAGAACAGAACAGTCAATAATGTGCTCAAGCACTTTTGGCCCGGCTAAGGTGCCGTCTTTAGTTACGTGTCCCACCAAGAACACCGCAACATTATTTTGCTTTGCGTAGCGCGTTAATGCGGTTGCCGATTCACGAACCTGAGCAACACCGCCCGGTGAAGACTGAACATCAGCAACGTGCATAACTTGGATGGAGTCGATAACCATGATCTTTGGCTGTTCTTTTTCAGCAACCTGACAGATCTTATCTACGTTGGTTTCAGAGAGCATCTTTAGGTGCTCTTTTGGTAATCCAAGTCGAGAGGCACGCATTGCAACCTGCTGTAAGGATTCTTCACCTGTTACATAAAGAGTCGGCAGTTGAGAAGAGAGCTGACACATGGTCTGCAATAATAGTGTTGATTTACCCGCGCCTGGGTTACCACCAATCAGGATCGCAGCTCCAGGGACAACACCACCACCGAGTACGCGGTCGAGCTCTTTGAAGCCACTACTAAAGCGTGGCACTTCTTGTAGATTAATTTCAGATAATGTCTGAACGCTCGATTCTGTTACTGCACCTGCATAACCAGATAATCTTTCATTGCGCGCTACTTGAGGTGAAGCGGCTAACCTAACTTCTGTAATCGTGTTCCAAGCACCACATGCGTTGCACTGCCCCTGCCAACGTGGAAAGTCAGCACCACAGTCATTACACACATAAGCTCGTTTTGCCTTAGCCATAAAACCTCAATAATTTACTCAGTTACACAATGATGTTGTCAATTTGTGACTTATTTGACCGTACGGGTGAAAATAAACGTTGCAGTCATACCACTTATACTTAAAGATCGATTTAAACTAGTCGATAACATAAATGCACCGTCCATTCTAACAAGAAAAGTATGCAGCAATCTGAAATTCTATCTGTAGCAGAACGTCTTATCCCGGCCTACCACGCCGAAGATTTCGAATTCCTTCTTTCTCAAATGACAGAAGGCGAATCTCCGTCTCTAAAACTGCTGGTTAAAATGGAACTGAATCGTATCATGGCTCCGTGTACAAAGAGCATTGATTTACGTGGGCGCATTGATAATGAATGTCGTCAGTTCACGTTAGACGGCCGTAAACACTGGCTCGATGACATCGCTTTAAACGCGTATCAACGTGGCACTAAAAAGTTTAAAGGTTACACAGAAGGCGCATGGGAGTTAGTAATGACTCCGCGAACTCAACCAATGAGCGTTGTTAAAACATCTTCTCAAGGTAACCACGACATTACTAGCGCCAATAGCCCGTACGAAGCTGAAGCGATTAATCTAGGTTACGACTTAAAGCGTCAAGAGAACAGACTCAAGATTAGCTCACAGGTTGAGATCACCACATCGAAAGGGCAAAGCCTACATGGTGTAACGGTTGATATTTCTCCGTCGGGCGCAAAGTTCAAGGTGCCAAGCGCCTTTCGATACAACCTCGGTGAGATCATCAGCGTTAAATTCTCAGAGCTTATCGAAAAGTCCCAAGAAAACGATGTTAACCAAGCTGTTGAATTTCGTGTTTTGGGTATCGACGAGTCTTATGAGAACAACGCGGTCAAATTTCTAAGAACCATCAAGGTAAGCGACAACAATGTTGTGGGTCGCTTACTCGATGAGTCTTTAAATAGCATCAGTAAGAAAACCAGCCATGAGAACCAAGATAGGATCATTCGAACTCGTACGCGAGGAATCGAACACACCTATCTAAAGCATACTTGTAACCTTCCGCTGTTCTTCAGCGGCAGTGAACTAAAGCTTGCCCTACTGACGGATAACAACCATCCGTTGTGGCAATACTGGCACGACGAGCGAAATCAACAAGCGCTGGGCACCCTGTTCAACGAGCAACGTATGAACCTGCTGGCGAAACCAGGAGTGAAGGGAACCAGTAACGTTATCTACTCTTTTACCCATGAACACCAAAACAAGACCTTGTTCTATTCAATGATGCTACCTGAAGCCTCTCGCGAACAAAGACAACTGTTTTGGCACATTGGCGGTAAACGTAAAAGTTGGAAGGCGTTCAAGTTCTCAGTTTTCGAACTTTCAGACACCGAACAACAAGCGTTAGCCAAACACTCGGATACTCTGGCTCAAAGCTCAGCGCAACTGACGCATTGCGGTATCTTGCAAGAAATTGGCGATCACGAAAGTGCGGCTGATTATCTGTTAAGTGAAAAGCCACGTATTCCAAGCAGTGAACTGAACCGCTTTCGTCACCCACGCACTGTGGTTGGGAATATTCAAAGTATCTACTTTGATTCTCAGACTCGCCGTAAAGAACCGAGATACCAATTTAAATCACCGTTACAACTTACGTCACAAGATGGCGCTGCGGCAAGCGGACACACTTTAGATATCTCGAAGCGTGGACTGAGCATTAACCTTGAACACCCAATGGTCCTCAAGATTAATGATCCGGTATTGGTGAACTTCAATGAACTGCAGCTCTATGACAAGAACCTGCCATTGAGCACCGTGCCTTACCATGTGATCCGAGTGAGCCCGAATGGCCGCAACGTACAGCTGGTTATTGCTGAGAACGCGAAGACGATGCGTACTATCGCTTTCCTTAATGGGCTTATCGATCAAAACCAAAGTAAGCTGATTAAGAAGCAAGAGATACTGCCAACACATTCGCTACTCGAATCACTGCACAACATTTTGTTGAGCAAGATGGTCAGTAACCCAATATTCATTGATAAGCCAAGTTCAACGCTGCGCTGTAAGATCATTGGTGTGAATTTCCCACTGAATAAGCATCTAACGTTACTTGCTAAACTTGGTCACAACCAAAAGTTCTCACTCGAGCCAATCTTCAAGGGTCACACCAACTCACTGTTGGCTGAGCCACTAAAAAGAATTGAAGGTGCGGAGCCTAAGCATCATGACGTGTACATTGCTGCAGTGAAGTTTGGCGACAAAATCCAGTCGGTACACACCAAGTTGGTCAAAGACTTCGCCTCAGCAAAGGAACGCATCTTATTCATCAAGAAAGCGCAGCACTTAGGTGATGTGTATGTATTGCGAGTCACCACGGCACCTATCTTTAATCCGCTAACGAGTTTATTCCAGTCGGATTTAGAAGAGCTTTCACGCATCAGTATGCATCAAGCTAAGAAGCTAGAGAATGAGGTGACGGCGTTTATCGGTTATGGCGAGATAGAGGACATTACCGATGAAGTGCTGATTCGATTGGAGCTAACACGCTAGCCTCGAGTGGCGTATTAACTTAAGCATGAAAATTGAAAAAGCAGGCTGATAGCCTGCTTTTTTTGTGTCTGAGCCACTATTGCTAAATAAGATACATCGCCAATAGCACTTAGGTAGAGCCCCTAAGGTTTCGCTTGCCAGCTGATCTTCTGTTGCTTAGCCAATACACCCGACAAGATACACAGCACACCGCCTAAACCTGCGTAACGAACAGCAGTTTGAGCTTGCTGCTCTACTTTTGGTTTTGCGTGGTAGGCAATGCCTAAACCTGCAGAGCCCATCATCACCAAGTCATTGGCACCATCACCAACGGCAACGGTATTATGTAGTTCCAATTCGTACTCTTCAGCCAACTCTACCAAGATATCCGCTTTGGTCTGCGCCGAAACAACATCGCCTAAGACTTCACCCGTCAACTTACCGTTGACGATCTCAAGCGTGTTTGATTGAGCATGGTCTAGATCAAGGGTATCTTTCAGGTAGTCAGAGAAGTAAGTAAAACCGCCTGATGCAATCGCCGTTTTCCAGCCAAGCTTATTTAGAGTATTCACCAGCCCGACCAAGTCTGGCATGAATGGCAATGACTGACGCACTTGCTCTAATATCGATTCATCCGCACCTTTCAGTGCTCCTACTCGCTGGCGTAGGCTCTGTTCAAAGTCGAGCTCGCCTTGCATTGCTCGTTCTGTGATTTCAGAGACTAACTCTCCCACTCCAGCTAGCTTGGCAATCTCATCGATGCATTCAATTTGAATCGCTGTGGAATCCATATCCATCACGATCAAACCTGGCTTAGATAAGTCTGGGACCTCGCTAAGGCAAGCATAATCAAGCTTTAGCGCTTGGAGGATTTCTTCGTGTGCTGGCGTTAGATTGCCTGACATCAAAGCCACTTCATAATGCCCAACCTTCCACGTATCGAGGATGGTGTTGTAAGTGCCAGTGAAAAAGTCGATGTCATCGAAAGATTGTGGAGATAAGTACTCACCAAACACAATCCAATTGGCCTTGGATTTAGCGAGTTGAGAAGCGAAACGAGTCTCGGGGAGTCGAGTTAATAATGTCGTATGCCTTTTTATCGGCAGATATTTCTGAGCGTCCATGTGTATGATTCCTAATTAACTATGCTAAACGTTAACCTATTGCAATTTGAAAACGCAAGTCTCAATATGTCTTAATCATAACATTTGTTTATTTCAGGCTTCGTGAAACATGAATGAATCATTGTTCTCAATACGTAACGCTTTACGAATGCTAGCCCTCATTTTGTTGGCTACCATGTTCGTTGTAACGATTAAAAATACGGTCGTGATCAGTAAAGGTAACGAGAAGATCCAAGCAAAACAGTTGGAAACTCTTACCAAGCTGCTTATCTCTCAGGCATCACTTTCAGCCAGCAAGATGATCACGCAACAAGACCAAGAGCGATTACTTGATCTTACTAATCAGCTGTCTCAAGACCGACTGGTGTTCGATACCACCATCTATGATGCAGAGGGTATTCGACTGGCTTCGAGTGAAAAAGCGCTCTCGGTGCGCGAGGTTCTTGGCTTAGATACGCCACTTTCAACAGCAAGTATCGGCAGACAACAATTAGTTGAACCTATTTATTCACCGGAGAAAACGATCATCGGCTTTATTCGAGTGACTTTTGAAACAGGTAAGATGACGGCAATTTCTGATCACCATTATCGAAAAAGTGATCGCTACATGATCGGTATGGTGTTGATGGGGTTTGTGAGTGGCGTGTTGTTCATTATGCTGATTCGCAGAAGGCCAACCAAGTCTGGTGAGAACTTATTGTTGAAGAATGTAAGCTCATAAACATCGCGTTTAACTTATCCAATAAAAAGCCCCGACGCTCAGGCAGCAACGGGGTTTTTTGTTATCTGTTCACTTATCAAGCTAAGACAAATCAAGATTATTCTTGGTCACCAAGCAACACAGAGTCTAGTGCGATAACCATCATGTCGTTGAAAGTCGTTTGACGTTCATCTGATGTAGTTTGCTCACCAGTCTTGATGTGGTCAGAAACAGTACAAATCGTTAGCGCTTTCGCACCGTATTCAGCACATACGCCATAGATGCCAGCCGCTTCCATCTCTACGCCAACAATGCCATATTTGTCCATCACTTCGAACATCTCTGGATCTGGCGTGTAGAACAACTCAGCCGAGAACAGGTTGCCAACTTTTACATCAACACCACGTACTTTTGCTGCATCTTCTGCCGCACGTACCATTTTGTAGTCTGCGATAGCTGCGAAGTCGTGACCTTTAAAGCGAATACGGTTCACTTTTGAGTCAGTACATGCGCCCATGCCAATAACCACATCACGCACTTTGATATCTTCGCTCACTGCACCACAACTACCCACACGAATGATCTTTTTCACACCAAAATCTTTGATTAGCTCAGTCGCGTAAATAGAACAAGATGGAATGCCCATACCATGTCCCATTACCGAAACCTTACGACCTTTGTAAGTACCGGTGTAACCAAACATGTTGCGAACGTCGCACACTTGAACCACTTCTTCTAAGAAGGTTTCAGCGATGTATTTAGCACGTAGCGGGTCGCCTGGCATTAAAACTACGTCAGCGAAATCACCCATTTCAGCATTAATATGTGGAGTAGCCATTGAAAATATCCTTAATCTCAAAACAAAAAAAGAAGAGAGAGGTTTCCCTCTCTCTTCGTTAACTATTATAGAAAGCTTGTACCGTGTCCCATTGGCGATGTACCAAAGTAAGACGCTAAGCTTTGACCGATATCAGCGAACGTATCGCGACGGCCTAAAGAACCGGCTGGAACCTTCTGACCGTAAACAATCACAGGGATGTGTTCACGAGTATGGTCAGTACCTGGCCATGTCGGATCACAACCGTGGTCTGCCGTTAGGATAAGTACATCGTCTTCTTTCATCATATCGATGATTTCATTGATGCGACCATCGAAGTACTCAAGTGCCGCTGCGTAACCAGCAACATCACGGCGGTGGCCGTAAGCTGAGTCGAAATCAACGAAGTTAGTGAACACGATAGTGTTGTCGCCTGCTTCATTGATCGCTTCTTTGGTTGCTTCAAATAGCGCAGGGATACCTGTTGCTTTGGTTTTCTGAGTGATGCCACAACCCGCGTAGATATCAGAGATCTTACCGATTGAGTGAACGTTACCGCCCTTCTCATCAACCAACTTCTGAAGAATGGTGGCTGCAGGAGGCTCAACAGAAAGGTCACGACGGTTACCAGTACGTTCGAATTGACCTTTACCTGGGCCAATGAACGGACGAGCAATAACACGACCAATGTTGTAGTCTTCTAGCTCTTCACGAGCAATCTGACAAAGGTCTAATAGGTTTTGCAGGCCGAATGTCTCTTCGTGACAAGCGATCTGGAAAACAGAGTCCGCAGAAGTGTAGAAGATTGGCAGGCCAGTCTTCATGTGCTCTTCACCTAGGTTATCTAGGATTTCCGTGCCAGATGAGTGGCAGTTACCTAAGAAACCAGACAGGCCTGCACGCTCAAGGATGCGGTCAGTCAGCTCTTTTGGAAAGCTGTTCTCTTTGTCGGTGAAATAGCCCCAGTCAAACAATACTGGTACACCAGCGATTTCCCAGTGACCTGATGGCGTATCTTTACCAGAAGACAGTTCAGCAGCGTGACCGTAAGCGCCGATGATTTCAGCGTCTGCATCCATACCAGGAGCAAAACGACCTGTAGACTCTTTATGAGCCATTGCTAAGCCTAGCTTAGACAGGTTTGGTAGCGTCAGAGGACCTTTACGATCTGCATTGTCGGCAAGACCTTGGTCACAATGATCTGCGATGTGACCCATAGTGTCAGAACCTACATCACCGAATTTATCTGCATCCGCTGTTTCACCGATACCGAATGAATCTAAAACTAAAATAAATGCTCTTTTCATTTTCTTCACCAACTTATTGCTCTTTGCACCAGAACTCTGTTTATCGGCATACACGAGGTATGCCGATACCTGTTATTTACACGTCTTCAGAACGAATCTGACGGTAAACGTCTGGCGTTGCTGTATATTCTCCGCCCACAGTGATTGCATTTTGTAATGCTGTTGCAGCTTCTTGCCACTGTTGTTCGTTGCGAGCATGAATCATTGCTAATGGTTTATCTTCACTTGCTACTTCACCAAGACGAATGAAGTGATCAAAACCGACTGCGTAATCAATGCTGTCAGTTGCTACGCGGCGACCACCGCCCATACCAACTACAGCCATACCAATTGCACGAGTATCCATTGCTGATACTACACCGCTTTCTAGCGCGTACACTGGCTTAACAATTTCTGCTTTTTCTAGGTAGTTATCGTAGTTCGCTACGAAATCTGCTGGGCCACCAAGGCCCGCTACCATCTTACCAAAGCACTCTGCTGCTTTACCGTTATCCAGTACTGCCATCAGTTTTTCGCGCGCTTCGTCTGAATCTTTTGCAAGGTTACCCAACACCAGCATTTCAGCACACGATGCCATCGTAATTTCTAGCAAACGTGGGTTTCGGTATTCACCCGTTAAGAATTGAACCGCTTCACGAACCTCTACTGCGTTACCCGCTGAAGAAGCTAGAACTTGGTTCATGTCCGTTAGAATTGCTGTTGTTTTAGTACCTGCACCGTTTGCTACTGCAACGATAGATTTCGCTAGCTCTTCTGACGCTTCGTAAGTCGGCATGAAAGCGCCTGAACCTACTTTTACATCCATCACTAGAGAATCAAGGCCAGCGGCCAGTTTCTTAGATAGGATTGAAGCCGTAATTAGCGAGATGTTATCTACGGTTGCTGTGATATCACGAGTTGCGTAAACACGCTTGTCAGCAGGAGCTAGATCGCCTGTTTGACCGATGATAGCCACGCCAGCATCTTTCGTTACTTCACCGAACACTTCGTTGGTTGGTGTAATGTTGTAACCCGGGATAGATTCTAGCTTGTCTAGCGTACCGCCAGTGTGGCCTAAACCACGACCAGAGATCATTGGAACGAAACCACCACATGCTGCCACCATAGGGCCAAGCATCAGAGAAGTTACGTCACCAACACCACCAGTAGAGTGTTTATCAACGATTGGGCCATCAAAGTTCATGTGGCTCCAGTCAATCACCATACCTGAATCACGCATTGCACAAGTTAGTGCGATACGTTCTGGCATTGTCATTTCATTAAAAAAGATAGCCATTGCAAATGCTGCAATTTGGCCTTCAGAAACCGTGTTCTTAGCTACGCCTTGAATGAAGAAGTTAATTTCTTCTGTGGTCAGTACTTCGTTATCACGTTTTCTGCGAATAATTTCTTGAGGTAGATACATTAGTGCCTCCCAAACTCTAGTGAGTATGGTTTGTAGGGAAAGAGGTAATATGGAGTGACTTAACGTCACTCCATCAAACAGACTTATTATGTTCAATACTCTAAATATTTGGCGTTGCAGTTAGGCGACCAGTGAGTTCATTCCTATGAGCATAGAGGCTCTATGTGATTAGGAGGAACTTACGCAGTCAACAACGCTGCGGCGTCAAATATGACGAGTAAATTAGTATGCTGCTGGATCAGCAGTCTGGTCTGTCACTTCTAATGTATTAAGAAGGTTAGTTAGTAGGCTTGAAGCACCAAAACGGTAGTGCATGTTGTCTGCCCACTCAGCGCCTAGAAGCTCATCAGCCATTGCTAGGTATAGTGCTGCATCTTCAGCAGTACGTACGCCACCAGCAGGTTTGAAACCAACTGTTTTAGCAACGCCCATGTCACGGATAACTTCAAGCATCATGCGCGCGTATTCTGGAGTCGCGTTTACTGGCACTTTACCTGTTGAAGTTTTGATGAAGTCTGCACCTGCTTCGATACAGATTTGAGAAGCTTTCTTGATCAGAGCTTCTTCTTTCAATTCACCTGTTTCGATGATCACTTTAAGCGTGATGTCACCACAAGCTGCTTTACACTGTTTAACTAGCTCAAAGCCAACTTCTTCGTT
Source organism: Vibrio sp. 10N.286.48.B8 (assembly GCF_003050085.1). Classification (NCBI taxonomy): domain Bacteria; kingdom Pseudomonadati; phylum Pseudomonadota; class Gammaproteobacteria; order Vibrionales; family Vibrionaceae; genus Vibrio; species Vibrio sp. 10N.286.48.B8. The sequence goes on along the minus strand of NZ_PIGD01000002.1, from coordinate 129,206 downwards.
GCCAGCAATAAGAGCACGGTATGGGAATACTACGTCAACTTCGTCTGCGCCGTACGCTACCGCTGCTTTTGTTTCTGCAACAGCAATTTCGATGTCGTCATTACCATGAGGGAAGTTAGTTACAGTCGCAATGCGTACTTCTGGAGTACCTTGCTCACGCAACGCTTTCTTAGCTGCTGGGATAAAGCGAGGGTAAATACAGATTGCAGCTGTGTTGCCTACTGCAGTCTTCGCGTCATGACAAAGCGCCACTACTTTCTCAGTAGTATCGTCATCATTTAGCGTAGTTAGGTCCATAAGTTTAAGTGCACGTAGAGCTGCTGCTTTTAAATCGCTCATTTCTATCTCCGATCAATATATTCAAATAGTTAACTACTTCGCCATCCATCCAGTATAGATGGATATTTTAGTAATGCTCAGTAGTCACAAATGAACGGACTTGGTTCCTTGAAGACTTGATAACTTTCGCTACCAATTGCAATCCTTGTCACCGCACAGTACCAGTTTGGTCTATGGCACAACAAATCAGTCATGTTGTGTCTAACATCTATAGCGTATCGCTAAGTTTGGCTTAATCCCAGAAGAATAACCTTTGGATGAATCCAAGCGGTCACTTTCTTGCCAACAGAGACATCCTATCCCTTTAGCTTATACATTATAGGTATCCATCAATAAATTGTAGTGCTCCTTAGAACGCAAACGGTTTGTATCTCAAAAAAACATTCTAGACCCATTATTGAATCCCAGCATCGCTCGTGCTCATACTAAAAATCACTAGGCCTAAAAACAAAAAAGCCCCGCAGCAATTTCTTGCTACGGGGCGATATTATTATGGCGTCTATATATCTAAATCTACTTGATTAGAAAGATAGGAAGAAGCCAGCAATTGTTGCTGCCATCAGGTTAGATAGAGTACCAGCAATAACCGCTTTAACACCCATACGAGCGATGTCGTGACGACGAGCTGGTGCAATACCACCTAGACCACCAAGAAGAATCGCAATTGAAGAAAGGTTTGCGAAACCACATAGTGCGAATGCGATGATAGCTTGAGTCTTCTCAGACATCACTTGACCAGTTGCTGCAACAACTTGAGCATTTTCACCAACGTATGGTACGAAGTTTAGGTATGCAACGAATTCGTTAACAACTGTCTTCTGACCAATGAAAGAACCAGCGATAGTTGCTTCTTCCCATGGAACACCAATGATGAATGCTAGCGGTGCGAAGATCCAACCTAGAAGAAGTTCTAGAGTTAGGTTTTCCATACCGAACCAACCACCGATGCCACCTAGGATACCGTTGATTAGAGCAATTAGACCGATGAATGCTAGTAGCATTGCACCAACGTTAAGAGCTAGTTGTAGACCAACTGATGCGCCACCTGCTGCTGCGTCGATAACGTTAGCTGGTTTGTCATCGCCACCGTCCATTTCGTCAGCGATGTTGTCGTCTGGCGTATCTGTTTCAGGCTTGATGATTTTAGCGAATAGTAGACCACCAGGTGCTGCCATGAATGACGCTGCAACTAGGTACTCTAGAGGTACACCCATAGATGCGTAACCTGCTAGTACACCACCAGCTACAGAAGCCAAACCACCACACATTACTGCGAATAGTTCAGAGTTAGTCATTTTAGGAACAAATGGACGAACAACTAGAGGTGCTTCTGTTTGACCAACGAAGATGTTTGCTGCTGCAGACATAGACTCGGCGCGAGAAGTACCTAGAGCTTTCTGAAGACCACCACCTAGAACTTTGATTACAATTTGCATTACACCAATGTAGTAAAGTACAGAGATAAGTGCAGAGAAGAAAATCAGAGTTGGTAGTACTTGGAAAGCAAAGATGAAACCGATACCGTCAACTGAGAAGTTAACTAGGCTGCCGAATAGGAAACCAGTACCGTCTTTACCGTAGTCGATCACGTTTGCTACACCAGCAGAGAAACCTGCAAGTAGATCACGACCCCAAGGGATGTAAAGTACGAATGCACCAAGTGCGAATTGGATAGCGAAAGCGCCACCCACTGTTCTTAGATTAATAGCTTTGCGGTTGTCAGATAGTAGTACTGCGATTGCGATCAGTGCAACCATTCCGACTAGGCTCATAAACAGGCTCATAGTTTATGACTTCCTTATTAGTTATTTATTGGCGTGTTACAAAATGGGGCTATAAAGCGGAGGCAATTATACTCATGCGACCACTAATAAAGTAATGCTGTCCTCACACTTTCGTACAAGATTCATGTACCATTCACACGCAAATGTGAGCCAAATCACAAGACCAGTGCAATTTACGCAAACGATAAACAAAAACCTTCGATTTTATTCACATATACCGAATGCGCGATGGCTATTTTGCCAAACTTGCGCTGCAATCGATTGCTTTGGCTCTTTTCTAAGCAAAAAAAGTTCATTTAAGATCGTAACTAAATATTTGGAATGATTAACATTTCCTTGATTTCCAGACATGGGCATGTCCGGAGCATCCGTTTCCAATACCAAGCATTCAAGGGGCAATTTTGCGATAGTTGTGCGTGTTTTTTGCGCTCTTGGGTAAGTTATCGTTCCACCGACGCCAATATAGAAACCGAGCTTGATCCACGCTAAAGCTTGCTGTTCACTCCCTGAAAAACCGTGAATCACCCCACCAAAAGTAAAATTATGCTGCTTTATTAACTCGATCAGTCGGTTGTAAGACTTCCGTTCATGGATGATTAAAGGCAACTCAAAGGTCTTAGCTAGCTCCATTTGCTGGACAAAAAAACGCTCTTGTTTTTCCCTTTCGACGCCCACAAAGAAGTCGAGTCCGCACTCACCTATCGCGACACATTGGCTGTTTTTTGAAGAGAGTAATTGGCGAAGTTCTTCAAATTGCACCTCATCCGCTTGCTCTAAAAAGTAAGGATGGAAGCCTAGCGCGTAATAAACATTCGGGTAGGATTGCGCAATTTTTTCAAGCTTACGCCAGTTATTTTCGCCTATAGAAGGGATGAGTATTTTCTCAACTTGGGCTTGTTTCGCTTCTTCAAGGTAGCGATCAATACTTTGATCAAGTGTAGTTCCCTGATCAATTACAATATGTTGCTCAAACGCCTCAAAATCCGCATGGCAATGAGTATCAAACAGCGGAAAGTCACTTATTTGCTGTGTCATATTTTCCATTCTCTGCTTTCTGGCCTTGAAGGTCACGACGATAAGGTACACAGCTACGCTTATTTTCAGGCGTTAAGCCAAGCTCTTCACACCACTTATCGTATTTCTTAATCCAAGTTTTTATCCAACCCAACATACTTGCCTTTAACCTCAGCTTTTGAACCTTAAATAAAACGCATTAAAAAACGCCTATTGCAGAACAATAGACGTTTTTGTTTAACTCGAATAGAGCGCGGAGTAATTAGTGCTCGCGCGTCGCTCGGAATTGAACGTCAGGGAAACGTTCAGAAGCTAGATTCAAGTTCACCAAAGTTGGTGCGATGTAAGACAGGTTGTCACCGCCATCTAGCGCAAGGTTAGATTGGTTCTTACGTTTGAATTCTTCTAGTTTCTTAGCGTCATCACATTCAACCCAACGAGCTGTTGCAACGTTAACACCTTCGTAGATAGCTTCTACGTTGTATTCCGCTTTCAAGCGCGCTACAACCACGTCGAACTGAAGTACACCAACTGCACCAACGATCAGGTCGTTGTTCTGCATAGGACGGAATACTTGTACCGCGCCCTCTTCTGAAAGCTGAACTAAGCCTTTTAGAAGCTGCTTCTGCTTCAGTGGATCACGTAGGCGAATACGACGGAATAGCTCAGGCGCGAAGTTAGGAATACCAGCGAACTTAAGGCTCTCACCTTGAGTGAAGGTATCACCAATCTGGATTGTGCCATGGTTATGCAGACCGATAATATCGCCCGCGTAAGCTTTTTCAGCACGTGCACGGTCACCCGCCATGAAGGTTACCGCATCAGAGATACTTACACTTTTACCTGTACGAACATGATTCATCTTCATACCTTGGTTGTAAGTACCCGATACGATACGCATGAATGCGATACGGTCACGGTGTTTAGGGTCCATGTTTGCTTGGATCTTAAAGACGAAACCAGAGAACTTCTCTTCTGTCGCTTCAACATCACGCTCGTTCGCTTGACGCGTTTGAGGAGCAGGTGCCCATTTCGTTAGACCATCAAGCATGTGGTCAACACCGAAGTTACCTAATGCGGTACCGAAGTAAACCGGCGTTAGCTCACCAGCAAGGAACAGGTCGTGGTCAAACTCAGGACAAGCACCAATAACAAGCTCTAGCTCTTCACGTACGCTTTCCGCTAGATCAGCACCTACCGCTTGATCTAGATCAGGGTTATCTAAACCTTTGATGATGCGAACTTCTTGGATCTCGTGGCCGTGGCCAGATTCGTACAAGATCGTTTCATCACGGTGAATATGGTAAACACCTTTAAACTCTTTACCACAACCAATTGGCCATGAGATAGGAGCACAAGCCATACCTAGCTCGCTCTCAACTTCATCAAGCACTTCCATTGGGTCACGAACGTCACGGTCAAGTTTGTTCATAAACGTTACGATTGGTGTATCACGCAGACGTGTTACTTCCATTAGTTTACGAGTACGATCCTCGACACCTTTCGCAGCATCGATAACCATCAAACAAGAGTCAACCGCTGTTAGCGTACGGTACGTATCTTCCGAGAAATCTTCGTGTCCTGGAGTATCTAGTAGGTTTACTAGGCAATCATTGTATGGGAATTGCATTACCGACGTAGTTACCGAGATACCACGTTCTTTTTCCATCTCCATCCAGTCAGATTTAGCGTGCTGGTTAGAGCCACGGCCTTTTACGGTACCCGCTTTTTGAATCGCGTTTCCAAATAAAAGAACTTTTTCAGTAATCGTGGTTTTACCCGCATCCGGGTGAGAGATAATCGCAAACGTTCTACGTTTGCTCACTTCTTGTTGGAAAGACATAGTCGCCCTTTGCTGATCTAAAGCGTAAAAAGGGCAAGTAGATAATACTTGCCCTTGAATTCTGTGTGCGGATTATACAGAAAGCTTGTCACTTTCTAAAGGGTCAGTTTACACCCTATTTTTCGCGTATTCTCTGCTTAGCTAAAAGACATAAAAAGATAGCTCATAATAATGGCGTCTTCGTTGCCTTGCTTGGTTGGATAATAGTTACGACGGCGATCAACTTCATTAAAACCGGCCTTTTCGTAAAGATTAAACGCATTCACATTACTTTCGCGAACTTCTAGCCAAGCGCTTTCCGCGTCAGCTTGTTCGCACATACCAAGGAAATGTTCAGTCAACGCTTTACCATACCCTTTGCCTTGCTGGCTTGGGTCTACCGCTATATTAAGTAACGTGACTTCACCAACAATGTTTTGCGCGAAGAAGTACCCGACCACTTGCCCATCGACTTCAAGAACATGATGACAAGCGCCTCGACTCTCAAGATCTCGAATCATGGTTTCAGACCATGGATGAGAATGCGCGGCCTGCTCTATCTTCCAAATGGCATCTAGGTGTTGTTGTGAAGTCGGTAAAAATTGATTAGTCATAAGCACAAATTTGTTGCCATAAGTCTCGGCGGTGTTGGTTGTTACCGTTAATGTCAGACAGTAATGGCGATTGAAGTGTTTTAGCCTTCAGCTCTTGAGGCGACTCGCAACCAGCAAACCATACCCACTCAACCGAACCTAAATCCACAGTAGACAAGTGTTGCGGTTGAAGGTGTAAAGCTTGAGATAAGTCGAGCTTGATACTTTTGAGTACTCGTTCAAACATCACGGCGAGATCTTCCTGAGGCTTTTCAGGCGAAACCAACAGTAGCTTGCAGTCATTTGAGAGTGGCATCAATTCAGATTCATAACCCGCTAAACGCTCTGGGTGGCTAAGCTCCCATTGGCTAATGCCCATCTCTTGCAGGTATTGTGCGTGTGTTTGTGACATATCTAGCGGTGTAACCTTAGGTTTATAGTGGGCGATTTATTAGAGCGAAGTTAAAAACGAGCTCATCAGAGTTGGGCTGATACTAACAAAAAATAAAGGAGCATCAAGCTCCTTTATTTAGACTAAATCAGTTTGCATCATATTGCGTGGGAAATGGGCTTATAAGTCATTGAACTCAGGACTGTAAGCAATCTCACCAGAATGCCCAGCAAGCGCACCTTCAACTAACTCGATAGCTTGAAAGGCCCCCTCTGGCACATTCCAAGTGCAGCTCAAACCAAACTCACTCGCAGCCTTGAAACCAAAGCGGCCGTAATAGGCAGGATCACCAAGCACAACACAGGCTGGGTAATCAAAATCAACCAAAGTAGAGAAAGCATCTTCAACCAGTGATTTAGCAATGCCTTGGTTGCGGAACTCTTCTTTCACAGCAAGCGGTGCAAGCCCCTGCCAATTGTGATCGTCACCTTTAAGCGTGATAGGGCTAAACATCAGGTGACCAACCACCTCGCCTTCGTCAGAACAAGCCACCAGCGATAGCGTTAAATGACTATTCTCACGCAGGCTCATAACCAAATTAGCTTCTGCATCTGTTTCAAAAACAGATTTCAATAAACGATCAATGACAAGTATATCTGCCGGTGCTTCAGTTCGAATAAGCATTCATTACCTCACTTTGTGTATCTGGGGATTGTACTCCCTTCTGCACAAAATCAGCTAATTGATTTAACAAAGTTTTCATAGGAGTCGGCAATAAGTCCAAATCTACGCTATCCATCAAGTTTTTGACTTCTAAACCAAGCTCGGTATCGCCTTCAATAGACAGTCTACGTTGGAAGAAAAGCGTATCTGGATCTTCTTTACGCCCCGCAATCAACACAAGGTCATTAAGATTCCCGCTAAAGCTTACATCTTCAGCCACCTCTTTATCAGCTACAACTAGTTGCTCATTTTTGTAACTAATACACCAACTTAACCCCATATCTTTTATTGAGACTTTAAGCCACTTATCTTCTAAGAACTCAAAGTCACCGTCCTCTAAAGCTTCCTTAAAGACATTCTTAAGCGCCTCCAACAAGGCTCTTTTTTGTACTGTTTTAGGCAATAACTGGACTGGAGATCGCAAAATTGATGCGGCATTTTGAACTAGTTGAGTGCGAATCTTGTTTATCACGTGACTTATCCGTAACTTTGTCAATAATATGGAATGCATCATAGATGATGTTAAGATCTCAGTTACTGTTATGTATCAAATTAACTTCTGTTTGATGCTCGACCTTTAATATCCTGAAAATCACAGTTATAGTAACTCAGGTAATGAGAATTACAGCGGATCGCTGCACTCACAGGTAAATATCGATAGCCACACAAAAAGTAATAAATATTTATCGATAGTGAATATTCAAGCTCTTGGAGAATTGGTAGTACTTTGATGCCTCCCCAGCAACTACAACATTGGTTTACCCAGCTAACTGCAAATAGTCCGTTCTTTTTTGCAGTACTTGATGCTCAACATAACTATTTTATGGTGAATGAGCGTTACTGCGATATTGCTGGTTTGAGTCAAACAGAGCTTGCAGGCATGAATGACCGCCAAACATTGGGCGAACAATTTTACCAACATCTTAAGCCTTACTATGAGCGTGCATTCAGTGGCGAAACGATTGAGGCCGAAGTCACCCTTAACGAAACTGACCTCGATACCAGCCTTCATTTCAGCCTATCTCCGCTTACCAATGGCAAAAAAACCGACTACATCGTCTTTCACGCCTTCGACACATCAGAAAACCAAGTACTTGTCCGTTCTTTAGAAGAATCCGAAGCTAAATTCCACAAGCTATCTCAACTACTCCCAGACGGATTACTGCTCGTTGAAAGTGACTACATCTTGTCATCCAACCCAGCAGCAGCTCGCTTGCTTGGCTTTAACTCAACCACAGAGTTAATTGGCGAAGAATTGGGACGCCTATTTATCGATGAACAAACCAAAACAGTTTTCAATAATAACCTCACTTCTATTATTTCTGAGTCTGGTTTGGTTTGCTTAACGGGTGCCCGATGCGGCTTTGAACGTAAGGTTCAGCTCAACATCGACTCCACCACTGTTCTTGGAAGTAATACTCAGTTGGTGCTTATCCAAGACGCACAAGAAACCGCAAAACAATATACACCGGCAAACAGTGAAGATGCCTACATCGACGCACTGACTAAGCTCTATAACCGAGTTGGGTTTACAAAGCGTCTTGAGCAGTTCATTCACAACGATACGCCAGTGGTGATGCTCTACTTAGACATTGATAACTTTAAGAATATCAATGATTCACTTGGTCATCACATCGGTGACAAGGTGATTAAAGAGGTCGCTTCACGCCTTAAACGCTTACTGCCCCGTAAGGCTGTGATTGGGCATTTAGGCGGGGATGAGTTTGGTATTATCCTGCCAGAACCTGAACATCAGCGAACACCTGAAATGCTCGCTGAAAAGATCATCTCCCTGATCAATCAACCCTTCGATCTTCACCACTTCAGTAAACGCTTGGCCTGCTCGATTGGTAGCGTGAACTTCCCTCAAGATGGTACTGATGCTCGTATCTTGTTGCAAAATGCAGACACAGCAATGTATGAAGCGAAAGATCGTGGTCGCAACCGCTTGATCAAGTTCAACGAACAGATGAACAAAGAAGCGCGTATGCGACTGTGGCTGGAGATTGAGCTTCAGAAAGCGCTGCAACAAAATGGACTCGAGGTTTGGTACCAACCAAAAGTAAATGCCCGTGATTTCACCATCAACGGAGCAGAAGCTCTAGTTCGTTGGAAACACCCTGTCGAAGGCTACATCAGCCCTGCTGCTTTCATCCCAGTTGCAGAACGTGCAGGTCTTATCGAGCAGCTTGGTCGTGTGGTGATGCGTGAAGTATTCGCAACAGTTAAACGCTGGAAGATGCAGGGGATCCTACCTGGCCGTGTGGCAATCAACCTTTCTCCTGAACAGTTTGGGAACCCGAAACTGATTGATTACATGGAAAAACTGCTGCGTTCGACAGAACTAGACCCAAGTGCGATTACATTTGAGCTAACGGAAAGCGCGGTGATGAGTGATAGTGAACACACACTTCAAATGCTTAACGCCATCAAGAAACTTGGCTTTGCTCTCTCCATTGATGATTTCGGTACCGGCTACTCTTCACTGTCTTACCTTGCTCGCTTCCCAATTGATGAGCTTAAGATAGACCGTGCTTTCATCTCTGATATCGATACCCTACCAAAGCAAATCACCGTAATTGAAAACATCATCAACCTGGGTAAATCTCTCGATTTGACCGTGGTTGCAGAAGGTGTCGAAACCAGTGAGCAAGCGACTCTACTGTCTAACCTCAACTGTAGTTCGATTCAAGGCTTCCACTTCTACCGTCCGCAACCAAAACAAGATGTCGAAGAGTTGTTTGCCCAAAACCGCCGTCATAAGAACTAACTAACCGATTCAAGTACCTCATATTTAAACCAAGCCAACATGTAAAACGGTCACTCGTCAGTACCTCAAACGGAGTAAAAGCAGATTTATCCATCTAAACCTGCCTTACATCAATTCCGTCATTCACAATTCTTCATAAAATGCTCGCTTCAACTCAATTCTACTGGTAGTGAGCAAATGGAACTCTTATGCCCAGCGGGTAACTTACCTGCTTTGAAAACCGCTATTGATTGTGGTGCGGATGCTGTCTATATCGGATTCAAAGACGATACCAATGCCCGACACTTTGCAGGCCTAAACTTTGCGGGTAAAAAGCTCGATCGTGCTGTACAGTATGTGCATGACCACAACAAGAAAATTCATGTTGCCCTAAACACGTTTGCTCACCCAAATGGCTTCGACCGTTGGACCAATGCCGTAGACAACGCTGCTGCGCTAGGTGTCGATGCACTGATCATCGCAGACATCGCGGTGCTTGAGTACGCAGCAAACAAATATCCAGATCTAGAACTGCATCTATCGGTACAAGCATCAGCGACCAATGCCGCTGCTATCGACTTCTACCATAAAAACTTCAACGTTAAGCGTGTGGTACTGCCGCGTGTATTATCGATTCATCAGGTCAAACAGCTTTCTCGTAATATCACTTCTGACGTTGACCTTGAAGTATTCGCTTTTGGTAGCTTGTGTATCATGGCAGAAGGCCGTTGTTACCTCTCTTCATACATGACAGGCGAATCACCCAATACCGTTGGTGCTTGTTCTCCGGCGAAATACGTTCGCTGGCAAGAAACAGAAACAGGCCTCGAATCTCGATTGAACGAAATCCTTATCGATAAGTATGAAGCAGGTGAAAACGCAGGTTACCCAACGCTGTGTAAAGGCCGCTTTGAAGCAGAGATCGACGGTGAACGTAAGCGCTATCACGCACTTGAAGAACCAACCAGCCTAAACACGCTATCAATGCTGCCAGAGCTTTTCGCAGCCAATGTTGCTTCAGTGAAGATTGAAGGTCGTCAGCGTAGCCCAGCTTATGTAGAACAAGTAACTCGTACGTGGCGCGCAGCCATCGACCGCTACTTAGCAAATCCTGAACAATACCAAGTAGAACAAGCTTGGAATGCGACACTGGCGAATGTATCGGAAGGTACACAAACCACGCTTGGCGCTTATCATCGTAAATGGCAATAGAGCCAAATGGAGAACTCAATGAAATACGCATTAGGCCCTCTACTTTATTTTTGGCCAAAACAAGACGTTGAAAGCTTCTATGAGCAAGCGAAATCAAGCTCTGCTGATATCATATATCTCGGTGAAGCCGTGTGTTCAAAGCGTCGTGAGATGAAAGCAAAACACTGGATGGACATCGCTAAAGAGCTGTCTGCTTCAGGTAAGCAAGTGGTACTGTCGACCATGGCGTTGCTCGAAGCGTCAAGTGAAGTCAACATCATGAAGAAGTACATCGATAACGGTGACTTCGCGATTGAAGCAAACGACGTGTCTGCAATTCAACTGGCCAGCGAAAGCAAAATCCCTTTCGTGGTTGGTCCTGCGGTGAACACCTACAACGCACGCACGCTGAACTTGTTCTTGAAACAAGGTATGACGCGTTGGTGTATGCCGGTTGAACTTTCTCGCGAATGGCTAAGCAACATAATGACCCAGTGTGAAGAACTGAACATCCGTAATAAGTTCGAAGTAGAAGTGTTTAGCCACGGCTACCTGCCGCTTGCTTACTCAGCACGCTGCTTTACCGCTCGCGCAGAAAACAAAGCTAAAGACGATTGCGAAACCTGCTGTATCAAGTACCCAACAGGGCTACAAGTAGAAAGCCAAGAAGGCCAATCAGTATTCAACCTTAATGGTATCCAGACCCAATCGGGCTACTGCTACAACCTAGTCAATGATTTACCCAACATGCACGACCTGGTTGATGTGGTTCGCTTAAGCCCACTCGGCGTTGATACCTTCTCTGAAATTAATAACTTCAGAGCGAATGAACACGGTCAAAACCCGATGAAGATTGAAAGCCGCCAATGTAATGGTTACTGGCATCAGCTTGCCGGTTTAGACGTCAAAAACATCTAAATACTATTTTCAAAACGAAGCGATTTTCAAAACGAAAAAGGTCTAGCACATGCTAGACCTTTTTAGGTCGTCTCAAGAAAATCGACCTATGCCGTTGCGGTTTCCATCGGCGAGGCGTCGAGCTTCTTTACGTCTTTGTAGAGCATCACCATTACCACCGCGCTCAACGCGATATTAGACAGTGGATATGCAATCCAGATCCCCGGCACACCGTACAACTTAGGCATAATGTACAAGAAAGGTAACTGGATCAGCATATTGCCTATCGTTACAAACATCGCCTTGCTGCCCTTGTTTACCGCTTGGTAATAAGCGCCCGCTACCACTAAGAAACCATCAAGCGCCAATGCAAACATGTGTAGTCGAATACCTAATACTGTGTACTCAACTAACTGAGGTTCGTCCGAGTTAAAGACTGATACAAACTCACGTGGGAATGCGTTCAGAAGCAGCACGAACGCCACACCAATCAATACCGAACTCAGCATCGCAATCTTAAGTAACTTACGAATGTTCGCTTGGTTACGCGCACCATGGTTGTAGCTCACCAAAGGTTGCATGCCATTGGCGATACCTTCAGCCGTGAGATAATAAACCGTCACGATGTAGCCCAAAATCGCGTAAGCACCAATCATCAACTGGTCGCCATATTGGGAGAACAACGCATTGTGCAGCGCCACCATCATCGAACCATAAGCGTACATAAAGAAGCTTGATGTACCAATGGCGAAGATCTGTGGGATAACCGATAGCTTCAGTCGTAACTCATTCCAACGTAAGCGTAAATTTGCTCGACGTGAAAAGAAGTAAGCCAGACCTAAGCCCGTTACCACAAATTGTGCGATAGCTGTTGCTAGTGCCGCGCCCATCAACTCCCAACCATACAGAGCGATAAACAGGTAATCGAGTACGATATTAATCACAGCACCAACGATCATCAATATCGTCGCTAAATTAGGGCTGTCATCGTTACGCAGTAGAAACGGCATCGCGATCGAACCTAGCGTGAAGACACTAGCACCAATCAGAATGTGTAAGTACTGCAAGCCAAGTTCATACACTCGCCCTTCAGCGCCCTGCCAAAGCAAGAAGTTATCAGCAAACAAAAACAGCAATGCGGAGACAATAGGCGTTATCGCTAACAACAAGGTTAAGCCCGTTGCTAAGATCTGCTTAGCGCCTTGAGTATCTTTTTCACCTTGGCGAATCGAGACCAGTGCACCTGTACCCACGCCCACCAACATACCAATACCGAGAATCGAACCAATCACAGGCCACGCAACATTGATACCTGCAAGTCCATCAGCCCCCACATAGCGGCCAATGAAAATGCCATCCACCACTTGGTACAGGCCATTAACCAACATGGCTGCCACGGTAGGGATTGTGTATCGCCAAAACTGACGACTAATTGAGTTACTCATTTCTTACTCTACTTTCATTTGTGAGTCGCATATCAACAAGATATGACTCGAAAAATTAGTTAACAAGGCTAACTAAATATCTAAATTATTTACTTCAAAGCTTTATTTAATAATAGGTTTAGCTGCTGAGATTCTTGCTCAGACAAACGACTTTCCAGTATTTGTGCCATGACCTGATAGATCTTACTTTCTTCTTCTAAGCCGACTTCAGCTTTGCTGGTCAGTACAACCAACTTAGACCTCGCATCTTCGAGCGAAGCTTTACGCTCAACAAGCCCCTTTCTCTCTAGTCTCTGAACCATAGTGGTTGCTGAAGGCTTGGTCACCTGCATCTCAATCGCAAGATCAGTCAATCGGATCGGTTCAGGAGAGGATTGAATGACCTTCAAATAGTCATACTCGTTAAAGCTCAATTGGCAAATAGGATCTTCATTTACCTGAGTTCGCCATATCTTTGAAGCAAAACGCTCAATCTTTTCTAAATTCTGGTTTAGCATACTCACCCAATCAAAGAATAGCATTTAGTTAGTAAGGCTAACTATTTTAGTGTTGTTTAAATAAAAAGCAATCAAAACGAGATGAAGATCATAAAAAAGAGCATAAAAAAACCGCTGACAGGCAGCGGCTTCTCGGAGTCAAAATGTATTGCTTACTTAGCGCTGGCTTCTTCTTCAGCCTCAGCTAACTTAACTTGTGCTAAGTGCTCGGCTTTAAGCGTGGTGAAGATACGGCTTAGCTCTAAGAAAGAGTAGCGGTGCTCTACATATTCATACACGTTGAAAGAGACTGACAACTTGTACAAAGAGATCGCATTCGCGTAGTCACCATGCATATGGTAACGCTTAGCCAGGTAGAAGTACGTCTCTGTTAGACGCTGCGCTAGTAACGTGTTGTCACGAGTACCGGTTAAGATCGCCTTAAAAGCCTGCTCTTCTGTAATGTCATCAAGCATGATGGCAACTAGCACCCAGCCCCACTGCTCATCGCGACTCTCGTAACGTTTTTGTAAATCAAGCTTAGCTTGCTCTGGCGTTAGCTCATGCTGAATAATATACAACCAAAGAGCGCGAAACGGATCGCTAGGATCATCGGCGTAGTGCTTCATCATCTCTTCATTGGCTAAGTCGTAACGTTCGCCATAATAAAGCGCGATAGAACGGTTTCTTTCTGCGTAAGAGTTTGCAGGATCAAGCTCTAACGTAGAATCAAAAGATTCATAAGCCGCATCAAACTCCCCTACCTGCGTAAAGTAAACACCCAAAAGATTGAAGATATCAGGTTGAGCTGGGTTCAATGAAAGAGATTGGTTGAAGTCGAGACGCGCGAGATCACGCAGGCCAACACTATCGTAGTAGTTACCACGTTCAAACAGCATCTTAGCTCGAACTTCATCGTTCAAATCTGGGCGCTGTAATAACTGACTAAGACGTGCAATTTGAACTTCTTGCTGAACGCTTGGTTGCAGTGGCACAGCCATCGGTGGATAAACCCAACGTGAGGCGTTATCTGATGTTGTCGCACAACCTGTTAGTACAAGCAGTAAACACATACTCGCGGTTTGAAACCATTTCACAAATAATTACTCCTGTTATGACCGCAATAAAAAAGGGGAGCGATATGCTCCCCTTTATAACATGCTTTGTTGACGATAGGTTAGAAATCACTAAAAAGCGATATTACCATCGACACACTGAGAATTACTCAGCAGCAGGTGCTTCACCTTCAGCTGGCGTTTCAACTGCTTCTTTCATGCTTAGACGTACACGGCCTTGACGGTCAATTTCAAGAACCTTAACAGGAACTTCTTGACCTTCAGTTAGGTAGTCAGACACTTTCTCAACGCGCTTGTCAGCGATTTGAGAGATGTGTACTAGACCATCTTTACCTGGAAGGATAGTAACGAATGCACCGAAGTCAGCTAGACGAGCAACTTTACCTTGGTAAATGCGGCCAACTTCAACTTCAGCTGTGATCTCTTCGATACGACGGATAGCTTCTTTAGCAGCTGCGCCTTCAGTAGCAGCAATCTTAATTGTGCCATCGTCTTCGATTTCGATTGTAGTACCAGTTTCTTCACAAAGAGCACGGATAACTGCGCCGCCTTTACCGATAACATCTTTGATCTTATCAGAGCTGATTTTCATTGTGTGGATACGTGGAGCGAATTCAGAGATATCTTCACGAGCACCAGAGATAGCTTCATCCATTACAGAAAGGATGTGCTTACGTGCACCTTGCGCTTGGTTAAGTGCAATTTGCATGATCTCTTTAGTGATACCTTCGATCTTGATGTCCATTTGAAGTGCAGTGATACCAGCGTTAGTACCTGCTACTTTAAAGTCCATGTCACCTAGGTGATCTTCGTCGCCAAGGATGTCAGAAAGAACAACGAAATCGTCGCCTTCTTTAACAAGACCCATTGCGATACCCGCAACAGAAGCTTTGATTGGAACACCAGCATCCATAAGCGCTAGAGATGTACCACATACAGAAGCCATTGAAGAAGAACCGTTAGATTCTGTGATTTCCGATACAACACGAACTGTGTATGGGAATTCTTCAACAGAAGGCATTACTGCTTGGATACCACGTTTAGCAAGCTTACCGTGACCAATTTCACGACGCTTAGGAGAACCAACGAAACCAGTTTCACCTACACAGTATGGAGGGAAGTTGTAGTGTAGAAGGAAGTTGTCTTTCTTCTCACCCATTAGGCTATCGATGATTTGAGCATCACGTTGTGTGCCAAGCGTTGCAGTAACAAGTGCTTGAGTTTCACCACGAGTGAATAGAGAAGAACCGTGTGTACGTGGAAGAACACCAGTACGTACGTCTAGCGCACGAACCATGTCTTTTTCACGGCCATCGATACGTGGGTTGCCAGCGATGATGCGGCTACGTACTACGTTTTTCTCTAGAGAACCAAGCATGCCGCGGATTTCGCGCTCATCTAGGTTTTCGTCTTGTGCGATTAGAGCTTCAACAACGTCGTTCTTGATTGCGCCAACTTGCTCGTAACGAGCCATTTTTTCAGTGATCTGGTACGCGTCAGATAAACGTGTTTCAGCAAGTTCAGCAACTTGAGCTTTAAGCTCTGTGTTAACTGCTGGTGCTTCCCAGTTCCAAGATGGAGTTGCAACTTCAGCAGCAAACTCGTTGATTGCTTTGATTACAACTTGTTGTTGGTCGTGACCGTAAACAACAGCTGAAAGCATTTCTTCTTCAGATAGGTTATCTGCTTCAGATTCAACCATAAGTACTGCGCCTTCTGTACCAGACACAACTAGGTCTAGTTTAGAGTTTTCAAGCTCAGTATTTGATGGGTTAAGAACAAGTTCGCCGTCGATGTGACCAACACGTGCAGCACCGATAGGACCATTGAATGGAGCACCAGAGATAGCAAGTGCAGCAGACGTTGCGATCATAGTGATCATGTCTGGGTTTACGTCAGGGTTGATAGAAACAACCGTAGCGATAACTTGAACTTCGTTTTTAAACGCACTTGGGAAAAGTGGACGAATTGGACGGTCAATCAGACGAGCTGTTAGTGTTTCGCCTTCAGATGGACGACCTTCACGCTTGAAGAAACCACCAGGGATTTTACCCGCAGCGTATGTACGCTCTTGGTAGTTAACTGTTAGAGGGAAGAAGTCTTGACCTGCAACAGCTTCTTTCTTAGCAACAACAGAAACGAATACTGATGTATCATCCATAGTCGCCATTACAGCAGCGGTAGCTTGACGTGCAATTACGCCCGTTTCTAGAGTAACGGTGTGGTTACCGTACTGGAACGATTTTACAACTGGTTTTTCAAACATTGTATATCCTTAGCTCTAAAGTCAAACTTTAGATTAAGTGAATAATGACTCAAGATATTACCAATCGCGACTAGTGAAAAGGGACTTAGGATGGTGACTCTTTGTATGAGTTCATACGCCGAATTAAGACCAAATCCGCCTTTGAATAGTCGCGACCTATTGGCCGACATCTGTGACTGTAATCTCTTGAGAGGTTGATTGCCAAACGCTGAAAACGCTATAGGCGGGCGTAGTATAAACTATTTTTATTAGGAGATATATTTCCTATCAGAAAAAGCCAGATGATATTCTGAGCATCCGGCCTAGCATTTTCTTACAGGCACAAAAAAAGGAGCATAAATGCTCCTTTTCTTCAAACTGTCTTTGCAGACATCGCTATTAGCGACGTAGGCCTAGACGCTTGATTAGGTCTTGGTAACGAGCAAGGTTTTTGCCTTTCAAGTAATCAAGAAGCTTACGACGGCTAGAAACCATACGTAGTAGACCACGACGGCTGTGGTGATCGTGTTTGTGCGCTTTGAAGTGACCTTGTAGGTGGTTGATAGAAGCAGTAAGTAGTGCTACTTGTACTTCTGGTGAACCTGTGTCGCCTTCAGATTGTGCGTATTCTGCAACGATTGCTGCTTTAGTTTCTGCATTCAGAGACATAATTCTCTCCTGATAAGAGTAAGTTTATATTTGTAGCAGCCAATCTCTGATTCAGCCGCTACGCGAGCCGAGGATTATAGGGAAGTTTGTCAGTTGGTGCAATAACAATCGAACCCATTAAAAACGAAAAAAGCGAACCACCTAAATTAGGTGTTCGCTTTCTGTCTCATTTGCTCGAATTTCAAGACGAACCGCTAAGATCTAACTCGATTTAAGCGTTACGCTTGTGGCTCTTCATCTCTGAAAACAACCAAACGCTTCGGTGCAACTCGGCCATCTTCAGCAATCTGGGCTACGCCAACAAATAGCTTCTCTTCGCCACTTGTCATACGAACCGTACCTTCAGTTGGCGCACCAGCAACTTGAACTGGCATACCGTGCTGAACAAGGTCAGTCAGTTCCGCGTTCAGGTTTACTTCTGGTAAATCTTCAACGGCAGTGTCCATTGGCATCAGCAGAGGATCAAGCAGCTCTTTCGGTGCAATTTCTTGCGCCTGTGCTTGCTCTAGGATCTCGTTTAACTGCTCCAAAGTCACCATACGCTCGTATGGGTACTTTGCTACACCTGTACGACGAAGCATTGTCACGTGAGCACCACAACCGAGCATTTCACCAAGATCGTCGGTAATTGTACGGATGTATGTGCCTTTCGAACAATGCACTTCCATTTCAACTTCATCACCTTCAAAGCGAAG
This sequence comes from Vibrio sp. 10N.286.48.B8, assembly GCF_003050085.1. Lineage (NCBI taxonomy): Bacteria > Pseudomonadati > Pseudomonadota > Gammaproteobacteria > Vibrionales > Vibrionaceae > Vibrio > Vibrio sp. 10N.286.48.B8. The sequence continues at coordinate 111,097 of NZ_PIGD01000002.1, read as the reverse complement.
CAATTCAATAGAGTACACAGTGATTTTACGAGACTCACGAGGAACCTCGATACCTGCACGCGCGTATTCGTACAAAGGCTTACCTTGATACTTCAATGCCGAAAACATTGATGGTATCTGATCGGTTTCACCCTTGAAGCTCGCAATACAACGCTCAAGCTGTTCTTGAGTCACGTTAACATCACGCGTCTCTACCACTTCACCATCAGAGTCAGAGGTATTGGTACGCTCACCAAGCTTAGCAATAACAACGTAGCGCTTATCAGAATCTAGAAGAAACTGAGAAAACTTCGTTGCTTCACCAAGACAAATTGGCAGCATGCCAGTCGCAAGAGGATCCAGAGCACCGGTGTGCCCCGCCTTCTCTGCAAAGTAAATACGCTTTACTTTTTGCAGTGCATCATTAGACGAAATGCCAGTTGGCTTATCTAATAGAATTACCCCGTTGATAGGGCGACCTTTACGACGGCGAGCCATTACTCTTCGCCTTTAGACTGAGTTTCGTCAGTGCGGCCAGCTTCTTGTTGCTTACGCTTGTCGTCATTAAGAACTTCACTTACTAGGTTAGACATACGCATGCCTTCGACTAGTGTGTTGTCATAAGTAAAACGAACTTCAGGCGTTAGGCGGTGGCGAATACGCTTACCAAGAGCCATACGAACTGGCACTTCATGCTCTTTAAGAGCTTTAAGACATGATTCAGGTGTTTGCTCACCAACACATAGGAAAGTCACGAACACTTTTGCGTAAGCAAGGTCACGAGATACTTCTACGTCTGAGATAGTTACCATACCAATACGTGAGTCACGAACTTCACGTTGGAGGATAAGCGCAAGCTCTTTTTGAAGCTGCTGAGACACACGTTGTGTGCGGCTAAATTCTTTTGACATTTTCTTTTCTCACTTAGAAAGATGGGGGGCTTGGTAATTACCAGCCCCCCATGGTGTATTCAACAACCGATTACTTATTACCTTTATTAGTAATGTTAGTAACCTTAGTCAATATGTCGAGTCGTACAGACTGATTAGTCTAGAGTACGTTTAACCTCAACGATTTCGAATACTTCGATCTGGTCACCAACGCGAACGTCGTTGTAGTTCTTAACGCCGACACCACACTCGTAACCGTTCTTAACTTCTTGAACGTCATCTTTAAAGCGACGAAGTGACTCTAGTTCACCTTCGTAGATAACAACGTTTTCACGAAGTACACGGATTGGGTTGCTACGCTTAATCGTACCTTCAGTAACGATACAACCAGCGATTGCACCAAGTTTAGGCGACTTAAATACGTCACGAACTTGTGCAAGACCAATGATCTCTTGACGGAATTCAGGAGCAAGCATACCGCCCATCGCCTGTTTAACTTCGTCAATCAGTTGGTAAATGATTGAGTAGTAACGTAGATCTAAGTTTTCGTTCTGAACCGTGTTACGCGCAGTTGCGTCAGCACGAACGTTGAAACCAAGGATGATAGCGTTAGAAGCTGCAGCAAGAGTTGCATCAGTTTCAGTAATACCACCAACACCAGAACCTACGATGTTCACTTTAACTTCGTCAGTTGATAGTTTCAGTAGAGAGTCAGCAATCGCTTCTACAGAACCTTGAACGTCAGCTTTAAGTACAACGTTAAGTTCAGCAACTTCACCCGCCGTCATGTTCGCGAACATGTTCTCTAGTTTCGCTTTTTGTTGGCGAGCTAGTTTAACATCACGGAATTTACCTTGACGGTAGTTAGCAACTTCACGTGCTTTACGCTCATCACGTACAACAGTCGCTTCGTCACCTGACGCAGGTACGCCAGAAAGACCTAGAATTTCTACAGGGATAGATGGACCTGCAGTTTCGATGTCTCTGCCGTTCTCATCGCGCATTGCACGAACACGGCCGTACTCTTGACCACAAAGAACGATGTCGCCTTTGTTTAGAGTACCAGACTGTACTAGTACTGTTGCAACTGGACCGCGACCTTTATCAAGACGAGATTCAACAACAACACCAGACGCCATGCCTTCTTTAACCGCTGTAAGCTCAAGAACTTCAGACTGAAGAAGGATTGCTTCTAGAAGACCATCGATGTTTGTGCCCTGTTTTGCAGAGATGTGAACGAAGATGTTCTCGCCGCCCCACTCTTCAGGGATAACGTCGTATTGAGCTAGCTCATTCTTAACGTTGTCTGGGTTTGCACCTTCTTTATCGATCTTGTTCACAGCAACAATCAGAGGAACGCCTGCCGCTTTCGCGTGCTGGATTGCTTCGATTGTTTGTGGCATTACGCCATCGTCTGCTGCAACTACAAGTACAACGATATCTGTCGCTTGAGCACCACGAGCACGCATAGCGGTAAACGCCGCGTGTCCAGGAGTATCAAGGAAAGTGATCATGCCGTTGTCAGTATCTACGTGGTAAGCACCAATGTGCTGCGTGATACCGCCAGCTTCGCCAGAAGCAACGTGTGCTTTACGAATGTAATCAAGTGTTGAAGTTTTACCGTGGTCAACGTGACCCATGATAGTAACAACAGGAGCACGACCTTCAGCGATAGCATCGCTATCACGGTCAGCTAGTACTGCTTCTTCAAGTTCGTTTTCTTTACGCAGGATTACCTTGTGACCCATTTCTTCAGCAACAAGTTGTGCTGTTTCTTGGTCGATCACTTGGTTGATAGTCGCCATAGCGCCCATCTTCATCATTACTTTGATAACTTCAGTTGCTTTAACTGACATTTTGCTCGCCAGTTCAGAAACAACGATAGTTTCGCCGATAGCAACGTCAGATTTAGCAACAGTCGCTGACTTATCGAAGCCTTGCTGCATTGAAGTTGGTTTAGCAAGCTTACCTTTACCGCCACGACCACGTTGGTTACGACCACCACGGTTGTTTGCAGGTTGGTTAGCAGGAGCTGCTTTCTTCTTGCGACGACGAGGTGCTTTCTCATCTTTCTTATCTGCCGCATCTTCAGCTTCACGAGCGTAAGTAGAAGTAGTCACATGGTAATCCGCAGATTTCTCTTGCTCTTTCTTCTTCTTCTCTTCTTCAGACCAACGTTCTTGGTTCTCTTCTGCTAACTTACGAGCTTCTTCAACAAGCTTAGCTGCTTCAGCTTCTGCTTTACGAGTTGCTTCTAGCTCTTGACGAGCTTTAAGTTCATCCGCTTCTTTTTTCGCTTGTGCGTTAGCGTCTGCATTTTTTGAATTCATGTCTTTTTTAGCCTTTTCAGCTTGTGCGCGTTGAGCCTTCTCTTCAGCTTCACGTTTTGCATCCGCTTCACGTGTTACTTTTTCTTCGGCTTCGCGCTGTGCTTTCTCTGCAGCATCACGTTGTGCTTTCTCTTCCGCTTCACGATTAGCCGCTTCCTCAGCTTCACGTTTCGCTTCATCTTCAATAGTGCTGCGCTTCACGTAAGTACGTTTTTTACGTACCTCTACTTGAACATCCTTACTCTTACCGCCTCCAGCGGCAACACTTAGCGTGCTGCGGGTCTTGCGTTGAAGAGTTAAACGAGTCGGTTCTGTTTCACCAGAAGTATCGCCGTGCTCCTTTTTAAGGTGCGTTAGCAATGTTTGCTTCTCTGAATCAGTCACTTGATCCGACCCTGATTTCTTCATGCCTGCATCAGCAAGTTGTTCAATTAAGCGGTCAACTGGCGTACCAATCTCTTCACTCAGTGCTTTAACTGTTAATTGTGTCATACCGCTTTCTCTCCTTGCTGAATTATTCTTCGTCGCCGAACCAACAGATGTTACGCGCAGCCATAATTAGCTCGCCTGCGCGCTCTGCAGTTAGGTCTTCGATGCCTTCTAGTTCATCAACGCCTTGGTCAGCTAGGTCTTCCAATGTCGCAACGCCTTTTGCTGCTAGCTTGTAAGCCATTTCACGCTCAAGACCTTCAAGTGCAAGTAAGTCTTCAGCAGGCTCAACACCATCGAAAGTTTCTTCTTTCGCTAGCGCTAGAGTAGTCAGTGCGTCTTTCGCGCGGTTACGTAGTTCTTCAACGATACCTTCATCTAGACCATCTACTTCAAGAAGCTCGTTCACAGGAACGTATGCTACTTCTTCAAGCGTAGAGAAGCCTTCTTCAACAAGCATTTGAGCAAAGTCTTCTTCAATGTCTAGGTGCTTCATGAAGTTTTCAATAGAAGCAACTGCTTCTTCTTGGTGCTTCTTCTCAAGGTCAGCAACAGTCATTACGTTCAGTTCCCAACCAGTAAGTTGAGAAGCTAGACGTACGTTTTGACCGCTACGACCGATAGCTTGTGCTAGGTTATCCGCTTCAACAGCGATATCCATAGAGTGTGCGTCTTCATCAACGATGATTGAAGCAACATCAGCAGGAGCCATTGCGTTGATTACGAATTGAGCCGGGTTATCATCCCAAAGAACGATATCAATACGCTCACCGCCAAGATCGTTAGAAACAGCTTGCACACGTGCACCACGCATACCAACACACGCACCAACTGGGTCAATACGTTTGTCGTTTGTTTTCACAGCGATTTTAGCACGAGAACCCGCGTCACGTGCAGCACCTTTAAGTTCAATTAGCTCTTCACCAATCTCAGGCACTTCAACACGGAATAGTTCAGCTAGCATTTCTGGCTTCGAACGAGTAACGAAAAGCTGGAAACCGCGAGCTTCTGGTTTAACTGCGTAAAGAAGACCACGAACACGGTCACCTGGACGGAAGTTTTCACGAGGAAGTTGGTCATCACGAAGGATTACCGCTTCAGCGTTGTTACCTAGGTCTAGGATAATAGTGTCACGGTTAACTTTCTTAACTGCACCAGTTACTAGCTCACCTTCGTTATCAATAAACTGTTCAACGATTTGAGCGCGTTCAGCTTCACGTACTTTCTGTACGATAACTTGCTTAGCCGTTTGAGTGGTAATACGGTCAAACGTTACTGATTCGATGTCATCTTCAATGAAACCGCCAAGTTCGATCTCTGGGTCATCGTACTTTGCAGCTTCAATAGAGATTTCTTTTGTTGGGAATTCAACTTCCTCAACAGCTTCCCAACGACGGAAAGTTTCGAAATCACCCGTTTTACGGTCGATTTCAACACGAACTTCAATTTCTAGTTCGCTTTTCTTTTTTGTTGCCGTTGCAAGCGCGATTTCAAGCGCTTCAAAAATACGCTCACGAGGAACTGCTTTCTCATTAGAAACAGCTTCTACTACCGCCAAAATTTCTTTGTTCATTAATCTAGCCTCTTAAGCTCTTCTCTCTAGGAGAACTAAAATTTAGGGATCAGGTTAGCTTTCGCAATATTGCTCAGGACGAATTCTTCTTCTTGTCCTTCAACCAATACTTTCACTGTCTCGCCTTCGATAGATTGGATATCACCTTTCCATTTACGACGGTTGCCGACAGCCATTTTCAAAACGATGCTTACCTCGTGACCAATAAATTGTTGGTAATGCTCTGCTTTGAACAGTGGTCTCTCTAAACCTGGTGAAGACACTTCAAGGTTATAAGCCACTGAAATTGGATCTTCAACGTCCATTACGGCACTTACTTGGTGACTAACTTCAGCGCAATCATCTACATTGATACCGTTTGGTGAATCGATGTAAATACGTAGCGTTGAGTGCTCACCAGCACGAATAAATTCTAATCCAACTAACTCATAACCTGATGCTGCTACTGGAGCGTCAAGCATTTCAGTAAGTTGTCTTTCTAAACCAGTCATTTAACCACTCCAGAAACAAAAAAAGGGCTCAAAGCCCAATTTAAATTCCAAGCAAACATTATCTAAGCGCATTTATAAATGCTTAGATAACAAAAAACCCCGTATAAGCCGGGGTTTTTGTTGCTGGACCCTTATATGTTAAGTGCCATCACATTCGATATCACACTTAACTCACAGTGAGGTTCACACTGTGCAAACTTGCTACCAATACAAGCTATATAATAGCATTGAAATTGGTTGCGGGAGCCGGATTTGAACCGACGACCTTCGGGTTATGAGCCCGACGAGCTACCAAACTGCTCCATCCCGCGTCCGACTTGCGAGCATTATACGCCCAACAAGATGTTTTACAAGTTTGTAAACATGGTGCCGAGAGAGGGACTCGAACCCTCACACCCTAAGGCACTAGCACCTCATGCTAGCGTGTCTACCAATTTCACCATCTCGGCATCAAATCTTTACAGATTATTGTGGAATTTCGTCGCCTTGCGCCGGAACTTCACTCACTGCGTCATCAGCTTGTTGAATTACCTGACCTTGAGTCGGGTCAATCCATTGTGACTCAGTTTTATGTGTAGACATATTACCAAGCACTAAGCTAAGGATAAAAAATGTAGTTGCAAAAATTGCAGTCATTCGGGTAAGGAAATTTCCTGAGCCACTAGCACCAAACACAGTGTTTGAAGCGCCAGCACCGAAAGAGGCTCCCATATCTGCGCCTTTACCTTGTTGAATCAACACTAGGCCAATTACACCAAGCGCTGCCAACAGGTAAATCACAAGTAGAACTGTAAACATTTTTCCACCTATGTTCCTAATTGTTGAGCCAGCGCCGTTCAAAAAACTATTTCTAAGAACAAGGCTAGCGACCTCCTAACTGAAGGCCGAGCAATACTAGCGAATGCGACGATGGCTGACAAGGAGAATTTGCTAAAAAATAAGCCTTTACCAAGTGAATGGTCAAAAAAAGGTCAAAAGCGACACAAAACTCATTTACGTCTCTTTTGACCGTTATATCTTGACCATTATATAAGTCAATCACTTCTAATCACAGGCGCTATTCATTGCGCCTGTTTAGTAAAAGGTTAAATTAGCAGTTTGCTTTTACTGCATCGGCAATCTTAAGCGCGGATGCTTGAACAAGCTCAGCATCTTCGCCTTCAACCATCACACGCAATAGTGGCTCTGTACCAGACTTACGTAATAGCACACGACCTTTCTCGCCAAGTTCAGCTTCAACTTCAACAACAGCTGCTTTTACTGCTTCTGCTTCTAGTGGGTTTGAGTCTCCACTGAAACGAACGTTTTCTAGAACTTGCGGGTACAACGTCATGCCCTGAGACAGCTCATTCAGAGTCATTTCGCTATCAACAACTGAAGCCAATACTTGCAGCGCAGCAACGATAGCATCACCCGTCGTTACTTTATCTAATAGGATAACGTGACCCGAGTTCTCTGCTCCAATCTTCCAGCCTTTAGCAAGAAGTTGCTCCATTACGTAACGGTCACCAACTGCAGCACGAACAAACGGAATACCTAACTGCTTAAGGCCATTTTCCATACCCAGGTTGGTCATTAGTGTACCAACAACACCACCTTTCAACTCACCACGACGCAGTGCATCGCGTGCAATGATGTAAGCGATTTGGTCACCATCAACTTTGTTGCCTAGCTCGTCAACCATGATGATACGGTCGCCGTCACCATCAAAGCCCAGACCTAATGCCGCTTTTTCTTCAAGCACTTTAGCTTGCAGAGCACGTACATCCGTCGCGCCTACTTCGTGGTTGATGTTAGTACCATTTGGCTCAACACCAATAGCCACAACCTCAGCACCCAGCTCTTTAAATACAGCAGGCGCAATGTGGTAAGTGGCACCATGGGCACAATCGATAACGATCTTCATGCCAGCTAATGTCATTTTATGTGGGAACGTACTTTTACAGAACTCGATGTAACGGCCAGCGGCATCGTTCAAACGTACTGCTTTGCCTAGCTCCGAAGAATCAACGCATTCAATGTCTTTGTCCAGTTCAGCTTCAATCGCCAACTCGATATCGTCCGGTAGCTTTGTTCCCTCAGAAGAGAAGAACTTAATACCGTTATCGTAGTAAGGGTTGTGTGATGCTGAGATAACAATACCAGCTTCAGCGCGGAACGTTTGTGTTAGGTAAGCCACGGCTGGTGTTGGCATTGGGCCAGTAAAAGTAGCCTGAAGACCCGCAGCAGCGAGACCAGCTTCTAACGCAGACTCCAGCATGTAGCCAGAGATACGGGTGTCTTTACCAATGATGACTTTCTTAGTGCCCTGTTTCGCAAGAACACGACCCGCAGCCCAGCCAAGCTTCAGAACAAAATCAGGTGTAATCGGGTATTGGCCAACTTTGCCACGTACACCATCTGTGCCGAAGTAACGTCTCTTATCAGACATATTGATTTTCCTTAATTATGATTAGTGATTGTTATTCATCACTTCGATTATCTTCATCGCTTCCAATGTATCTTCAACATCGTGAACGCGAATAATTTGTGCACCTTTGATTGCAGCGATGGTAGCGCAAGTGACGCTAGCAACCATGCAATCTGCTGGAGCTTTGTCTAGTAGCTTAAAGATCATCGACTTTCTCGACATCCCCGCTAAGACTGGCAACCCAAGCCTGTGAAATTTTTCAAGGTGCGCTAATAGGTGGTAATTATGCTCAATGGTTTTACCAAAACCAAAACCAGGATCCAAAATCAGCTGATCTTTTGATATGCCAACAGCCTCACACGCTTCTACCCTTTCTTTTAAGAACGCTTCAACATCCGTTAGGACATCATCGTAATTTGGGTTGGCTTGCATGGTTCTTGGCTGACCTTTCATGTGCATCAGGCAAACTGGCACATTAGCATCGGCGGCTGCCTCTAGAGCTCCGGGCTCTTGCAATGCGCGCACATCATTGATCAAATCAGCCCCTGCTTCAACGGCTTGGCGCATCACTTGAGCTTTACTGGTATCAATAGAGATCCACACATCGAACTTGGCGCGAATTGCTTTAATGGCAGGTATAACGCGAGCGAGCTCTTCTTCTAAAGATACGTCAGGTGCTCCCGGGCGAGTTGACTCACCACCAATGTCAATAATGCTAACACCTGCTTGAATCATTCGCTCTGCTTGCAGTAAAGCATTATCTAATGAATTGAATTTCCCGCCATCAGAGAAAGAGTCAGGCGTAACATTGAGGATACCCATCACATGTGGGCGGTCTAAAACGAGCGTTTTATTATGTGCTTTTAATATCATGGAAGGTGGGTCTTAAAGGTAAAAACATCTTGGGCTATAAACAGAAAAACCCTGAGCGTACTCAGGGTTTTAATTTAAAGCCTAGTGATTAAGAATCTTTGTTTTGAGCATCATCTGATTCAGACTTAACTTCTTCAACTTGCGACTCTTCAGCTTTTGGTTCGGCTGCTGCTTCTTCTGATTTCGCTTCAGGTTTAGCTTCTTCCTTTGCAGGTTCTGCTTTCGCCTGATCACCCCAACCAGCTGGCTCACGAATGTCGTCTTTACGTTCCATCAAGTCATCAATCTGACCTGCATCAATCGTTTCAAACTTCATTAGCGCGTCTTTCATCGAGTGCATGATATCCATGTTCTCTTCAAGAATTTGCTTCGCACGAGCATAGTTGCGGTCGATTAGAATACGAATTTCTTCATCGATCAGCTTAGTCGTATCGTCAGAAACATGTTTCGCTTGGCTCATACCGCGACCTAGGAAAACTTCGCCTTCTTCTTCAGCATATAGAAGAGGACCCAGTTTTTCTGAGAAGCCCCACTGCGTTACCATCTTACGAGCAATATCAGTTGCACGTTCGATATCGTTAGACGCACCAGTCGAAACTTTGTCTTTACCGTAGATAAGTTCTTCAGCAAGACGACCACCGTACAAACTAGAGATCATTGATTCTAGATGTTGGCGAGACATGCTTACGCGGTCTTGCTCAGGTAGGTACATAGTTACACCAAGCGCACGACCACGTGGAATGATTGAAACCTTGTACACTGGATCGTGTTCAGGCACCAAGCGACCAACAATTGCGTGACCCGCTTCGTGGTAAGCCGTTGACTCTTTCACTTCTTCAGACATCACCATTGAACGGCGCTCTGCACCCATCATGATTTTGTCTTTAGCTAGTTCGAACTCAACCATAGATACATTACGCTTGTTACCACGAGCAGCAAACAGCGCCGCTTCGTTCACAAGGTTCGCAAGATCTGCACCAGAGAAACCTGGAGTACCACGAGCAATCAGAGATGGTTCAACATCACCCGATAGTGGCACTTTACGCATGTGTACTTTAAGAATCTGTTCACGACCACGTACATCTGGCAGACCAACCACAACTTGACGGTCAAAACGACCAGGACGAAGTAATGCAGGGTCTAGTACGTCTGGACGGTTAGTCGCAGCGATAACGATAATACCTTCGTTACCTTCGAAACCATCCATCTCAACCAGCATTTGGTTCAGTGTTTGTTCACGTTCATCGTGACCACCACCAACACCAGCGCCACGTTGACGACCTACAGCATCGATTTCATCGATAAAGATGATACAAGGTGCCGCTTTCTTCGCTTGTTCGAACATGTCACGCACACGAGATGCACCAACACCAACAAACATTTCAACGAAGTCAGAACCAGAGATAGTAAAGAACGGTACTTTCGCTTCACCGGCAATCGCTTTTGCAAGCAATGTTTTACCCGTACCAGGAGGACCAACCAACAAGATACCTGTTGGGATCTTACCACCTAGCTTTTGGAAGCGGCTTGGGTCACGAAGGTAATCCACAAGCTCTTTCACGTCTTCTTTTGCTTCGTCACAACCAGCAACATCAGCAAACATCGTTTTGATTTGTTCTTCGCTCATCATTCGAGCTTTACTCTTACCGAAAGACATCGCGCCTTTACCGCCGCCGCCGCCTTGCATTTGACGCATGAAGAAAATCCATACACCAATCAGTAAGATCATAGGGAACCATGAGATGAAGATAGTGCCAAGCAGGCTCTGTTCTTCAGGTGGTGTACCCTGAACTTTTACGTTTTGATTAATTAAGTCATCAAGTAGCTTTTGATCATAAACAGGCATGTAAGTTACATACTTAGAGCCACCACCACGACGTGTGAAAGTGATTTCGCTGTTATTGAACTGTGCGTCTTGAATCTGGCCTTGGCCAACTTCCTGTACAAACGTGGTGTAATCTACTGCTCTGCCGTTACTTTCCCCAGGGCCAAAGCTCTGGAATACCGACATCAACACTACCGCGATAACAAGCCACAGAATTAAATTTTTTGCCATGTCACTCAAGGTGTAAGCCTCTCGATAACTAATTGTAATTAAAGGTAGGGTACTACAGTTTGTAACCTGTAGCCATGTTGTTAACTCTCACTATTGGAAGAGAATCGTTAACCTTTGTAACCAGTGGCTACGATAAACACTTCACGAGATCGAGCTCGAGAAGAGTCGGGTTTTCTAACTTTTACTGTTTTAAACATCTCGCGGACGTCCTTAACGTATTGGTCAAACCCTTCGCCTTGGAATACTTTTACAACAAAACTACCATTGGTAGCTAGAACTTGTCGACACATATCCAAAGCTAATTCAACTAAATACATAGCTCTTGGCTGATCCACAGAATTGTTGCCTGCTATATTAGGTGCCATATCTGACATCACGACATCAACCATGTTTGGTTGTATACGCTCCAACAAGGCATCTAGCACAACTTCTTCGCGGAAATCGCCTTGTAAAAAGCTAACGCCAGCAATCGGGTCCATTGGTAACAAGTCACACGCAATGATTTGTCCGTTGTCTCCAACAATCTTAGCAGCATATTGAGACCAACCGCCAGGTGCTGCACCCAAATCCACAATGGTCATCCCAGGAGACAGCAATTTATCTTTCGTTTGAATCTCTTCCATTTTGAAATAAGCACGTGAACGATAGCCTTTCTTTCTTGCTTCATTTGCGTACTTGTCGTCGAAGTGTTCCTTCAACCAACGGCCTGAACTGGCCGAGTGTTTCTGTTTGCTCATTGGATACCTAAATTGGAGGAAAGTACTAATTGCTGAATAAATTATAGTCTTCAGCTTTAGATGGCGTTAAAATAGGTTTTTTCAACCCTAATAGTAAAGAAAATTGGCCGCGTAATGAACCTAAGTACCAAACAAAAGCAGCATCTAAAAGGCCTAGCTCACAGTTTAAAACCTGTTGTGCTAATGGGCGCAAATGGACTTACTGAAGCTGTTCTAGCGGAAATCGAATTAGCTCTAGACCACCACGAACTGATCAAGATTAAAGTTGCATCAGAAGACCGTGAGACTAAGCAACTGATTATCGATGCAATTGTACGTGAAACTAAAGCTGAGAAAGTACAGACTATCGGTAAAGTTCTAGTACTGTTCCGTCAGTCAGAAGCACGTAAAATCGAGATTCCACGTAAATAAGCGAGCTTAATATAAGCTAACTTCACTAATAGGAAGCCACAGCGCTTATCTTTTAGTGTAGCGTGAGAAACGAAAAAGGTCGCATTTAGCGACCTTTTTACTTATCAGAAACAAAGAAAATTCAATTAGATATATTCTACTTTGTCGATTTCGAAGTCTTTGTCACCACCAGGGGTAGAGATCATGACTTCGTCGCCTTCCATTTTACCGATAAGACCGCGAGCAATTGGCGATTTCACAGAAATGCGACCCGTTTTGATGTCTGCTTCGTCTTCTGAAACGATTTGGTAGCGGAACTCATCATCGGTATCCACATCAATCAGTGTCACTGTCGTACCGAAGATAATCTTGCCCGTATTATCCATTTGCGTTACATCGATGATCTGAGCCAGTGATAGCTTATATTCAATATCACGGATCTGAGCTTCACAAATACCCTGCTCTTCACGAGCGGCGTGGTATTCAGCATTCTCTTTCAGGTCACCTAGTTCACGTGCTTCACCAATAGCTGCTGAGATAACAGGGCGTAGCTTAAGTAGGCGATCTAATTCGTCACGTAGCTGCTGAGCGCCACGTACTGTCATTGGAACCTTTTCCATTTTTTACCTCTATGCCAAAGCTTTCTTTGGCCAACATAAATACACCCAACATAGTTATTAGGTGATAGAAACAAAACGATTTGGCTTAGTGTAAACAAACTTTATGGCTAAATCACCTTTATTCCACTTTGCGTTATAAAAGCTTTATCTAGGTCTAAATTACAGACATCACAAAAATGAATAATAACCTCCCCATCAATAAGCTCAGGAATAAATACCTAAAAAAACAAAAAACAAACAAAATAAACGCAGATCACACTTTTATAAAAGACACCTTAAAACAACAACTTAAACAACAACAGATATAATAAAACAGTGTTCATTTTTTAGTTTTATATCATTTTACTAACTGACAATGGAACTTTAGAGGTAAAAAGTAACCCATGGATTGCACTGGCATTTTTCAGACTTCTGTTCTAATCATGGTTATGAAGCCTGATTAATACGGGCAATACACAAAAGGGTTCAAATCCTTGATAAAACTTCTATGGACAGTAATTAGGAAATAATAACATGAACAAGACTATGATCGCGCTTGCTGTATCTGCTGCAGCTCTTGCTACTAACGCAGTAGCAGCGGACGGTAAACAAGCTGGTGGTATCGACGGCACTTCTGTATACAGCTCTAACGGCACTTCTCTAGAGATCGGTGGCCGTGCTGAAGCTCGTCTATCTGTAAAAGATGGCAAAGCTGAAGACAAAACACGTGTACGTCTTAACTTCCTAGGTAAAGTTGAAATCCAAGACGGCCTATACGGTGTTGGTTTCTACGAAGGTGAATTCGTTTCTAACCCTGCCGATATTTATGATGGTAACGGCGAAAAAGTTGGTACAACTGACAGCTTAGACAACCGTTACACGTACGCTGGTATCGGCGGTAACTTCGGTGAAGTAACTTACGGTAAAAACGACGGCGCGCTAGGCGTAATCACTGACTTCACGGATATCATGTCTTACCACGGTAACTCAGCAGCATACAAAATTTCTGCAGCAGACCGCACTGACAACATGCTTTCTTACAAAGGTCAATTCCAAGACCTAGCAGTTAAAGCAAGCTACCGCTTCGCAGACCGTACAGATTCAGTTGATGGCGGTTACACAGACAACAACGCAGATGGTTACTCTCTATCTGGTATCTACGCAATCGGCGACTCTGGCTTTAAGCTAGGTGCAGGTTACGCTGACCAAGACGAGCAAAACGAGTACATGCTTGCTGCATCTTACCGCATTGAGTCTCTATACTTTGCAGGTACTTTCACAGACGGTGAGCTAGCGAAGAAGAACGGTGATTACACTGGTTACGAATTCGCAACAGCATACACACTAGACAAGACTGCATTCACGCTAACGTACAACAACGCTGAGTTCGACAACGAGACAGCAGCTGATAACGTTGCTATCGATGCAACTTACTACTTCAAACCGAACTTCCGTACGTACATCTCGTACAACTTCAACCTAATTTCTGAAGGCGACAAGTTTGGTGATACAACTAAGCTAGTTACTGGTAAAGCATCTAAAGCTGATGCTGAAGACGAAATCGCTCTAGGTCTACGTTACGACTTCTAATTCTGATTATCTGATTGATTAGTTAATTAAGAATCAAAACGCCCGCTCTCTAGCGGGCGTTTTTTATATCTGTATACTGAAAATATCAGCCATCCAAGACAATCTTCTATGCGCCTTCTATCACCACTACTGCTATGTAGTTTTTCCATTAGCGCTCTCTCTATTAACGCTTTCGCATACGCCCCTCTAGAAACACTGCCTGATGGTAGTAGTACGAGTTTGCTCCTCCAATCGTTAAGCGATGATTCGAGCGAGCTTAATTCCAATAGCGATGAGTTTTATCCTCCTGCTAGTACGTTAAAACTGGTGACGGCTTTAGCGGCTAAATTAGAGCTGGGCGACAACTTTCATTACACCACCAGCATTGTTCGTTCTGGCAATGATTCAATCATTTCATTTAGCGGCGACCCAACCTTGCAACGTGAACAGCTAAAAAGCCTGTTAGCTCAGTACGCTAAGTCTCAATCCAGAACCATCAAAGGCAACTTATACCTGGATAACACTGCTTATACCGGCTATCAACGGGCGGTTGGTTGGCCTTGGGACATTCTAGGCGTTTGTTACAGCGCGCCTTCTAGTGCAATGACCTTAGACAGCAACTGTGTACAAGCCTCTATTTACACAAAGGATAACGGCAGCACTCGCGTCTATATTCCAGCCCATTATCCAATAGACGTGACAACCAATGCAGCCACTGTTACGCGCTCTGGACAAAAAGCTACCCAGTGCGACTTAGAGCTCATCACCACGCCAGATAACTCGTACACGCTCTCTGGTTGCTTAGTGGAACGTAAGAAGCCATTACCACTAAAGTTCGCCATTCAAAATCCTGAGCTTTACACCTCTCAAGTGGTGAACTCACTACTTAACGAGCTGAAAATACAAGTAAAGGGTGATGTGATCATTGGAACTAAGGAAAGCACAAACAACACGACGTTAGTGGCTAGCCATCACTCAGCGAAACTTCCAGACCTGCTCGATACTATGCTCAAGAAATCCGATAACCTGATCGCAGACAACCTAACCAAAACCTTGGGAGCAAAGTTTTATGTGCAATCGGGGAGTTTCAATAACGGCACTGAAGCAATAAAACAGATACTGCTGACCAAAGCGAATATCGACCTCAGCAAAGCGCAGCTCGTTGATGGTTCTGGGTTATCTAGAAACAACCGAATGAGGTCACAGACCATGGCTAAAGTGCTTCGTTATATCTGGGAAAACGACTCACAGCTCAACCTAATCAATGCCATGCCAATATCAGGTATGAATGGAACGCTTAAGTACCGACAAAGCATGAGGAAAGCACCGATTCAAAGCAATATCATAGCGAAGAGTGGTTCTTTGTACGGAACCTACAATATGGCGGGATATGGTTTGGATGAGTCCGGGAAGCCAAGCTCGCTATTCGTACAATTTGTTCGTGACTACTTCCCTGAAGAGCAAGATCCAGACAGACCGGTAGAGGCTCCAATCACCCAGTTTGAGCGTGCTTTCTACAAAGATGTAGTTGAGTTCAGTCAAACACAAAGCAAATCGAAGTAATGTTTGGCTCTTTGTAAACCTCTACCTAAAAAATGGCGCTGAAGACCTTCAATCTTCAGCGCCATTTTTATTTCTCAGATGTATTTAGCTATTTTTATCAGCTTTTAAGCAATTCCTAGGAATGAGTTCACGACAGTGAAATAGATCCACATTCCTGAGATATCAACTATCGAAGCAAGCACTGGACTCACTAACACCGCTGGATCCAGCTTGAATAGCCTAGCAACGATCGGTAACCCGCCGCCGAGCACAGTTGATATGGTCACCTGAATAAACAGCGCTACCGCAATCGCTAACGCAATCATGTTGATGTCATAGCCACCTGTCGATTGGTTTTCGCTAAATAGCAGAATACGTCCAATCATCACCACAGCAATAGCTAAAGCCAAACAAATAGCGACTCTAAACTCTTTCCACAGAACGTTAGCCCATTGGCGTTTTTTTAACTCACCTGTGGCTAAGGCTCTGATAACCAAAGTCGCAGCTTGTGTCCCGGTATTACCACCAGCTGCAGCAATTACCGGCATGTAGATAGCCAAAAGTACCAACTGACTGAGAATGTCTTCATATTGAGCGATGATAAGCCCTGAGACGATGCCCAATAGTGCTAACGCAATAATCCAACCGATACGCTGTCTAACGTGGCTCATGACGCCAGTAGAAAGATAGCCCTGCTGAGGTTCTACCTCTGAGTAAATCAGCCCTAGTTGGTGAGCTAGATGTCGAGAGCGCTTCTCAAAGCCCTGCTCTTCTAGCTCACTAAGTAAAGTCTGAATCGTACTAAGAGAGCATTGCCCCAGCACTAACACCGCATCTTCGAGCGGCATTCGGTTCAAAAGGTTAATTTGTTGTTCACGTCCGTACTGTTGAAATGCATTCGACACAGCTTGGATGTCTTGCTCTGAGTACAGAGCTTCAATAGATAAAAAAGTGTTGTTCATTACCGTCATGGCGAATCTCCCGATTGGCAAAGGTAACGACCATCAAAACAAATAGCATAGATTTATAGATTTATAGATTTATAGATTTATGCGCACCAAGAGCTGAAAGCTACTGGTGTGTCTACTTGTTAGAATCTAGTGTGTGGAAAAGAATGAGGGGGAAAAACAAAGATACCCTACCTGAACGGCAGGACAATAGATCAATACCGAGACAGGTTATTCTTCTCCATTCAAACTAGGAGGATGGTCGGTATTGTTCATAAAAATCTCCAGAATTACTGTCAATTTGACAGCGCGCATAGTGTAGCAATAGGCGTTTCAAAGTTTCGTCAACTTTCGGTCAATAAAAAAGGCATCCGTGGATGCCTTTGGCTCAATCATTGATGTGCATTATTACTTAATAGTAATACGAGCAAACTTACGCTTACCTACTTGGTAAACGGCAGTACCTGCTTCAGGTACGAATTTGCTGTCTTCAATCTTCTCGCCTTCAAGCTTAGCCGCGCCTTGCTTGATCATACGCATCGCATCAGAAGTCGAGTTTACAAGACCTGCTTCTTTTAGAACGTTCGCAATTGGCAGGCCAGCTTCGAATTCGAATTCTGGCATTTCATCAGGAACTTGGTTCTTAGCAAAACGGTTAACGAACTCTTGCTCTGCTGCATCAGCATCTGCTTCGCTATGGAAACGCGCGATGATCTCTTTAGCAAGAAGTACTTTAACGTCACGCGGGTTCTTACCTGCATCAACGCCAGCTTTCAGTTCCGCAACTTCTTCAAGAGGACGGAAAGACAGCAGCTCGTAGTAGCTCCACATTAGATCGTCAGAGATAGACATGATTTTACCAAACATCTCGCTTGGTGCTTCGCTGATACCTATGTAGTTGTGCGCAGACTTAGACATCTTCTTAACGCCGTCTAGACCAACAAGTAGTGGCATCATCAGTACCGCTTGTGGTTTTTGACCTGACGCTTTTTGCAGTTCACGACCCATTAGAAGGTTAAACTTCTGGTCAGTACCGCCAAGCTCAACGTCGCTCTCTAGTGCAACAGAGTCGTGACCTTGTAGAAGTGGGTACATGAATTCGTGGATTGCGATCGGTTGACCACCAGCATAACGCTTTTTGAAGTCATCACGCTCAAGCATACGAGCAACAGTTTGGTTAGAAGCAAGACGAATCATGCCTTCAGCGCCAAGCTCAGATAGCCATTCAGAGTTGAAACGAATTTGCGTTTTCGCAGGATCTAGAATCTTGAATACTTGTTCTTTGTAAGTTTCAGCATTCTTCAATACGTCTTCACGGCTTAGCGGTGGACGCGTTGAGTTCTTACCTGATGGGTCACCAACCATTGCAGTGAAATCACCAATAAGGAATGTCACTTCATGACCAAGCTCTTGGAAAGCACGAAGCTTGTTAAAGATAACCGTATGGCCTAGGTGGATATCTGGAGCTGTTGGATCGGCACCCAGCTTAATGCGTAAAGGACGACCTTCTTTTAGTTTTGCAATCAGTTCGTCTTCTGGAATCAGTTCTTCTACGCCACGTTTGATCTCGGCTAGTGCAGCTTCAATACTCGCCATTCTTGTTCACTCCCACAGATTTGGCAAAAATACATTAATTAGACATCTTACTTGAATAGCGATGTATTTTGAAACCAGTTACACTATTCCGTCGTCGATTTTCATAATATTTACAGAACGAACCGGAACATGTTGTCTATTTTTGCACGCCTTCCTATTTTGCACCGGGCTTTTATCGCATTTTTTAGTGCCATAATTTTCGTCGCGATTTTCTTACTCCCCGACGTCAACAGTTTGCGTGACGATTCGGGCGCTTTAGTTGTGGGAAAACATTACCCACTGACTATTGATGCATCTGCGCTTGTTAGCTCAAGTGACGCACCACCAACGGCAGTACTCAATTGGGAAAAATACACCGTTCGTTCAGGCGAAAGTACCTCTGTTTTATTCGAGCGTATTGGCCTTTCATACCGCCTGCTGATCACGCTACTCAATACCAATAATGATATTAAGAAGCAGTTGTCTAATCTAAGGCCTGGCGATGTCTTGCAATTCGGCTTCGATGAAAACAACGACCTTATTCAGTTAAAACGACAACTTAGTGCGTTTGAAAGCTTCAAGATCACTAAGTCTGGCGATTCTTTCTCCTCTAGCTTCGACAAAAAAGAAGTCGCATACCAATACAACTATGCCGAAGCTAATATTACCTCTAATTTCTGGAACGCTGGTGTAAACGCAGGTTTAACCGCAAACCAAATTATGGAACTGGCAGGTATCTTTGGTTGGGATATCGATTTTGCGCTAGATATTCGTAAGAACGACAGCTTCAAAATCTTGTATCAAGAGAAAGTGGTTGAAGGTGAAGTGATTGGTCGCGGCAAGATCATGGCGGCAGTGTTCAAAAACCAAGGTGATTCATTTACCGCGGTATTGGACGATAAAACTGGTAACTACTACGACGAAAATGGTCGTGCGATGAAGAAAGCGTTCTTGCGCTCACCAATTGATTTTCGTCGCGTAACATCGAACTTTAATCCTACCAGAAGACACCCAGTAACCGGTAAGGTTCGCGCTCACCGCGGCACTGACTACGCAGCTCCTGTTGGCACACCTATCTGGGCAGCCGGTGACGGTATCGTGCAGAAGTCTGGGTACAACCAATTCAACGGTAACTACGTGTTCATTCGCCACAGCAACACTTATATCACCAAGTACCTACACATGAAGCGACGTATGGTGAAAACTGGCCAGCGCGTAAAACAAGGCCAAACCATTGGTACTTTGGGTGGAACAGGTCGTGTAACTGGCCCGCACTTACACTATGAATTCTTGGTCAATGGCGTGCATAAAAATGCGCGTACCGTGAAGTTGCCTCAATCAAAGTCGTTAACGGGTAAAGCAAAAGCAACATTTATTGCGAACTCAGAGATTCGACTAAATAACCTTGAGCGATACGGTCAGTTACTCGCAACCAATTAGGTTGATAGCCATATAAACCAACGAAAAGAGCGCCCACCAAGGCGCTCTTTTTTATGTTCATCGAACCACTGTATCTACTATTTTTCCGGCTTCTTATCTCGCCCTAACATTAATAAACAAGGAGTCAGTACCAAGGTCAATACCGTGGCGAATGCTAAGCCTCCCGCAATTGCCGTAGCGAGTTGCGACCACCATTGCGTGCTCGGCGCACCAAATTCTATCTTTTGATTAATCAAGTCGATATTCATTTCTAGCACCATCGGCATCAAACCTAAAATGGTGGTGACCGTCGTGAGCATTACAGGCCTTAAACGCTGAACACCGGTTCTCAGAATCGCATCTCGCTTATCCAAGCCTCTTTTAATCAATTGGTTATAAGTATCGATCAGCACGATGTTGTTATTCACCACTATACCAGCCAGCGCAATCACCCCAATACCGGACATCACGATGCCAAACGGGCGCTGGAAGATAAGTAAACCAACGAACACACCAACCGTTGAGAACAACACTGCACTTAGAATCAAGAACGCCTGATAGAAACTATTGAACTGAGTAATCAGAATTAAAGCCATCACCGCTAGTGCCACCAAGAACGCGCTTTGTAAAAAGGCTGACGAGTTCTCTTGTTCTTCGTTTTGGCCACGGATACGAAATTCCACGCTACTCGGCAGCCCTAGCTCACTTAATGCTTGTTCGATCTTTGGTAGTTCCAGCGCAAGGTTATAGCCTTCTTCCATATCCGCCATGATGTTCACCACACGCTTACCATCGAGACGTTTAATCGTATCTTGCTTATGGTCGGGAACAATCTGAGCAAAGTTGGTGATAGGCACCAAGCCAGCTGGCGTTTTCACTCTCAGCTGGTCAAAGCGTCCAATATCCCTTTTATCATTCGGGTAACGCACCAAGATATCGACCTCTTCTGATGAATCATCAGGCAAGTAATCACCAATCTTTAATCCATTAGTGACGAACTGAACGGTATTGCCGACCAAGGTCGCGTCAGCTGCAAAACGGGCGGCATCGTCTCGGCGGATATCCACCTTCCAATCGATGCCATCTTTACTCGCAGTGTCGCTGATATTGGTCAGTGCTTGATTGCCATCAGCCCAGTTTCTCACAATTTTTGCGGCCTGATTAAGTTGCTCAGGTGTTTTAGCAGAAAGCTCGATGACCAAGTCATTTTCAACCGGAGGTCCTGCATCAGGGAACTTGTATTCAATCTCGACACCAGCGTATTGATCGGTTTGCACCTTTAATTCATCAATGATCGCTTTAACACTGCGGCGGTATTGCCAATCGACGGGCGTTATCGAAATCAAACCAATCTGGTCGTCACCACCGGTTCGCGTATAAACGGTATCGAACTCATCATGATTCAGCATCATCTGTTCAATATCGCGCATGATGTCATCTTTTTCTTGAATAGAAAGATCGCCATGAGAGCGAACTTTGACATTAAAGAATGGCGGATCAACTTCAGGGAAGAACTCAGCACCGAGCCCCGCTTTTGAATACGTGAAACCAACCGCAACCGCGAGCAGTATCGCACTACAAAGAATCTTAAAGGGATGCTTAATCGCAATAGAAAGTGTGTGGTAATACGCCTTGGTTAAGCCTGTCGCCTGTGAGAAATCCCCATTATGCAAAGCCACCATTCGAGCTTGGCTCTGAGACGAGACGTATTGCGGTTTGCCAATCAAACCACCTAACACGGGCACAAACAACAGCGCCATAATCAATGAGGCAGTTAACGTAGCGATCAGAGTTAATGGAAGGAACTTCATGAATTCGCCTGTTACATCAGGCCAAAACAGGAGTGGAGCAAACGCCGCCAAGGTTGTAGCCGTTGATGCGGTTATTGGCCATGCCATTCGCTTAGCCGCATCTCGATAGGCTGCTTTACGCCCTTCCCCTTCTTGCATCCGCCTATCGGCAAATTCAGTTACCACAATCGCACCGTCAACCAACATCCCGACCGCCATAATCAAAGAGAACAGCACCACTATGTTAACGGTTAAGCCAAATACAGACAGAACCAATAATCCGGTCAAGAATGAACCCGGAATTGAAATGCCGACTAACAAAGCAGTACGCACGCCAAGAATCGCGATGATTACGATCACCACCAGGATGATGGCGGATAGAATATTGTTTTGCAGATCATTAAGCATGATCTTCACATCTTTCGATTCATCCCAGGTGTATTTGACCAACAGGTTATTTGGCCATTCTGCTTGCTGCTGAGCCCCGGCCATTACAGCTTTGACTAACTCAACCGTTTCGATGATGTTCTCGCCTGCACGCTTTTTGATATCCAACACCACCGCAGATTTACCATCTAAACGCGCAAAACTCTCTGGATCTCGAAACGCTCGACGAACAGTAGCCACATCACCAAATGTCACCACTTGCTTACCATCCACTTTGATAGGTAGCTCAAGCACATCCTTTAAGGAATTAAACACCGAAGGGACTTTGACCGAAAAACGACCATAGCCCGTATCAACAAAACCCGCGGCAACCACTCGGTTGTTCAAAGCGATCAGGTTGTAGATATCCGCTTGATCTAGGCTGTAACTCTCCATCAATAGCGGGTCAACGATGATTTCAACGATATCCTCCCTATCACCCGCAATATCGACCTCTAATATCTGGCGATAACTTTCGATTTTATCTCCCACTTCTCGGGCAATTTGTACGATAGTACGTTCCGGTACAGTCCCGAACAGCACAACAGAAAGTACTGGCTGCTCAGAAGCGAGTGTGACTTCATTTACGGTCGGTTCATCACTGTCTTCTGGTAGCTTTGGTTTGGCGAGATCAACGGCATCACGCACATCCGCCATTGCCTTTGTTAGATCGACTCCAACGTTAAACTCCAACACCACAGAGGAGTGGCCTTCCGCTGCGGTTGCCGTCATCTCTTTTACGCCCTCAATCGACCTTAATTCTTGCTCGATAGGCCTAACCAATAAACGTTCGGCATCGGTTGGCGAGATCCCTTGGTGCCCGACTGAAACGTAGATAATCGGGATGGTAATGTCTGGGCTCGACTCCTTAGGTATCGTGATATAGGTAATGACACCTGCAACCAAGATGAGCGCCAAAAGAGAGAGCATTGTTCGAGCACGAGACAAGGCTGCATCAATAATTGAATACATCTGTTATCTCCTACTCAGTTGTTACATTCGAGAGTTCGGCTTCTTGCTCAACCGCAATCACTGAATCACCATCACGCACAAACCCTTGTCCGACGGTGATGATATCGACCCGTTGACCCAAACCTGTGAGCCAAACTCCATCTTGCTCTGCCTTCACTAGTTGAATACCGACAAATTTCACAACTGGTGAGTCATCGACTGAAACCAACGTTTTGACCCCAAGGTTACCCGCCTCATCCAAAGCCAACATCGCAGGTGTGACTTTGATAGCATCCCTTGTTTCAAGGTTGAGCTTCACTTCAGCGCTGACACCTGCAGGCAGTAGGCCTTCAGAGTTATCGATTTCAATTTCGATTGGAAAAGTATTAGTTGAGGCCGAAGAAATTCGAGACACATAACGCAAGCGCCCTTCCGCCTCTTCTCTTCCTAGCAAGCGAACCAAGGCAGACTGGTTAACTAACAAATGCTGGATATGACGTTCACTGACATCGGCCTCAATAACCAAAGGATCAAGGTCAATCACGCCCGCAACCGGATCGCCAACCCCAACAAAGTCACCCAACTCGACCATCAAATCTTGAACCACACCCGAAAAAGGCGAGCTAATAACGGTATTCTTTAAAGCCAATTCCGCATTGCGCATCATGGCTTTTGCTTCCGTTAACGAAGCCTCTGCTGTGGTGTAGGCGATCTCACCTTGCAGACCTCTTTTCTTCAGTGATTGCGCTGCTTTGAACTCTTTCTGCTTTAAACGATACAGAGCCGTTGCACGCTCTAACTGTATTTCCAAGTCACCTTTATCAATCTGAGCAATAGCCTGCCCTGCTTTAACCGCATCGCCTTTCACAACGTTCAATCGAACAATCTTTCCCGCGACTTCCGCGCCTAATCGAGCATGCCTATCGGGTGCCGTTCGACCGTATAAATCAATGGTTTTAAAGGTGGGTGATGAGGTGAAGGTTTGAAAGGAAACTTTGGCTAACGGGATTTCTGTCGCTTTTTTCTCTGGCGACTCTTCTGCCTGCCCCACCCCTAAACCAAGCCAGATAGACAACAACATCACTAAAATCAGAGACACCAGCCACGGCTGTTTCAGTTTCTGAAAAAGTGGTGAGTTAGAAGATAGAGTGGGCATAACAAATCCTTTTGTCCGATGTGATTAAGGCGCGCTAAATGGCTTAACACTGTCATGTGCAACTTCCTGATACACATAGGTAACCTTAACAGACCAAAATCAAACGAAGTTGGACGCTATCGACAGTTTAAAAAATATGCCGTGTACTAAAAATGTCAAAATAGAGGGTTGGAATGGTTTTAAAAGCAATGACTTAATATGTCTTATCAATTTTGAAGCTGCGTGAAAAACAAGTGCCTTGTTCAGAACCGAGCTTTGTTATGAAGAGAAATTTGGGGATATAAAAACAAAAACGCCGAACATAAGTTCGGCGTTTACAACCTTCTGGTGTAGCTTTCAGCTAAAGCTGTCTTTTAACTCTAGCTATCTTTCAAGCTATACGCTGAATGATGCGCCACAACCACATGTTGTTGTAGCGTTCGGGTTGTTCACAAAGAAGCGTGCGCCTTCTAGGCCTTCTGTGTAATCAACCATGCCGCCCATAAGGTATTGTAGGCTCATTGGGTCAACAACCAGCGTTACACCGCTATTTACAATCGTAGTGTCGCCATCATTTACTTTTTCATCAAATGTGAAGCCGTATTGGAAACCACTACAACCACCACCTGTAATGTATACACGTAGTTTTAGTTCTGGGTTTTCTTCTTCAGCGATTAGCGTTTGTACGCGGGTAGCTGCTGCATCAGAAAAAGACAATGGGATATTTACTTCGCTCACGACAACCTCTCTTACCTGTGTCAAAAACAACATGATACAAATCTAATTCGAGACCATAGTTGTTGAGTATTTTCTTATATTCGGGTGATTATCTAATACCTGACTGAAACGTTCAAGTATTCACCACCGGATCCTTCCTTTTACTGTTGTAAACTCGTCAATATCTGGCAATTAAAACGTGTAACCACACAAAACAACCAGATTCGGGTGATTATCTGGGCGAAAGCATTCCTAGTTGGATTAGGGATAGGTACAATGCGTGCCAATTGGTCCGACAGTCAAAAGAGGATATATCAATGACCAAATCAGCAGAGCTGTACGAAAAAGCACAGCAAACTATTCCTGGTGGCGTAAACTCTCCAGTTCGTGCATTCAATGGCGTAGGTGGTTCTCCAATCTTCGTTGAACGCGCTGATGGCCCACTTATTTTTGATGCTGATGGTAAAGCATATATCGATTACGTTGGCTCTTGGGGTCCAATGATCCTTGGTCACAACCACGTTGTTATCCGTGATGCGGTTATTGAAGCAGCTCAACGCGGCCTTAGCTTCGGTGCTCCAACCGAAACTGAAATCAAAATGGCTGAGCTTGTATCTGAGATGGTTCCATCAATGGAA
This sequence comes from Vibrio sp. 10N.286.48.B8, assembly GCF_003050085.1. Lineage (NCBI taxonomy): Bacteria > Pseudomonadati > Pseudomonadota > Gammaproteobacteria > Vibrionales > Vibrionaceae > Vibrio > Vibrio sp. 10N.286.48.B8. Next base: position 85,631 of record NZ_PIGD01000002.1, on the reverse strand, counting down.
CAGCTACGTATGGTTAGCTCAGGTACAGAAGCAACAATGAGTGCGATTCGTCTTGCTCGTGGCTTCACTGGTCGTGATAAAATTCTTAAGTTTGAAGGCTGCTACCACGGCCACGCAGACAGCCTACTTGTAAAAGCCGGTTCTGGTGCACTGACTTTAGGTCAGCCAAGCTCACCAGGCGTTCCAGCTGATTTTGCTAAGCACACGCTGACTGCAACCTTCAACAACCTAGATTCAGTACGTGAGCTGTTCGCAGCAAACAAAGGCGAGATCTCGTGCATCATCGTTGAACCAGTTGCGGGCAACATGAACTGTATCCCACCAGTAGAGGGCTTCCACGAAGGTCTACGTGAAATCTGTGACCAAGAAGGTGCATTGCTAATCTTTGATGAAGTAATGACAGGTTTCCGCGTTGCTGAAGGCTGTGCGCAGGCTTACTACAACATCAAGCCAGACCTAACGTGTCTTGGTAAAGTGATCGGCGGCGGTATGCCTGTGGGTGCTTTTGGTGGTCGTAAAGAAGTAATGCAATACATCGCTCCTACAGGCCCAGTTTACCAAGCAGGTACGCTTTCAGGTAACCCTGTTGCAATGGCTGCTGGCTACGCATGTTTGAACCTTCTACGTGAAGAAGGCAACGAAAAGCGTCTAGCTTCAAAAACTAAGCAGCTAGCGAATGGCTTCAAGCAGCTTGCTGACAAGCACGGCATCCCGATGCTAGTACACCAAGTTGGTGGTATGTTTGGTTTCTTCTTCACAGACCAAGAAACGGTGACGTGCTACGAAGATGTAACTAAGTGTGATGTAGAACGCTTCAAGCGCTTCTTCCACCTAATGCTGGATCACGGTGTTTACCTTGCACCTTCAGCATTCGAAGCAAGCTTTACTTCTCTTGCTCATGGTTCAAAAGAGCTCGATGCGACACTAGAAGCTGCTGACCGCTCTCTTGCGATCATTGCTGCTGAAAGCAAATAATCGAAAGCACTTTATAAGTCGCTAACCGATTGAATTTAGGGCTGCATTAACGCAGCCCTTTTTAATGCATCGACTTAATTAAACTCGAATATTTCCGCTTATATTACGCGTCAATTTGTTCGAAAACTTGACGAAAAACGTCTAACGTTCCCAGAAAAGAAAAACCAACAACATCAGCGTACCAAGGAACATTCTGAACCAAGGGATCTCTTTTTTTGTTTGCTGTTGTTCGTCTTGGCATTTCTTATCTTTATCACAGCATCCCATAATCAAAACTCCTCATTGCTAACTCTCTGTTTTGCAGCCATTATAAACTCAGAACGCAAATATAGAGACCATTACCGTGTCAGAAAAAATCAAAATCAATTCCAGCCACTGGGTGATCATCATCGCCCTACTTGCGGCGGCTTATGCTTGTTACCTGCTTATAGAACCATACGTTAACTCGATTGTGATGGCCTTTATCATTTCACTTTTAATGTTCCCGATCCATGAGTGGCTTGAAAAGAAGATACCGAATAAAGAAAACGTGGTCTCCCTGCTTTCTTGTGTCATCTTAACCTTTATTATCGTGATTCCTTTATTGGCGGTGTTTGCAGCTATTGTGCAGCAAGGTTCTTTATTCTCTCAGAACACCTACCAGTGGGTAACACACGGCGGCATTCAAACTCTGTTCGAACACCCTTTGGTCGTGAAAGCCCTGTCGTTCGTGAACAACTACCTGCCTTTTGACAATATTGAACCTAAAGCGATCGCGCAGAAGGTCGGTGAATTCGCAACAAGCTTTGGTTCTAAACTTGTTGGTATCAGCGCAAAAATCCTTGGTGATGCGACCAACTTCTTGATGGATTTCTTCTTGATGTTGTTTGTTCTGTTCTTCTTATTAAGAGATCACGACAAAATCATCAGTGTAGTTCGTCACATTCTTCCGCTATCTCGCAGCCAAGAAGACAAGCTTCTCACTGAGATTGAGCAAGTTTCTAAATCAGCCGTTATGGGCTCATTCTTAACGGCGATTGCGCAAGGTTTTGCCGGCGGCTTAGGTATGTGGATTGCAGGTTTCCCTGGGCTCTTCTGGGGTACCATGATGGGCTTCGCCTCTTTCATCCCTGTTGTCGGTACAGCACTAATCTGGATCCCAGCCGCGACCTACTTATTCCTAACCGGGGATACTACGTGGGCAATTTTCCTAACGGTTTACTGTGTGGCGATCGTGGGCTCAATTGATAACCTTCTACGTCCGCTTCTAATGCAAGGCAGCGCGGGCATGAACACCTTAATGATTTTCTTCTCATTGCTAGGTGGTATTCAACTGTTTGGCTTGATTGGTCTTATCTACGGCCCACTGATTTTTGCTATTACTATCGTCCTATTCAACATTTACGATGAAGAGTTTAAGGACTTTTTAAATCAGCAAGACAAGAGTTAAACCGCTCTTCAATCACTTACTTGCCGAACGAGTATTAAACACTTCAAGCTTTGGGCGGATTATGCGAAAATCCGCCCTCATTTTTTGCTAACGATTCAATAGAGTGTCCTATGTCAGCTTATATTGCCCCAAGCCAGATTGCTGAGCGCCAACTTGCCTACTTTGAAGGCAAACATGTTTTAGTTGCCGGTGAGGCTGAAGACTTATTCCCTGTTGAATTAGCAAAACACTGTGAATCAGTCACTGTATTTACTTCAAACTACAGCTACTACCGTCAGCTTGAAGGTTATAGCAGCATCCAACGTTTTTACGGTGCTGAGTTTACCGAAGAGACCAAAGCTGACTTAGTGATGCTCTACTGGCCGAAAGCCAAGGCAGAAGCTGAGTATTTGTTGGCAATGCTGTTTGCCAAGCTAGGTAAAGATACTGAGATTGTCGTAGTCGGTGAAAACCGCTCTGGCGTAAAAAGTATTGAGAAGATGTTTGCGCCTTACGGCAAGGTCGTAAAATACGATTCAGCGCGTCGCTGTTCTTTCTACTGGGGTCAATGCTTCGAGCAGCCACAAGCTTTCAACTTACAAGACTGGTTTAAAACCTACACGGTGAACATTGGTGAGCAATCACTTACTGTGAAAAGCCTTCCTGGCGTATTCAGTCACGGTGAGTTCGATGTGGGTAGTCAACTGCTGCTGGATACTTTGCCAAAACTGAAAGGCAAAGTACTGGACTTCGGTTGTGGTGCTGGCGTGTTAGGCGCAGTAATGGCATCTCGTAACCCAGATATTGAGCTAGAAATGTGCGACATCAGTGCATTTGCCGTAGCATCAAGCCAAGCCACACTGAAAGCAAATAGTTTAACAGGTAAAGTCTTCGCGTCAGATGTCTATTCTGATACAGCACAAGACTACCAATTCATCATCAGTAACCCACCATTCCATTCAGGTTTAGACACTAGCTACAGCGCGACTGAGGCCTTACTTGCTCAGGCCCCTAAGCATTTGAAGCGCTCTGGTGAGATGATTATTGTTGCGAACAGTTTCTTAAAATACATCCCAATTATTGAGCAAGCGTTTGGAAAATGCGCGACTCTAAATAAGACCACCAAATTCGCGATCTACCACGCAAGTAAGTAGCATCTCTAGCACAGCGCAGGGTCATCATCTGCGCTTTCTGTTCATATTTTTATCAAAACTCTATAAAAGTGAGCTTTTGCACACGCTTTAAATACCACTTACTTGTCAAAGTAAAAAAACTCGTTAATTTCGTTAAATTGGAAACCATTAATTCTATTCTCTGTACTTGTTTTAGCCCCTTTTAGCAGTACATCAAAGGAAAGTAGTACCCAATTTATGTTTAGATTTTATCGTAAGCAGAAGTTTAAGCGCCTTCAAAACACCCTAATGCTGGCATTTCTTGTCCTCAGTATTACCCCAGTGACACTTATCGCGATCTTTTTCCTTCAATCGCACAGTCAGGACCTTCAGGAACAAAGCACCTCACACCTTGTTTCAGTCCGTGATACTAAGCAGCAACAGATTGTCGACTACCTACAAGCTCAAGAATCCCAAGTGATGGGCTTTGTTCGCTCTGAACTAGCCAATGCCAGTGGCGGCCGATTCTATGGTTTGATCAATGCATTCCAACGTCTAGGGTTAGATATTGACGAAGCACGCAGTAATGCGCAGCAACGCTACATTCAAGGATCGGGCGATCAAATCAAAACATCGATTCTTCCTGAATCCAGTAGCTTCATTGGCAGTGAGCGTTACCGCCTACTGCACAAGCGCTACCATAACGCTTACCTAGAGTTGCTTAAACGCTCCGATTTTGACGATATTCTATTGGTTGATATCAACGGTAACGTTGCTTACTCCGTCTTTAAAAATGACGATTACGGCACTAACTTGCTGACAGGTAAATACAAAGATTCAAACCTAGGCGTTACCTTTCAACGGCTCGCTAAAGATGTCACCGATCGCCGTAAGTCTAATGAGGATTACACGCCTGTTATTGTCTCGGACTTTAAAGACGAGAACGGTAAACAGACCGCATGGCTAGGTGCACCTATCGTTCAACAGGGCTACCTACACAGTTACGCGATGTTTAGATTACCTATCAACGGCATTACTAAGCTGATTGCGGATCTCAACAAGAGTTCGAATATTCAAACACTGCTTGTAGGTGATGATCACCTGCCGCGTAGCCTTGCTCATTCACAAGAATCTATCAACTTGAGCTTAGATGTTGTCGATAAAGCATTGGCTGGCGAAACAGCGGTTGGCACCTTCGACAACACCCTAGATCAAGCGATCATCGCAGCATATACACCAATTGAGCTGAAATACGCAACATGGGCTCTTGTCGTAGAGCTGCCAGAAAAAGAGGCGTTTGCTCGTATTCATCAGTTAGAAAAGATCTTCGTGATCGTGATGCTAACGGCGATCATTCTGGTAGTCGTTGCATCGCACTATCTGTCTAACTTCATCACATCCCCACTACTCAAACTGACGTGGGCTGCCGAGAAAGTATCTGCGGGTGATCTCGATGAAACCATGATCAATACCGAGCGCAAAGATGAAATAGGCCGGCTCGCGGTGAGCTTCGAGAGAATGCAGCGCTCGATTCGCGAAAAAATGCAGCTCATCAAAAACCAAAACGATGAACTTGAAGACAACCTTAAGACAATTCAAAAGCAAAACGAAGAGTTGCAACTGGCGAACAAACTTAAAGATGAGTTCCTAGCTACTACTTCACACGAATTGAGAACACCACTGCATGGCATGGTGGGTATTGCTGAAGCGCTGATATCCGGTGCGAATGGCCCCATCCCTGCTAACCAGAAGTATCAGTTGGATATCATCATCAATAGCGGTCAGCGATTAGCAACCTTGGTTGATGATCTGCTTGATTATCACAAGATGCGCTATGGCAGCTTAGACATTAAGAAATCAGCTGTTGATTTATCTGCAGCCACCAGCTTGGTCCTAGAGTTATCTCATCATCTATTGGGCAATAAACCAATCCGCATCATTAACCAAGTCCCAAGTGATTTAGGGCTAGTCTCATCGGATCCTCAACGACTTGAGCAAGTGATGTATAACTTAGTTGGCAATGCCATCAAGTACACCTCTGAAGGTAAGATTGTTATCTCTGCCAGCGTTATCGATGACAACATTCGTGTACAAGTTGTCGATACAGGCCAAGGTATACCGGCCGAGTACCTTGAGCACATCTTTGAACCATTGATTCAAGCAGGCCAAGATGCGAGTAACTACCGCCAAGGTGCAGGGCTTGGATTATCGATCAGTCGTCAGTTGATCGAGCTAATGGGCGGTTCACTGTACGTAAGTAGCCAACCAATGCTTGGCACTACGTTTAGCTTTACCCTGCCCCTAGCTACTCAAGATGAGCTGGACAGTTACAACGAATCTGGTCATTACTCGCACTTCCAAGCGCCCGATTTAATAGATAACAGCCAACAAGAAAACAGTGTTATCAGTGAAAACCCAGATGGCCCGTTACTGGTTATCGCCGATGATGAGCCGGTTAACCTGCGAGTATTAGACAGCTTCTTGAAGTTAGAAGGTTATCGAGTACGTACTGCATGTGACGGTCCGGAAACCATTGAACTGATTGAAAAAGAGAAGCCAGAGCTGCTTCTGCTCGATATCATGATGCCAGGTATGAGCGGCTATCAGGTTTGTGAAGCTCTGAGAAAGCAATATGATCATGCTCAATTGCCAATCATCATGCTAACGGCACTCAACCAGGCAGAAGACCGTGTTCGAGGTTTCGAAGCAGGTGCCAATGACTACTTGTCTAAACCGTTCAACAAACAAGAACTGGCGGCTCGAATTACAGCGCATCTATCAGCAAGTAAAGCCGAACAGAGACGCCTTGAAAATGACCAACTGCAACTCGAGCTCAAACACAGAGCTATGGTTGAAGCTAACTTGTTAGAAACTCAAGGGCGCTTATTAGAGCAACTAGAATCGGCACCTGAAGCCATCATCTGTATTCGTGATGACCAACGTATTCGCTTTGCCAACGAAGCGGCGGCAAAACTATTCAGACGCGGACAGGAACAACTTAAGCGCTCTATGGCCGACGAGATCATTGCGCCTAAATACCTCAAGGTAGAACAAGCCCACTACTGCGGTGACATTGATATCTATATAGATGACACACGTCAGCGCATACCAAGTGACATCCTTAAGCTGCCTGAAGGTTCAGGGCTCGACACCATGTATATCTTCAATGTAGGTGGTGGTGTTAACTCCAACCGAATCAATAACCTTGAAACAGCGGTTGAGGCTCTCTCTAGTTATGCCTTTGAAGGCGACAAAGATAAGTTGCAGCAACTGAAAGAGCTTGGCGGAGAATTTACTCGTCTTGCTGACAAGGCAACCGGTGAAGGTAAAAACAAGCAAGAGTTGATGCGCGAGGTGCTGGTCGATGCGATGACGAATGCCATCATCTACTGGGAATCGGTGACTGGTGAAACCAAGTTTGCTTTCGCAGAGAAAAGTGGTTTGTGGCGGGTCTACTTAGACCGCAGTACGCTACAAACGCGAACGCTAGACAAATATCTACGCGTAGAAACGCTACCGAAAACGCCTCGCTGGCGAACGGTACTGAGCTCAATCGAATTCATACTGGAACACTGTAAAGAACAGACGCCAGAAAGGACGCATATTGAGATGCTAAGAGATAAGCTGCAGAAACTACTGACCAGTTAATCCCTGAACCAACATCACGATACTTAGAGTAATGGAGCCCACCTAGCGTGGGCTTTTTTTGTACGTACTTTTCTCACTCAAAGCACAATATCGTCAATCCAAATACACTTTTTTCACTGCTTTAAACAAGCAAAATGACACGTTACTCAAGCTTAAACAATCACCAATCCAATCGCTATTTTGAGTCCTATTCTTGGCTGAATTTCACATTCCTCCGACTCTTTGTTGCAGTTTGAGAAGCGAGTCACAACAGAACGGCAGATTTAATTTTCTAGGGAAATTTAACGTAAAACTGGTAAGTGACCGAGATCTACAATTATACCAACGCATGGTAAAGCATTATAATAAAAAGCCTTTAAAGTTAGTGACCACTTACAATCAGCAATTACCACAAAACCAAATGCGAGTCACATCACCTTAACAATTACGCACAAAAAACCACCAAAGCAACCCATTTTGACGTTAATGACGTGGGATTATCTAATTTTAACGTTTTTGACGGGAAACGAGTTTGATTAATTCATCGATAAGGTGTTTTCTTACTCCTGCCAAAGGCCTACAGGCCACTCTTACCACTTCTCAGAATCAACGATGAATCTGGAGCAACGAAGAAGAGGTAGGCCTTTAACCAGAATGTGTATCTACTAAACAATTTAGCGACAGATAACATTCAATCCATTAGTGAAATGAAAGCAAATAGTAAGGAACAGCTATGCTTGCCAATATAAAAAAAACAGCAATAGCAACAGCAATTATTGCAACTGCTACAACAGGTTTTGCATCAGTAGCAACAGCTGCAGAACGCAGTGAACTGACCGTTCACCCGAAAGAGTACACTACATTCGTACGTAACTTTAACCCGTACCTTGGTGCTACTAACCTACATACTACAACTGACTTCATGTATGAGCCGCTAGTAGTATTTAACGAAATGCACGGTAACACTCCAGTGTTCCGTCTAGCTGAAAACTTCAAGATGTCAGATGATCTGATGAGCGTTGTTTTCGACATTCGTAAGGGTGTTAAATGGTCTGACGGAGAAACTTTCTCTGCTGATGATGTTGTTTTTTCTTTCAACCTTGTAAAAGAGAAGCCAGAGCTTGACCAATCTGGTATCAACTCTTGGGTAACTTCTGTAGAAAAACTGAACGACAACCAAGTTAAGTTCACCCTAACAGAAGCAAACTCAAACGTACCTTATGAGATTGCTAAAGTACCTGTAGTACCTAAGCACATCTGGAAAGACGTTAAAGATCCATCAACGTTTACCAATGAGAATCCGGTAGGTTCTGGTCCATTTACAGAAATCGATACGTTTACAGCGCAACTATACATCCAGTGTGCAAACCCGAACTACTGGGATGCTGACAACCTAGATGTTGACTGTCTACGTGTTCCACAAATTGCGAACAACGACCAATTCCTAGGTAAAGTTGTAAACAGTGAAATGGACTGGACGTCTTCTTTCGTTCCTGATATCGACCGTACATACGCAGCAGCTAGCCCTAAACACCACTACTGGTACCCGCCAGCAGGCACACAAGCATTCATCGTTAACTTCAAGCACCCTGATGCTGCGAAGCATGAAGCATTGAGCAACGTTGATTTCCGTCGTGCTTTCTCTATGGCTCTTGACCGTCAAACTATCATCGACATCGCATTCTACGGCGGCGGTACTGTGAACGATTTCGCATCGGGTCTTGGCTACGCGTTTGAAGCTTGGTCTGATGAAAAAACTCACGATAAGTACAAAGGCTTCAACACATACAACGCTGAAGGCGCGAAGAAGCTTCTTGCTGACGCTGGCTTCAAAGATGTAAACAAAGATGGTTTTGTTGACACTCCATCAGGCAAGTCTTTTGAACTAATGATTCAATCGCCAAACGGTTGGACTGACTTCAACAACACAGTTCAACTAGCGGTAGAACAGCTGAACGAAATCGGTATTAAAGCGAAAGCTCGTACACCTGACTTCTCTGTTTACAACCAAGCAATGCTTGAAGGTACATACGACGTAGCATACACAAACTACTTCCACGGTGCGGATCCATACACGTACTGGAATAGTGCTTACAACTCATCACTACAATCTGGTGATGGTATGCCTCGTTTCGCTATGCACTTCTACAAAAACGACAAGCTAGATGGTCTTCTAAACAGCTTCTACAAAACAGCTGATAAGAACGAACAGCTAGACATTGCACACGGTATCCAGCAAATCATCGCTGCAGACCAAGTGACAATCCCTGTGATGTCTGGTGCTTACATGTACCAATACAACACAACTCGCTTCACTGGTTGGTGGAACGAAGAAAATCCAAAAGGCCGTCCAAACATTTGGGCTGGTATTCCAGAGCGTCTACTTCATGTACTGGACCTAAAACCAGTTAAATAAGTAATCGTTCAATCCTTGCGGCGTAACCTCTTACGCCGCTTATAAAAATCCCCACACTCTCAATTGAAAGTATGGCGCTAGTCGTCAGGGGATTTTTCGTTCCAAATTTCGCTAGGAGCGACCTGAATCCAGAAACAGGGAAACAATCTGGGTGAGTAAGGTGTGAGTTATGGGTTATTTTTTAAGACGTTTGTCATTTTATTTTGTCGCGCTATTAGTTGCTGCGACGTTAAACTTTATTATTCCAAGAGCAATGCCTGGTGACCCCGTTACCATGATGTTTGCGAACGCTTCTGTACAAGTTACTCCAGAGCGTATTGCTGCAATGAAAGAACTATTAGGCTTTGTTGATGGTGGCCTACTGGTTCAATACGTAGCGTACATGCAGAACATTCTTAGCTGGGAGCTTGGTACATCAATTCAATTCTACCCACTTTCTGTAAACACACTGTTGGGTGGAGCATTCGGTTGGTCGCTTTTCTTAGCCGGCACCGCAGTTATTCTTTCTTTCTCGATTGGTTCAATCCTAGGTATTTTCGCAGCGTGGAAACGCGGCAGTAAATACGATGCCTTCGTAACGCCAGGGATGCTGATTCTACAAGCTGTTCCTCAAGTTGTTATCGCGATGATTGCACTATTTACCTTTGCAATTGGCTTGAAGTGGTTCCCAACCGGTTATGCCTACACCGCAGGTACCATGCCTGATTGGACAAGCTGGGCATTCATTAAGGATGTCGCTTACCACGCCTTCTTACCATTGTTCTGTGCTTCTGTTGTTCAAATTGGTGGCTTCCTAGTAAACATGCGTAACAACATGATCAACCTACTAGCCGAAGACTACATCACCATGGCGAAAGGCAAAGGCCTTAGCGAAAACCGAGTGGTATTCAACTACGCAGCTCGTAACGCGATGCTACCAAGTGTGACAGCCCTTTCAATGTCGCTAGGTATGGCAATCGGTGGTCAGTTAATTATCGAAATCATCTTTAACTATCCAGGTCTTGGTAGCGTACTTTTCAACGCAATTAACGCTCGTGACTACCAAGTACTGCAAGGTCAGCTGCTTATCATGACGCTATTCATGCTGTTCTTTAACCTAGTTGCAGACATGCTTTACGTTGTTCTTGACCCTCGTCTTCGTAAGGGTGGTAAATAATCATGAAAGACTTTCTAAAACTCATTTGGCGTAACCCGATGGCCCTAACAGGCGTCATCATCCTAAGTATTTTTATTCTTGGCGCTATTGCAGCTCCATTAATCACCAAACATGTACCAGACAAGCGTACAGGTAACCCACACGAATACCCTGGTTTCGTGGTGAAGTCTGCACAAACTAACCCTGATGGCTGGGTTGCTCAAAACCTAGCAGACGACCGCCGTACATTGATCATGTCTAAAAAGGCAGACCACGTACTAGGTACAACTCGTATGGGTCGTGACGTTTGGTCTCAAGTGGTATACGGCGCACGCGTGTCTCTTGCTGTAGGTTTTGGTGCGGGTCTAACCGTATGTTTACTCGCAACTGTTATTGGTGTTTCTGCAGGTTACTTCGGTGGCCGTGTCGATGACGTTCTAACAGCCGCAATGAACATCATGCTGGTAATCCCTCAATACCCATTATTGTTCGTAGTAGCAGCCTTTATCGGTGAGGCAGGGCCACTCACCATAACCTTGGTTATCGGCTTTATGTCCTGGGCTTGGGGCGCTCGTGTTGTTCGCTCCCAGACCTTGGCACTGCGTGAAAAAGAGTTTGTAAAAGCCGCTGAAGTTTTGGGTGAATCTTCATTCCGCATCATCTTCGTAGAGATTCTGCCAAACCTTATCTCTATCGTTGGCGCAAGCTTCATCGGTTCGGTGATGTACGCAATCATGATGGAAGCAACGATCTCGTTCCTAGGTCTTGGTGACCCGAACACAATCAGCTGGGGCATCATGCTTTACAACGTTCAAACCTCTTCATCAATGCTGATTGGCGCTTGGTGGGAACTGTTGGCTCCGTGTATCGCACTGACACTACTTGTAACTGGTCTTGCTCTACTTAACTTCGCTGTCGATGAAATTGCTAACCCGCAACTGCGTTCTCACAAAGGCATGAAGCGTTGGAAGAAACTAGCAGCACAAGACAAAGAAGAACGTGAACCAGAACTACCACCACAAAATGCACTTTGGAGCGGAGATAAATAATCATGTCTGAACCACTAATTTCTATCCGCAACTTATGCGTGGATTACATCACAGAGTCTGGCGATGTTCGTGCGTGTAACAACGTAAGCTTCGACATCGCTCCAGGTGAAGTATTCGGCCTAGCTGGTGAATCTGGCTGTGGTAAATCAACGGTCGCTTTCTCTCTGATGCGTCTTCATAAGCCGCCCGCTTACATCAGTGGTGGTGAGGTTATCTTCAACGGTGAGAACATCCTTGAATACAGTGATGACCGTATGCAAGCGTTCCGTTGGAGCGAAATGTCGATGGTATTCCAGAGTGCGATGAACGCACTCAACCCAGTACTACCGATGGAAGAGCAGTTTTGTGACGTAATTATGCGTCACACCAACATGACTCGTGAGCAAGCTAAACAACGTGCTGAAGGTCTACTTGAAATTGTAGATATTCACCCGAGCCGATTGAGTGACTACCCTCACCAATTCTCTGGCGGCATGCGTCAGCGCTTGGTTATTGCTATCGCGTTAGCACTGAATCCAAAGCTGATCATTATGGATGAACCGACAACCGCACTTGATGTGGTTGTGCAACGCGAAATCCTACAAAAGATCTATGCACTGAAAGAAGAGTTTGGCTTCTCTATTCTGTTCATCACCCATGACTTGTCATTGATGGTCGAGTTCTCTGACCGCATCGGCATCATGTACTCAGGTGAGCTAATCGAGGTGGCTAACTCTCAAGATATCCTAGAAAACCCTTACCACCCTTACACCAAAGGGCTGGGAAGTTCTTTCCCTCCACTGACAGGGCCAAAGACAAAGTTAGCAGGTATTCCAGGTAACCCTCTGAACCTGTTAGAGATCCCTGAAGGGTGTCGTTTCCAAGCTCGTTGTGACCGTGTACATGAAACGTGTACCAAGGTGCCAACCAAGCTGCGTTCTATCGACCCGGGACATTTGTCTAACTGCCACCTGTACGGTGACCCAATAGTACAAAGGAAGCTATAGCTTGCACGCTAACTTGGCGTGAATAACGAACAAGGCGGCCCGTCCGCCTAAAAACAAGCAAAGCGAATAAGGATTCTGGAGACAATTATGAGCAAAGATTTCGGTCAATTATTGGTAGAAGGCAAAAATGTCGTAAAAGACTTCCCAATAAGCAGTACCACCATTCAAACCCCAATGATGCGTGCGATTAACGACGTGTCATTCAAGATGTATAAAAGTCGCGGCTTAGCGGTGGTTGGTGAGTCTGGTTCAGGCAAATCAACAACGGCAAAGATGATCGCAAAAATGTACGCGCCTTCGGGCGGCACGATAGAATACAAAGGCCGTGATATCCAAGAGATCTCAAGCAGAAAAGATCTTATGCACTACCGTGAAGGCGTGCAGATGGTATGGCAAGACCCGTTTGGTTCACTGAACCCAACGCACAATATCTTCCACCACATTGCTCGACCGTTGTTAATCCACAAGAAAGTATCTCCGGGCAATAAAAGAGAACTAGAAGAACGCGTTTACGATCTTTTAGAGCAAGTTGGTCTCATTCCGCCAAAAGAGACGGCGAAGAAATACCCTCACCAACTGTCTGGCGGCCAACGTCAACGTGTCAATCTAGCACGTAACATCGCAGTTGGTGCTGAAGTTGTTCTGGCCGATGAACCAACATCAATGCTAGACGTTTCAATTCGTGCGGGTGTTTTAAACCTGATGGAAGAGATGAAGTTTGAGAAGCAAATGTCACTGCTTTACATCACTCACGACATCGCAACTGCTCGTTATATTGCTGAGGATCTTTCAGTGATGTACGTCGGTCACATGGTGGAATGGGGCGATACCGACGACGTTATTGCTAACCCTCAACACCCTTACACTCAACTGCTGGTTTCTGCCGTTCCAGATCCTAAGAAATCGATCCACGAGCAACTTGCTGGCAACAAAGGTGAGATTCCTCTTTGGACACCAGTATCAGCAGGCTGCCCATTTGCAGGCCGTTGTACTCATGTGATGGACAAGTGTAAAGAGCAGCTACCAGGGGTTACACAGCTAGCTGATAACCACTTTGTACGCTGTTACCTACACGAAAGCTAAGCATAAAAACCCAAGTTAGGGTCTGCGGGCCCTAACTATTTATATCCAAAAAAATTCAAGTACCTAGCCAATAGAAACTAGGACTGTCGGAGAATATTGATGCTGTTATTGACCAACCATATTGGGTATGAGTCCACAGGCCCCAAGCAAGCTATATTACAAACTAAGAAAGCTCGCCTATCTAGCACAACGGCTCTACTCGTCTGTGCTGACAACCATATGACTGTCGGAAGTTTTGATGTGGTTAAACAAGGCCGCGTAGCAAATTGGCATCAAGGGCAATTCTTCACTATTGATTTCAGTTCAGCCACTGAATCTGGTCGCTACTACCTGCGTTTTGATAACCTACGCTCAGAAGTTTTCGAGATTGGTAGCAACCTATTAATGAACCACACCTTTTCTGATGTGCTTCATTACTTTAAGTCTCAACGTTGTGGCGGCACTTTTGACAAGAAAGATCGACAAGCACAAATTCTTGGCACCGACAGATACGTCGATGTCCACGGTGGCTGGTACGACGCATCAGGTGATGTAAGCAAGTACTTTAGCCACTTGTCTTACGGCAACTACCTCAATCCACAACAGATTCCGATGGTTGTTTGGAACATGCTCAAAAGCGTGCGCTTAACCAGTGACAATCCAGACTTCCCTAAATTCTCCATGACTCGCCTAACAGAAGAAGCGCTATTCGGTGCTGATTTCTTAGTACGTATGCAAGACGCGGCTGGATACTTCTACATGACAGTATTCGACAAGTGGAGTAAAGATATCAACCAGCGCGATATCTGTGCTTATGCGACTCAAGAAGGTCATAAATCAACAGACTTACAAGCAGGCTACCGACAAGGTGCAGGTGTTGCTATTGCGGCACTCGCTGTGGCTTCTGAACTTGAGGTTTCAGGTAGCTACTCTAGCCAAACCTATCTTGATACCGCGACCAAAGGTTACTGGCATCTTAAAGAGTACAACCTCCAATACCTAAACGATGGTGAAGAGAACATCATCGATGAGTATTGCGCCCTACTCGCAGCCAATGAGCTGTATCGAGTAACACAAGACGAACAATACCTTTCAGAAGCAAGAACTTGGGCGACTCGTTTAATCTCTCGCCAACAGTCAGATGATTTATTTGAGCACTTCTGGTCAGCAAACTCTGATGGCTCTCGCCCATACTTTCATGCAGCTGAAGCTGGCCTTCCAGTAATTGCTTTGTGTGAGTACATCAACAATGAAACCGATACGGAGCTCAAAGAACAAGCTCGCATTGTTGTTGAACAAGCATGTCAGTTCGAAATCAACATCACCGATAAAGTAACCAACCCATTTGGCTACCCAAGACAGTACGTTAAAAATGTTGATGGTGATAAGCGCGATGCTTTCTTCGTCGCTCAGAAAAACGAAACAGGCTACTGGTGGCAAGGCGAGAACGCACGTCTTGGCTCACTCGCAACCATGGCGTATTTAGTTCAGCCACACATTCAAGACAGCGAACTGCAAAAGCGTTTAATCCAACTTTCACAGAACAGCCTCGACTGGATTTTAGGTCTCAATCCATACCACATGTGCATGCTTGATGGTCACGGTCATAACAACCCTGACTACTTACCTCAGCTTGGTTTTTTCAATGCCAAAGGCGGTATCTGTAACGGTATCACCGCTGGCTTTGAAGATGATCAAGACATTGCGTTTAATCCACCAGCACAAAAAGATGACATGCTTCAAAACTGGCGCTGGGGCGAACAATGGATCCCTCACGGCGCTTGGTTCCTATTGGCAACCGCTGCGCAGTTCAATTTCCTAGCACAACGTAAGGAGCAATAATCATGACTCTTTACTACGTAGGTATTGATGGTGGCGGCACTTCTTGTCGTGCTCGTATTCGTGATGACCAAGGCACACTCATTGGTGAAGCGAAAAGCGGCAGCGCTAATATCCTTTTGGGTGTTGATGTTGCGATGAGCTCAATTGTCGATGCGATTACTCAAGCAGCTCAGCAAGGGCAACTCGACTTTAATCATTTTTCCAATATGCATGTCGGCCTTGCACTGGCTGGTGCCGAGCAGAAATCAGCATGGTTCGACTTCATGGCACAAGCACACCCTTTCGCTAGCATGACGTTAAATACCGACGCTTATGGTGCATGCATTGGGGCTCACAATGGCCATAACGGTGCCATCATGATTGGCGGTACGGGTTCTTGCGGTATTTACCTAAAAGACGGTGAACAACATGTGGTTGGCGGTCGTGAATTCCCGATATCCGATCAAGGCGGCGGCGCTGTTATGGGCTTACGTTTGATTCAACAAGTCCTGCTTGCAGAAGATGGAATTCGTAGTAAAACCCCACTGACTCAGCATGTTATGAATCACTTTAATAATGATGTCGATGCCATTGTAGAGTGGTCAAAAGGCGCGATTCCAAAGGATTACGGTCAATTCTCACCTGTTATTTTTCAACTCGCTAATGAAGGTGACGAACTGGCTATCGAGATGCTCAAGCAAACCGCCGCTGATATCGAAATGTTTGTACTAGCACTGCATCACAAAGGTGCGGACAAGGTATGCCTGATGGGAAGTATCGCAGAGCGAATTCTCAACTGGCTATCACCACCAGTACAGCAATGGATCGTTAAACCTCAATTCGACGCTATCGAAGGCGCATTGATGTTTGCCGGTAAACCACAACACAACTTGTATCAACAGGCTTAGCAGGGAAGTTATATGAATTATCGCATCGACTTAGCTGTTCTTTCTGAACAAAAAAACAACTGCCGATTTGGCCTTACGGTACATAACTTAAGTGACCTTGACGTAACAGATTGGTCACTGCATTTTGCGTTTGACCGATTCATCCTTCAAGAGAGTTTATCGCAGGGTGAACTGACTCAAGTTGGCAGCTTTTGTTCGTTCAAACCAAGTTCGTCAGTGTTAAAGGCGAACAACCATTACTACCTTGAATTCAGCATTCAAAGCGCCCCATTCCGTTTTTATTCTGACGGTCTAAACGATGCCTTTATCCAAACGCATCACCAAGGCGAAACCTCGGTGCTGCCAGTCGCGATATCACCTATTGTTCTGGCGTCACCATACCGTGAACGCAATCAGATACCTGAAGTGAACGCTGCTGAGGTGGCATTAATTCCTCAGCCGAATCAGTTCGAACTTAAGCAAGGTAGCTTCGCGTTAAATAGTAAATGCAAAATTGAGGTTCAATCTCACCTTGCAGAGAAGGCCAGCGCTTGGTTACAACAAGAGTTACTGATTACGTTCGAGCTAGCGATTTCAACAGAACTCTCACCAGAAGCGAGCGGAGACATTCTACTTCGTAGCAACCCAACTTTAGATGAAGCCGAGTACAAGCTAACAATCACAACTCAACAAGTGGTCGTAGAATCAGGCAGTCAATCAGGCTTCACTCATGCAGTAGCTAGCTTAATCCAATTAGTTCAACAACAAAATGCTGAACGCTTCTCTGTGCCATGTTGCAAAATCGCCGACCAACCTCGTTTCAAATACCGCGGCATGATGTTGGACTGTGCACGTCACTTCCACTCGGTGGAGCAAGTGAAACGTTTAATCAACCAGTTGGCGCACTACAAATTCAACGTTTTTCATTGGCACCTAACCGATGATGAAGGTTGGAGGATCGAGATAAAGAGCCTACCTCAACTCACTGAAATCGGTGCTTGGCGAGGTCCTGACCATGCATTAGAGCCACAATATACCCATATTGCTGAAAACTACGGCGGCTTCTACACCCAGCAACAGATTCGCGAAGTGATTGAATACGCAGAACAACGCAGCATCACGGTTATCCCTGAGATCGATATCCCGGGACACTGCCGTGCAGCAATCAAATCACTGCCTGATATGTTGGTAGAGCAAGCAGACACTACTCAATACAAGAGCATTCAGCACTACAACGACAATGTGTTAAATCCAGGTTTACCGGGCACTTACCAGTTCTTAGATGCGGTTATTGAAGAAGTCGCAGAGCTATTCCCTAGCGAATTGATTCACATGGGCGCAGACGAAGTACCACCGGGCGTATGGACTAACAGCCCTGCAGCTCAAGCGCTGATGAAAGAACATCAATACCAAGACAGCAAAGATTTGCAAGGTCACCTATTCCGCTATGCCGAGAATAAGCTTAAGCAACTCGGCAAACGCATGGTGGGCTGGGAAGAAGCTCAGCACGGCGACAAGGTGAGCAAAGAGACCATCATCTATTCATGGCTCAGTGAAGAAGCGGCTGTGAACTGCGCTCGCCAAGGCTTTGATGTGGTATTGCAACCTGCACAATTTACCTATCTCGACATGACCCAAGATTATGCACCGGAAGAGCCGGGCGTAGATTGGGCTGCCGTTATCCCATTAGAACAAGCTTATACCTACGAAGCGCTTGCTGAGATATCCGACACCGACCCAATTCGTAAGCGGATCCGCGGAATTCAGTGTGCTCTATGGTGTGAGATCGTCACCAACCAAAAGCGTATGGATTACATGGTATTTCCAAGAATTAGCGCTTTAGCTGAAGGATGTTGGACACATAAAAACAACCGAAACTGGCTAGATTACCTGTCTCGCCTAAAGGGTCACTTGCCGCTACTCGACAGACTCAATGTTGACTATCGCAACCATTGGAAAGCTCAATAAAACAAAACCAAAGCAACACTCACATCGAGCGCTTGCTAACTCAAATTAAGGTGCTCAGTCAGATAAGACTCAGCATCACTATTTAAAAATTAGCTGCATAGATGCAGTTTGTTAAAAAGGAAATGACAATGAAATACGGCTATTTCGATAACGACAATCGCGAATACGTCATCACTCGCCCTGATGTACCAGCACCTTGGACCAACTACCTAGGTACTGAAAAGTTTTGTACCGTGATTTCGCACAATGCGGGCGGTTACTCGTTCTACAACTCTCCGGAATACAACCGTGTTACTAAGTTCCGTCCAAACGGCACCTTTGACCGTCCTGGACACTATGTTTACTTGCGTGATGATGAGACGGGTGATTACTGGTCTATCTCTTGGCAACCAGTGGCCAAGAGCCTAGATGAAGCGAACTACGAGGTTCGTCACGGCCTGTCATACTCAAAGTTCAAATGTGAATACAGCGGCATTACCGCAACCAAAACGCTATTCGTACCTAAAGGCGAAGATGCAGAAGTTTGGGACGTTGTGCTAAAGAACAACACTGATAAGCCACGTACTATCAGCACCTTCTCATTTGTTGAGTTCTCGTTCAGCCACATCCAATCGGACAACCAGAACCACCAGATGTCTTTGTACTCTGCGGGCACGTCTTACCAAGAAGGTGTGTTGGAATACGACCTATACTACAACACTAACGACTTTGAAGGCTTCTACTACCTAGCGTCAACCTTCTCACCAGACAGCTACGATGGCCAACGTGACAACTTCCTTGGCATGTACCGTGATGAAGCTAATCCAATTGCGGTTGAAAACGGTAAGTGTTCTAACAGCGCTCAAACCTGTTACAACCACTGTGGTTCTCTGCACAAGCAATTTACCATTCAACCGGGTGAAGAAGTTCGCTTTGCGTACGTACTAGGTATAGGTAAAGGCAACGGGGAACGCCTACGCGAGAAGTACCAAGATACAGCAAACGTTGATGCGGCTTTCCAAGGCATCAAAGATCACTGGGACGAGCGTTGCAACAAGTTCCAAGTTAAGTCTCCAAACGAAGGCTTAGACACCATGATCAACACTTGGACACTGTACCAAGCAGAAACCTGTGTAGTTTGGTCACGCTTTGCATCATTCATTGAAGTTGGGGGGCGTACTGGTCTTGGCTACCGTGATACTGCGCAAGATGCGATTTCAGTACCTCATGCCAACCCACAAATGACCAAGAAACGTATTATCGACCTGCTTCGTGGCCAAGTAAAAGCGGGCTACGGTCTACACCTATTCGATCCAGACTGGTTCGATCCAGAGAAAGCAGACGTTGAGCCTTCAAAATCACCAACTGTTGTTCCAACACCGTCAGATGACGACAAGATCCACGGCATTGAAGATACTTGTTCTGATGATCACTTGTGGATCGTTCCGACCATCATCAAATATGTGATGGAAACCGGTGAACATGACTTCTTTGATGAAGTAATTCCATACGCAGACGGAGGTGAAGCGACTGTCTACGAACACATGAAAGCGGCACTGAACTTCTCTGCAGAATACGTGGGGCAAACTGGTATTTGTAAAGGTCTACGTGCTGACTGGAATGACTGTTTGAACCTAGGTGGCGGTGAATCTTCAATGGTTTCATTCCTACACTTCTGGGCTCTACAAGAATTCTTAGACCTTGCTAAGTTCCGCAGTAACGATGCTGATGTAGCGAAATACACAGAAATGGCAGCGAACGTACGTGAAGCGTGTGAAACTCACCTTTGGGATGACGAAGGCGGTTGGTACATCCGTGGCCTAACGAAAAATGGCGACAAGATCGGTACTGCTCAACAAGCTGAAGGTCGAGTTCACCTTGAGTCAAACACGCTAGCAGTTCTGTCTGGCGCGGTATCTCAAGAGCGCGGTGAGAAAGCGATGGACGCAGTGGATGAGAACCTATTCTCGGAATACGGCTTACACCTAAACTCCCCATCATTTGCGACACCAAACGATGACATCGGCTTCGTCACTCGCGTTTACCAAGGCGTAAAAGAGAATGGCGCAATCTTCTCTCACCCAAATCCATGGGCTTGGGTAGCAGAAGCGAAGCTAGGTCGAGGTGACCGTGCGATGAAATTCTACGATGCTCTTAACCCGTACAACCAAAACGACATGATTGAAACACGTTACGCAGAACCCTACTCGTACGTGCAGTTCATCATGGGTAAAGATCACCAAGATCACGGCCGTGCAAACCACCCATGGTTAACCGGTACCTCTGGTTGGGCTTACTTCGCGGTAACCAACTTCATTCTTGGTGTTCGTACTGGCTTTGAAGGATTAACGGTTGATCCATGTATCCCAACAGATTGGCCAGAGTTCGAGGTTACTCGTCAATGGCGTGGCGCAACTTACAACATCACAGTGCAAAACCCGAATGCAGTAAGCAAAGGCGTTGCTTCTATCACTATCAATGGTGAGTCAGTTGAAGGTGCAATCCCAGTACAAGCAGAAGGCAGCGTGAACGATGTTGTCGTTGTTCTAGGCTAGCCACTCAATTTAACGAACAGCTCTTGTCTCAAGTCTTTACAGGCTTGAGACAATGAGACTAAAAGGATTTTCTAATGATTAAATTTGGTACAGGTGGCTGGCGCGCTTTCATTGGTGAAGAGTTCACTAGAGAAAACGTACGTTTGGTAGCGCAAGCGCTCGCTAACATCATCAACAACGAAGATGCTGCAAAGAACGGATTTGTGATCGGCTATGACCGTCGCTTCCTTTCAGATAAAGCGGCATGCTGGTTTGCAGAAGTACTTGCAGCGAACAACATCAAAGTAAGCTTCATTGATAAATTCGTTCCGACACCTATCGTGATGTTCCAAGCAAAAGAGATGGGCTGCACCTACTCGGCATGTATTACCGCATCTCACAACCCTGCGGATTACAACGGTATCAAGGTGTTCATTGAAGGTGGTCGTGATGCTGACGAGATCATCACAGAGAAGATCGAACAGCAAATCGCAACTCTAACCAACGAAGACGTTATCCGAGTTGATTTCGAACAAGCGTTGAATGACAAAGAAATCGAGATCATCAACCCGATGAACGACTTTGTTGATTCAATCATCAACTTTATCGATATCGAGTCGATCAAGAAAGCGAATCTGCGCGTACTAATTGACCCTATGTTTGGTGTCGCGAAAAACGCGTTGCAAACGGTTCTTATCAATGGTCGTTGTGATGTCGACGTGATCAACGATGGCAAAAACCCAGATTTTGGTGGCTTGATGCCATCGCCAAATGCCGCAACGCTGTATCGCTTAAAGCACTTAGTAGCCGCTGAAGGTTATGACATTGGTATTGGTACTGATGGTGATGCCGACCGTTTGGGTATCATCGATGAGAAGGGTCACTTCATCCACCCTAACGAAGTGCTATTACTGCTTTACTACTACTTATTGGAATACAAAGGCTGGAAAGGTTCTGTCGTGCGCAACATCGCAACCACACACCTACTCGACAAAGTGGCGGCGGATCACGGCGAGAAAAGCTTTGAGGTTCCGGTAGGCTTTAAACATATCAGCTCGCAAATGGAAGCCGATGACTCACTGATTGGTGGCGAAAGCTCAGGCGGTTTAACCATTCGTGGTCACATCAAAGGTAAAGATGGTGTCTTCGCGTCAAGCCTACTGGTTGAGATGATCAGCGTAACAGGTAAGAAATTGTCTGAGCTGCTTGATGAAATCTACTCTAAATATGGCTATGCCTACACCGCTGAAGGCGATTGTAAGTTTAAGCCTTCGGAGAAGGAAGCTCTCTACACTAAGATCTACGTAGAGAAACAACTGCCTGAATTTAAGTACGAAATTGAAAAAGTCAGCTATGAAGATGGTGCTAAGGTGTACTTCAAGAATGGCGGCTGGGTGATTGCTCGCTTCTCAGGAACAGAGCCGTTACTACGAATCTTCGCAGAAATGGAAGACAAAGACACTGCAGAACGTGTTCTTCAAAAAGTGAAAGACTTCCTCTCTCTATAGGCTTATAGAGTGTAGCAGTTTTGGATGGGACTTAACAAATCACTGCCTTGTTAAAGCCTATAGATGAAGAACTCTTGCCCAGTACTTTAGATTAAAGTGCTGGGCTTTTTTATCGCGAACTTCTATTGCTTAGCAGAGTAGGATTTACTGAGTTTAGCTAGCGACTAAACTGAGTTAGAACGCAAGCACGCCTTTGGTGTCTACTTTCACAGTTACTGGCATACCGACTTCAAGCGCTTCAGAAGAGGTCGACAATAACTTCTGACCATTGGCTTCAATCACATAGCGACAGTGATCGCCCATAAATTGCTGCTCCAATACAGACAGATTACTGTCGACATCATGGCTTGCCACAATATGTTGAGGTCTTAACAACAACGCGCAATCCGCACCCACTTCAATCTCGGTTTGTGCTTTCGCTTCAATCAGACCTAGGCTGGTTTCAAACTCATTGTCTGAAATACGCTGTGCCTTTAAGTAGCTACCGCCACCCAAGAAATCAGCAACGAACTTACTCGAAGGATGGAAATACAACTCAGACGCCGAACCATACTGTTCAATCACACCATGGTTCATTACAGCCATCTTATCTGCGAAAGCAAATGCCTCTTCGCGACTGTGAGTCACAAAAATAGCGGTCACACCCTGCTTCTTAAAGATCTTACGAATTTGAGAAATCAGCTCATGACGAACTTGAGTGTCAATGTTCGAGAATGGTTCATCTAACAGCAGTAAGTCAGGCTTGTATGCCAAAGATCGGGCAATCGCAACACGCTGCTGTTGACCACCAGAAAGTTGATGCGGGTATCGGTCACCATACTCATCTAAGTGAACCAACTCTAACATCTCTTGAACTTTCTCTTTCTTTTGCTGCTCTGAGAGTTCTTTTAGTCCAAAGCCAACGTTCTGGTTGACCGTCAAGTGCGGGAACAGAGCGTAGTCTTGGAAAATCATACCAATATTTCGTTGCTCCGGTGGCAACCAATTATCGCCATCATCGATGGTTTGACAGTTTAAACTCATTACGCCACTACTCAATGGAAGCAGGCCAGCAATCGCCTTAAGTAAGGTGGTTTTCCCGCAACCACTTGCACCAAGAAGACAAACAATTTCACCATGCTCAACTTCTAACGAGAGCGCTTCCAAGATGGTTTGCGACTCATACTTACAAGTCAAATCTTTAATTGATAATGCACAACTCATTAGTGTTTCTGCTCCAAAGAACGGTTTACGATGATCAGAGGAATTAAACCTACTAACACCAGTAATACAGCAGGCATCGCCGCCAATTCGAGGTGCTCATCTGAGGCATAGTTATAAACATAGGTCGCCAATGTTTCGAAGTTGAAAGGGCGCAGCAGCAATGCCGCATTTAGCTCTTTCATTGATTCGATAAACACCAGTAAACCGGCGATCAGCGCGCCGCGTTTAATCAAAGGTAAATGAACACGACGTAACATCTGGTTGGTATTGCAACCCATGGTTTTAGAAGCCATATCCAATGAAGGAGATACTTTACTCAAGCTACTTTCAATACTGCCAATCGCCACTGCAGAAAAACGCACCACCATTGCAAAGATCAGCGCAAACATGGAACCAGAGAAAATCAGCCCCGGGCGTCCCCACTCCATCACTTTGGCAATATCATTGACTAAGTGATCCATAAACAGCACAGGCACCATCACACCAATCGCCAACACAGTGCCTGGAACAGCATAGCCCATCGAAGCAATACGCATGTAAGCCTGATTTTTCTTACTCGGGCTGACACGTTGATTAAAGTTCACAATCATCGCAATGATAACGCCAATAATCGCCGCGACTACTGACACATAAAGACTGTTAACAGCATACTCTCTGAATTCAGGCGTCCAACTTTGTGCAAAGTATTTGTAGGCATAGATCATCAACTGACCCAGAGGGAACAAGAATGCAACGCACACTAACCCCCAGCACCAAAACAGTGCCAACCACTTCTTCCAACCGGATAGGTCGTAACGAAAGTCTTCACGACTGCTGAATTGATTCTGGAACAGTTTCTGTTTACGACGACTGTAGCGCTCTGAACTCAACAGCAGGATCACGATAACTAGCATAATTGCCGATATTTTCGCAGCAGCCGTTAAACTTGAATAACCTAGCCAGGTATCGTAAACCGCTGTCGTTAAAGTGTTGACTGCAAAGTAACTCACGGTACCAAAATCACCGATAGTTTCCATCGCAACAAGCGATAGACCTACCGCCATTGATGGGCGAACAAGTGGCAACGAGATACGACGAAAGCTTTCCCAAGGTGAGCATTTTAGCAACCGAGCGGATTGCAGTAAGGAGACGTTTTGCTCCATAAATGCGGCGCGGCACAGCAAGTAAACATAAGGATAAAGAACGAGAGACAGAACAATAATAGCACCAGATAAGGTTCTAATATCCGGGAACCAATACTCACCGGGTCCCCACCCAGTAAGATCTCGCAGTAGAACTTGAACAGGCCCAGCAAAGTCGAACCAATCGGTGAATATATACCCAACAATATAGCCTGGCATTGCTAATGGCAGTACTAGCGCCCATTGCAAAACCCGCTCTCCCGGAACACGGCACATTGCCATAATCCAAGCAGACGGAATACCAAAAACCAAAGACAGGAATAAGGTTCCCATGACTAAAACCACCGTATTGTAAGCATAGGTGGGCATTACTGTGGACATCAGATGAGAAAATAGCTCATCTGTTTCTCCAACAGCCGTCGTAAAAATCGCTAAGATCGGTAAAACCAGTAATACAGCAATAATGCCGCTACTGGTGTTCCATAAATAATTCTTTTCTTTCATCGCCTAACTACAAAGAGGCTTAATGAAACACAAATGCATTTGCAAATACATCTCATGTCCTTTTAATGGTGGGGTTATTTATACCCATATACTGTAATGACTTCAAGGTGAGATGCTAATAACTCAAGGGATCAACGGCGAGCTTTGTATCAAAAAGTGATTTTCCAAAACAAACAACCCCAAGTGACCGAAAATGGCGACTTGAGGTTGTCATTTTACTTGGGCCGAAGCCTACAGTAATAAATTAAAGATCGAACTTAACTTCGTCTAATAGTTTAATTGCTGCTGCGTGGTGGTCAGCAATTTGGTCTAGAGAAATTGTATCTGCTTTGAATTCACCCCATGAAGCAACAAGCTCAGAAGGTTTCACATCAGCTTTCACTGGGTATTCATAGTTCACTTCTGCATACATGCTTTGTGCTGTGTTACCCGATAGGAATTCCATTAGCTTAACGGCATTCTCTTCGTTTGGAGAGTATTTAGCCATTGCCATACCAGAGATATTCACGTGAGTACCCGTTGTCTCTTGGTTAGGGAAGTTAATGTAAACAGCGTCAGCCCAAGCTTTTTGCTCTTTATCGTTAACCATCTTGCCTAGGTAGTAGCTGTTACCAAGAGCAACATCACATAGGCCTTCTTTAATCGCTTTAACTTGTGCGCGATCGTTACCTTGAGGCTTGCGTGCTAGGTTAGCTTTTACGCCTTCTAGCCACTCTTTCGTTTCAGCTTCACCTTTGTGAGCGATCATCGAAGATACTAGAGAAACATTGTATGGGTGCTTACCGCTACGCGTACAGATCTTACCTTTAAATTCAGGCTTAGTTAGATCTTCGTAAGTAAACTCCTCACCTAGACGACCAACACGGTCACGAGAAGAGTAAACGCTACGTGTACGTGTTGTTAGAGCGAACCACTCATTGTTTGTATCTTGGTATTGAGCAGGAATATTCTTTTCAAGAACTTCGCTTTCAACAGACTGAACTAAACCTTGTTTAGTTAGCTCAGATAGACGACTGATGTCTACAGTTAACACTACGTCTGCAGGGCTGTATTCGCCTTCTTGAGCTAACTTTTCTGCTAAACCTTTTTTAGCAAACTTAACGTTTACTTTAATGCCAGTCTCTTTTGTGAATTCCTTGAACATTGGTTCAACTAGGAAAGGTTGACGGTAAGAGTATACGTTCACTTCTTCCGCAGCCATTGCAGCAGGGGCAATGACACTACACGCTAGAGCTGAAAGTGTTAGCAGTTTTTTCATGGTAAAATCCTTTATATCGAAATGATAATCTATATCAGTTGCGTTATTATATTCATCAGTAACACAATTACAATGATGTCCGACAAAAAAATTGTTCGCTCTGTGCCATCAGCCTCGCACTTTTGTAACAATTCATTTCAAAGCGACCACTTATGCGTGCGAAGCGTTGCCGGCTAGATCGGTTTATCTACATCAATCAAAACTACTCGACCATTAATAACAAAACCCCACAACCAATGGCTATGGGGTTTTCTTTGTCCTGCCTAACCCGTTCAGATTAGACAAATACTATCGATTATTTTACTGATACAAACTCTGGGTAAGCGCCGACACCACAATCGTGCATGTCCATACCTTCTAGCTCTTCATCTTCACTAACACGAATACCGATTGTTGCTTTAAGCACTGCCCATACAGCTAGGCTAGCACCGAATACCCATGCAAAGATTACTGCTGCACCCATTAGTTGAGCACCAAACGTTGCGTCAGCATTGCTTAGTGGCACAGCCATTAGACCGAAGAAACCACACACACCGTGTACAGAGATTGCACCTACTGGATCATCAATCTTAGCTTTATCTAGAGCGATGATGCTGAATACAACTAATGCACCAGATACCGAACCAATCGCTACAGCAAATAGAGGTGATGGTGATAGAGGGTCCGCAGTGATTGCTACTAGGCCAGCTAACGCGCCGTTAAGAATCATTGTTAGGTCTGCTTTACCCCAAGTCGTTTTACATACTAGTAGTGCTGCGATTGCGCCAGCTGCCGCTGCTGCGTTGGTGTTAAGGAAGATTTGACCAACTGCTGTCGCGTTCTCGAAATCTGAAACCATCAATTGAGAACCGCCGTTGAAACCGAACCAACCAAACCAAAGAATAAATGTACCTAGTGTTGCAAGCGGCATGTTTGAACCAGGAATCGGGTAGATTTCACCGTTCTTACCGTATTTACCTTTACGAGCACCAAGCAGTAGAACACCTGCTAATGCAGCTGCTGCACCGGCCATATGTACGATACCCGAACCTGCAAAGTCACTGAAACCCGCTTCTGATAGGAAACCACCGCCCCAAGTCCAGTAACCTTCAACTGGGTAAATGAATGCTGTTAGTACTACCGAGAAGATAAGGAATGACCAAAGTTTCATACGCTCAGCAACTGCACCAGATACCACAGACATTGCAGTTGCAACGAATACTACCTGAAAGAAGAAGTCTGATTCTAGAGAGTGGTCTGCGCCTTCACCTTGAGTACCAATCAGAGTACCGAATGATGGCAACCAACCGCCTTCGCCGTTGTCGACATACATAATGTTGTAACCAACCACTAAGAACGCTGTACAAGCAATCGCGTATAAGCAGATGTTCTTAGTTAAAATTTCTGTGGTGTTCTTTGAACGAACTAGGCCAGCTTCAAGCATCGCGAAGCCTGCTGCCATCCACATTACCAACGCACCTGAAATGAGGAAGAAAAAAGTGTCTAGTGCGTAACGTAGTTCCGTTACTGTTGTTGTAAGTTCCATATTAAAGTCTCCAGTCCTTGTAATTCTTTAAAGTGCTTCAGCATCCATTTCACCAGTACGAATTCGTACGGCTTGGCTTAGGTCATACACAAAAATTTTGCCATCGCCGATTTTTCCGGTGTGTGCCGCTTGGCTAATCGCTTCAACAACTCGGTCAACGTTTTCAGCTTGGGTAGCAATCTCTAGCTTCACCTTTGGTAGGAAGTCCACTTGGTACTCTGCACCACGATACAATTCAGTGTGTCCCTTCTGACGACCAAAGCCTTTAACTTCAGAAACCGTCATACCTTCAATACCCACATCAGAGAGCGCTTCGCGTACATCGTCTAATTTGAATGGCTTAACAATGGCATTTATTAATTTCATATTCGTTCCTTAAATTCTTACTTAATCCGTTAATTCTCTTATAACAATCCAAGTAGCGTGCCAAAAAGTTAAGTGTTTGATTTTTAATTAAATATACATAATAAGACTATAAAAACAAAAAAGGCCGCACCAATATGGTGCGGCCTTTTCACTATCTTAATGCGTAAAGCTCTTATTGCTCCAGATTTGGGCAACGGAGCCTTCAAAGCTCTGAATGACTAACAAATAGGTGTTAGAAACTAGTAACCTAAAAAATCCATCCAGCGTTCGATGAGTAGTTCAAAGTCATCGATTCCACAGCTTGCTTGGCTTTCACAGTTATAGAAGTCGAACTCACTGCCCTCTTCCATTTCTTGGTCATGCGCTAACACGTTTTCTTGAATCGTGACTTCATCTTCATTGATGGCAAGGCTAATCTCTTTGCCAAGCAGCGTCACTTCATTGCTCAGGTCCTGTCGAGATTGCTCAATAAGCGCCATCACATGATCTAGTTTCTGCTTATCTTTACCGATCTCTTCTTGTAACCAGCGGCCAACGATCTCGTGCCCCATACTGCACTTTACATAGTACTCGCCCATTAAAGTGTTTCTTGTAAATTCAAATTCCATAAAGGCTCCGCGCACTAATGACAGATAGGGTTAAAAATGAGGCGAGAGTATATAGCGAAGTCATCAAGAGATCGAGTCGCTCGTCTTCTAACATTCAGACATAAAAAAACGCCTACCGAAGTAGACGCTCTATCATTTGGGTTCCTCTAAATAGTTGGAGTGGCAGCTAGGCGACAAGTACGTTCATCCCTATGAGCATAGAAGCTCTATGTGATTAGGGTGAACGTACGCAGTCAACAACGCTGCCGCTACAAATATGACGAGGAACTAGGCTGGTTCTTGGAAAATAACCGTGTCCGCTTTTTCCGTGTACTGACCCATTTTATGGAAGTTCAGGTAACGGTATGTATCAGCAGCCGTTGCATTGATCTTATCAGCGTACTCTAGGTACTCTTCTTTCGTTGGAATACGACCTAGAATCGCACCAACCGCAGAAAGTTCAGCTGACGCTAGGTAAACATTCGCGCCTGTACCCAAACGGTTCGGGAAGTTACGAGTAGAGGTAGACATTACCGTCGCAGCATCAGCAACACGAGCTTGGTTACCCATACACAGTGAACAACCCGGAGTTTCAATACGAACCCCAGCACGACCGAAGATGCCGTAGTAGCCTTCTTCTGTCAGCTGATCTTTATCCATCTTGGTTGGCGGAGCCACCCATAGGCGAGTATTTAGCGAGCCGTTAAACTCTTCTAGCATCTTACCAGCAGCACGGAAGTGACCGATGTTCGTCATACAAGAACCGATAAACACTTCTTGAATCTCAGTACCTTGAACGTCAGAAAGAAGACGAGCATCATCTGGATCGTTTGGTGCACAAAGGATTGGTTGATCGATGTCAGCAAGATCAATCTCGATAACGTGCGCGTATTCCGCATCTGAATCAGCAGATAGCAACTCAGGGTTCGCTAACCACTCTTCCATTGCAGTGATACGACGCTCAATCGTACGAACATCACCGTAACCTTCCGCGATCATCCACTTAAGCATAACGATATTCGAGTTCAGGTACTCATCGATCGACTCTTGAGATAGCTTAACCGTACAACCTGCAGCAGAACGCTCAGCAGATGCATCAGAAAGCTCAAATGCTTGCTCAACAGATAAGTGCTCAACACCTTCAATTTCTAGTACACGACCAGAGAATTCGTTGATCTTACCTGCTTTCTCTACGGTTAGTAGGCCCTGCTTGATACCATAAAGAGGAATGGCATGTACTAGGTCACGTAGCGTGATACCCGGTTGCATTTCGCCTTTAAAGCGAACCAAGATAGATTCAGGCATATCAAGAGGCATAACGCCTGTTGCGGCAGCAAATGCTACCAAGCCAGAACCCGCAGGGAATGAAATACCTAGAGGGAAACGAGTATGCGAGTCACCACCTGTACCTACAGTATCAGGAAGAAGCATACGGTTTAGCCATGAGTGGATAACGCCATCACCCGGACGAAGTGAAACACCCGCACGGTTCATGATGAAATCAGGTAGCGTATGGTGAGTGTTTACATCAACAGGTTTCGGGTATGCAGATGTGTGACAGAAAGACTGCATTACAAGGTCTGCTGAGAAACCAAGACACGCCAGATCTTTAAGCTCATCACGAGTCATAGGACCGGTCGTATCTTGAGAACCGACTGTCGTCATTTTAGGTTCACAGTACTGACCAGCACGCACACCTTCAACACCACATGCTTTACCTACCATCTTCTGAGCTAGCGTGTAGCCTTTATCAGATGCAGATGGATCGATTGGTTTAGCAAACAGATCAGTTTCAGCTAGACCTAAAGAGTCACGAGCACGACCTGTTAGGCCACGACCAATGATCAGTGGAATACGGCCACCAGCACGCACTTCATCGAGAAGAACTTTACTTAGCTCAAAGTTTGAAATCACAGAACCGTTCTTGTGAACAACACCTTCGTACGGGTAGATATCAATGATATCGCCCATGTTCATGTCTTGTACGTTCAGTTCAATTGGTAGTGCGCCTGAATCTTCCATTGTGTTGTAGAAGATTGGTGCAATTTTACCACCAAGACAAACACCGCCAGTACGCTTGTTTGGTACGAATGGGATATCTTCACCCATGAACCAAAGTACTGAGTTTGTTGCCGATTTACGTGAAGAACCTGTACCAACAACATCACCAACGTAAGCCAGTGGAATGCCATCTTTTTGCATTTCTTCAATTTGATTGATTGGACCAACGCTACCCTGCTCATCAGGAGTAATGCCATCACGTTCCATCTTCAGCATCGCTTTCGCGTGCACTGGGATATCAGGACGTGACCATGCATCAGGCGCTGGAGATAAGTCATCAGTGTTAGTTTCACCGGTAACTTTAAATACTTTAACGGTGATCTTTTCCGCTACTTTGTTTTTCGCTGTAAACCATTCAGCATCAGCCCAAGATTGAAGTACTTGTTGTGCAGATGCATTGCCCGCTTTCGCTTTCTCTTCTACGTCATAGAACGCATCGAACATCAGTAGAGTATGAGATAGAGCTTTAACAGCGATTGGAGCAAGCTCAGCATCGTCTAGTAGAGATACTAGAGATTCGATGTTGTAACCGCCTTGCATAGTACCAAGCAGTTCTGCAGCTTTTGCTTTGCTTACTAGTGGAGAAGCTACTTCACCTTTAGTGATAGCCGTAAGAAAGCCAGCTTTTACATAAGCAGCTTCATCTACACCCGGTGGAATGCGGTTTTCTAGTAGGTCAAGAATGATTTCTTCTTCACCTTGAGGTGGATTCTTCAGAAGTTCAACTAGGCCAGCTACCTGCTCAGCATCTAGTGGTTTTGGAACAACTCCTTCGGCAGCACGTTCTTCGACGTGTTTACGGTAGGCTTCAAGCACGACTTTTTTCCTCTCATTGCGGTTCACTTCTTCCCTTCATAATTGTTAGTAAAATAAAGAAGTGAACATCCTTGGAAACTTGGCTCTCCATTGCCATTTTTGTCATTCAATTTGTATTGATGAGCGGCGTCATAGAGGCCAAACTGTGGGCGGTAGAATAGCAAATTTAACGTTAAATTAAAATCTTATCATTTTGACCAACATAGCAAGTTAAGACGAAAGTCCCACTATTTTTGCCTAATTACGCACTTAAATGGCGACTCTACGCATGATTATTTGTAGGAAGTACCTACAATCAGATACACCGAATCGAAGTTATCTTCGGTTCGGCCATAAGCTAAAATGATCGGCCCGATGGGTGAATCGACTCCTGCGAAAACAGAACCCGCGGTGTACATTGGCGCTTCATCAATACTCAAATCATTGTTCGACCAAACACCACCATGTTCAATGGATGCCCCCACGTAGAATGGTGATTTAAAGAGACCGAAGTCATTTTCAAACCACTTATAGCGATAAATCAAACTGGTGTATGCTAAGTTTTGACCGATCAAGCTATTCCTTGGAATACCGGATAGATTGAGGAACCCTCCTAGCTCTTTCGGATCAATTGGAAAGACTGAATTTTTACTTTCTACAATGCCGTAATCGAGCTTTGCGACTAAAGTATGCTTCTCAATACTTTGTGCAGCCATGAAATTGGCTGAAAACTCATAAACCGTATCACTCTCAGACGTTAAATCCGATTCACCAACAGAGCTGTCATTATCAAAATCATCATGGGAGACAAGGTACTCCAAATCGACAAAGAAGCCCTTAGTCGGCAAGCTGAAGTTATCCAAAGTATCCAGTCGATAGCCCATAAAGCCACCAATACGTTTATAGCCACCACTGCCCAATGAAGGTAAAGAAGCCACCTCAACATCCCCATCAGTATAGCGAAGGCCGAATTTCAGCTCTTGCCACAAGGTAGGTTGATAGCCTAATGCTAACTCTCCGACATACTCGCTATAAGTCATTGGAAAGTAGTCGTTCGTTACGTCTAGTGTTGGCTCTTCAATTTCGTCAATATCGACCGGGAGGTTTCTGTTCTGCTTACTGTAAACAATCGATGCTGAAGTGAACAATTTTTGGCTCGAAAAGAATGGCGAGTAGAGTTCGGCCTCAATTCGTTTATCCGTACCCATCTCGATATTGGTTCTTAACTCTGCACCGTGCGAGTTGATATCGGTAAAGTTGGCTGAAACACCGATCGAGTACTGGCTGGTAGTAGAGAAATCATCTTCAAGAAAGAAACGAAAGTTGAGGTAGTTTGGCCCCCAAGACTTTTCATCCACATTCACCGTAAGTTGCTCTTCACCGTCAACATTATCAAACTCATAAGTGACTAACTCAAATCTATCCAGTGCATAGAGGTCTTGCACTTTAGATTCAATTTCACTGGTCTTTAAGATCTTACCGGAATCTAGGTTTAAACGGTTTTCGATCAGCTTATCGGAATAGTGAGTATTGTTATTGATAACAACTCGGTCAACGACGGTCTTATCACCGTGCTTCAGCTGTCTGCGTGCTTTTTGTTTGTCCTCGATATAATGCTGATAGTCTGCGTTAGAGAGTGACAGCTTAGAAAGCTCAGAGCTATTCTGAATCGCTGCGTCATAACCGGCTTGGTAGGCACCCGGCATTTTATCGAATTCTGTCGTCTCCATTTGCCCAACATCAGGGCGTAGGAAAACATCATCATCGGTCAGTGTTTCAGCTTGCTCCTGAGTGCTGCGTTGAACCAGATAATTAGAAAGTTGGTCAGCTGCCGCTAGAAAATTCGTGAAGTCTTCTTTGCCTTTGTAATTGGTACTGATATCCACCGCAATGACAATGTCCGCTCCCATCGCTCTGGCAACGTCGACTGGCATATTATTGGTGACACCACCATCAACCAGCATTCGACCATCTAGCGAATAAGGGGGAAGCGCACCGGGTACCGACATACTGGCCATCATGGCATCGACAAGGTGACCATGATCGATGACCACTTCTTCAAGTTCGATAATGTCAGTTGCGACTGAACGGTAAGGAATAGCAAGATGGTCAAAAGAGTCGAGTGGAGAGAGGTTACCTGTGGTCTCACGTAGAATACGCAACATATTCTGACCTTGAACCACCCCTTTCCTTGCTTTGATTTCGCCCCAACCTAAACCAAGGTCAGTGTTCAGTTGGTAACGGTCTTCATACTCTTTGTCACGCACTCGGCGATCACTACGGTTAACGCGATCACGATAACCACGATTCCAATCAACCGTATAAATAAAGCTCTCGATCTCGTCTGCGCTCATCCCTGTCGCATAAAGACCACCAACGTATGAGCCCATACTAGTACCGGTAATATAATCCACCGGGATTTGCATCTCTTCTAAGGCTTTAAGTACACCAATGTGAGCTGCACCTTTGGCACCACCACCAGCAAGAACGACAGCAACGGTTGGCCTTTTATGAGCTTGTTCAGCTTGCTGAGATTGATCAACCTGTGTCGCGGTAGATGCAAACAGCTGAAAACTGATTACAGTACCCACAATGCCTAAGCCGCTCACTATCCAACGAGAAATCATTCTTTAAACTATCCTTGTCATTCTTTTCTGTTATGACTTTACCACTGAAAAAGCTTCTTTAGCCACTGTTTTGGCTGACTTTCACAGCCCTTTTTAATGTTTCCATTCTCATCCCAAACAGGCAGTTTCACCGCACCATCACAGTCAAACTCTAAAGCCCCTTCAGAAGTTCGAGTAAAACTGGCCGTCGTAATCCCATTCGGCCAAGGCAGTAATAATTGCTCCGGAGTTCTATGTTTAAGATAATCGGCATAGACACGTAACGCACCACTTGAGCCCGTTAGTTTAGTTGGCTTATTATCATCGCGCCCTAGCCAGATGGTGGTGACTTCACGGCCATCAACACCCACGAACCAACTGTCTCGACTGTCATTACTGGTGCCCGTTTTTCCAGCTAACCCCGCCCAAGCAAACTGGCCTTGCAGGAAACGACCCGTGCCTTCCGACACACCACGTTTCATCGCATAGGTTGTTAACCAAGCAGCCTGTTGGTCAACGCTTTGTGATACACGAGGAATCGACTGATACAGAACCTCGCCATCATTATCAACCACAGAACGAAGGGCGGACAAAGGTGCGATACGACCAGAGTTGGTAATGGTTTGGTACATCTGCGCTACTTGGAACGGAGTCAGTGAGAACGAACCCAAAAACATCGACGGCACTGGGCGAATCTCATTTTTATCGACACCCAGCTTTTCAATCGTATCCGAGACACTATCAATGCCTAACTGCATGCCCAAACGAACGGTAGGTACGTTGTAAGACTTAGAAAGCGCCACATACAAGGGCACATCTCCGCGGAACTTACGATCGAAGTTTCTTGGGCTCCATACGCTGCCTTTACTGCCTTTCAAGCTCAGTGGCGTGTCCTTCAGTGTTGTCGCCAACGTGTACTTTTGGGGTTGTTCTAAGGCGGTTAAGTAGATTGCAGGCTTAACCAAAGAACCAATAGGACGACTCGCATTCAAGGCACGGTTAAAACCATCGTAGCCAGTACGTTTACCACCGACCATAGCTCGGATTTCACCGGTATTTCTATCCACAGCAATAGCTGCAGCTTCCAGTTTGTTACCTGCGGTTTTCGATAAATCAGGCACCTTACGTGCAATCGACTTCTCTAACTTGTCTTGGGAAACCGGATCCAAAGAGGTAAAAACTCGAATGCCTTTTTTCGCTTCAAATCGATCGCCGACATACTTCTTAAGCTCAATATTGACTTGCTGGAAGTAAGCGGGCTGACGGCTAGCAATACGTGGGTTGTCTTGAATATCCAAATCACGACTCGCCGCTTCTTCGTATTGTCGCGGAGTTAATATGTCTTGCTGCATCAACAAGCGAAGCACCAGATCGCGTCGAGTCTTAGCACGCTCAGGATAACGAACCGGATTGTAATACGAAGGTCCCTTTACCATACCGACAAGCAGTGCTAGCTGATCAATACGGAGCTCTTGAATAGGTTGACCGAAGTACAAGCGAGACGCCAAACCGAAACCATGAATCGCTTGCCCGCCATTTTGCCCAAGGTAAACCTCGTTTAAGTAAGCCTCTAGAATACGATCTTTGCTGTAACGATGGTCTAAGATAAGCGCAATGTAGGCTTCACGAACCTTACGCCACAATGTACGTTCACTGGACAAGAACAGGTTCTTCGCCAACTGCTGAGTCAGCGTACTACCACCTTGTACCGTGCGCCCGGCTTTAACATTCACCACCATCGCACGAGCGATCGCCAATGGCGAAACCCCATCATGTTGATAGAAATTTCTGTCTTCGGTCGCCAGTAGCGCATCAACCATCACTTCTGGGAATTGGTTACGTTTTAAGAACAGTCGTTGCTCGTCGTTGCTTTTCTCAAGCATGCCCAGCATTTTCGGCTCAACACGCAAATACCCCATGTCGCCTTTCTTCTCTAACGACTGAATTCGAGTTAACTCGTTACCGTTGAAATGCAGCATCACATGACGATCCGCTTCGGGTCCATCGACAAACTCGAACGGACGACGAATCATTTCAATCTTGGTTGAAGAAGAGGAGTATTCGCCCGGGTGACGAGGCGCGTTCACCTTACGATAATTAAGCACATCGAGCTCATTCTTAACCTGCACCAAACTCACTGGAGTTCCAGGAGACAGGTCTAGTACTCGCGCATAAACCACGGTTGGCAAATCAAACAGCTGACCTTCAAAACGCTGCTTGACCACAGAATCAAGATAAATACCGACAAACAACAGCAATGCCGCGAGCGCTATGCCCGCTTTCCAAGAAATACCCCACAGGATCTTCAACCAACCTCTTTGACCTGACTTCCTAGCCTTAGGTTTGGTCTTTTTCGCAGCCGCTCTTGGTTTTCTTGGCTTGGCTTTGGTCGCGGGTGACTTCTTTGTTGGCGCTTTTTTAGGTGGTGCCTTTTTTGGCGTTAACATTTTGGTCATCATCGATTCAACTGTCGTTTGGTTTTAGTGGTTGCTACATGGTTAGCAGGGTCATCCGGCCAAGGATGTTTTGGGTAACGGCCTTTCATCTCTTTTTGTACTTCTTTGTACGCGCCAGCCCAAAAGCCAGCTAAATCTTGAGTAATTTGCAGTGGTCGCTGTGCTGGAGAAAGTAGCTCAAGCACGACTTTTTTACGCCCTTGCGCAATCAATGGCGAATCTTGTTCACCAAAGACTTCCTGCATTCGCACTGAGATCACGGGTTCAGACTGACATTGATAACGAATGATCTTCTTGCTGCCTGTCGGCATCACATAGTGCGTTGGTAACCATTGGTCTATCTCTTGATTCAAAGGCCAGCCAAGATAAGCCGACAACGCCTGCTCAATCGAAACACTAGTCAGCCCTTTTGCCGACTTAATACCATTCAGATAGGGTGATAGCCACTCATCAATATGTTCAACCAAACTCGCGTCATCCATCGCTGGCCAATCATGTTCAGGCATCCAAAGCTGAGCGCAGCATACACGCTCAACCAGCTGTTTAGCCGAAGGTGTCCAATGTAAGCGATCCAGCCCGCATCGAGCGACATAGTTGAGCAGCGCTTGGCTCGCCTGATTCGAATCGGGATCGGGTAAAGCTTTGGTGCTGATAATCAGTTTGCCCAGGGACACTCGCTGCTCGGCAACTAAACGGCCACGCTTCTCATCCCAATCGGCGTAATCGGAACGCACAAACAGTTTGGGAAATTGAGCTTCTAGCTGCGCAATATCAACCGCGGTGGCCAAGAAAATCTGACTGGCTCGCCCTGTGCTGCGCATCAAATCAATCACTACGATATAGTCATTGTTCGCCAATGGATCATCGTCACGAACCTCGGCGCCGTGGCCATTAGCAAGACGGAAAGCACTGCTGGTCGCGCTTCTCACTTGTGCAATCCGGTCCGGGAAGGCAAAACAAAGCACTAATGGTAGCAATGATTCGTCAGCTTGTGACAAATCTAAGTGATGATTGAGTTTGCTGGCGAGACTTTTCGCTCGCTGCATCACCACGTTATTTTTCGAATGTTTTCTTTGCTTAAGTCGGTGCAACGAATGCTGAATATCTGTGACGTTGCGTTCAGGCTCTTCAAGTAAAGCGGCGGCGACAATCGCAGCATTCAGCAATGCTTGGCCGTTCTGTTGCGCTTTTATCAGCATGCTGGCGATACGTGGTTCAAGGCCTAAACGTTGAGCCAGTTTACCTAGCGCCGTAAATTGACCATTGCTGTCTAATATATCAAGGCTTTGCAGCAGTTGCTTGGCTTGCTCCACTGCAGCTTGGGGCGGAATGTCTAACCATTGCAACTCGTCTGCACTCGCAGCGCCCCAT
Source organism: Vibrio sp. 10N.286.48.B8 (assembly GCF_003050085.1). Classification (NCBI taxonomy): domain Bacteria; kingdom Pseudomonadati; phylum Pseudomonadota; class Gammaproteobacteria; order Vibrionales; family Vibrionaceae; genus Vibrio; species Vibrio sp. 10N.286.48.B8. The sequence continues at coordinate 47,311 of NZ_PIGD01000002.1, read as the reverse complement.
TGCGTAAATTCAGACACCAGCGAAGACAAATCAGAATGAAGAATCTCAGGCTCTGGTACAGCAGGTTGCTGCATTAGTTGCGTTTCGCTGTACAAACGAACGCACAAGCCCTCTTCAATTCGTCCTGCACGACCCGCTCGTTGTTCAGCAGAAGATTGTGAGATTTTCACTTGCTCGAGCTTGGTGATACCAGTTTTCAAATCAAACTTAGCGACTCTTTCAAGCCCGGAGTCCACCACTAATCGAATACCTTCGATAGTCAAAGAGGTTTCCGCGATATTGGTAGCCAATACCACCTTTCGACGCCCTTTCTCTGATGACGCGATCGCTTTCTGTTGTTGAGGAAAGCTAAGTTGCCCATAAAGAGGACACACATCGATATCACCAGCAAGCTGTTCAAGTTGAGATTCCACCTGCTTAATCGCAGAAACGCCTGGTAAAAAAGCTAGAAGTGAGCCTGACTCTTTCTCCATCAGAGAGCGAATCACGCTAGCCATTTTAGGGGCTAGATATTCATTTGCGCTAAGAGGCTGATAACGGAAATCGACCGGAAAGGTGCGACCTTGTGATTCTACGTATTTGGCATTAGGCAATAAAGACTGCAGCGCGTGTTGATCTAAGGTTGCCGACATCACAACCACCTTTAGATCGTCACGCAATGCCTCTTGGATCTCTAAGCTAAACGCCAATGCGGTATCGGCGTGAATGCTACGCTCATGAAATTCATCGAAGATCACCATATCAACCCCAGTCAATTCAGGGTCGGTTTGGATCATTCTTGTCATGATCCCTTCAGTGACGATTTCCAAGCGAGTTGAACTGCTGGTTTTAGATTCACCACGAACTCTAAAGCCAATGCTCTCCCCGACCTTCTCTCCCAATTGGCTCGCCAAGTAAGTCGCAATATTTCTTGCCGCCAAACGCCTAGGTTCAAGCATGATGATTTTACCTTGAACAGCGTTGGTCTTAACTAACTGTAAAGGGAAGAATGTTGACTTACCCGCACCGGGAGCGGCCTTTAGAATAAGTTGAGTGTGTGTTTCTACGCCAGCGAGCAGATCTGGCATCACAGCTTCTATGGGCAGTTGTGGCAATGGGAGAACCTTGTGGTGTAATGTTGGCAACATTGTACATAAAAACCTACCTGTCTAAATAAGTAATATGCAGTTCAATCCCCCATTAGAGCCAGCGACTCTTATTAAACGCTATAAACGCTTTCTCACTGATATCCAACTTCCCGACGGCAGCGAGCGTACTATCCACTGTGCTAACACTGGAGCGATGACAGGATGTGCGACTCCTGGCAATACGGTGTGGTACTCAACCTCCGATAATGCAAAAAGAAAGTACCCAAACAGCTGGGAGATCTCAGAAACAGACAAAGGTCATCGTATTTGTGTAAATACTGCGCGAGCAAACCAGTTGGCAGTGGAAGCAATTGAAAATAATACTATAGTTGAACTCTTAGGCTATAACGCGTTACGAACCGAAGTGAAATATGGCAGTGAGAATAGTCGCATTGATATTCTGCTTGAAGATAACGAAAAGCCGCCTTGTTATATCGAAGTAAAAAGCGTCACTTTGCTCGACGAGCAAGAAACGTCAACTAAAGGGCAAGGCTTTTTCCCTGATGCGGTCACCACCAGAGGCCAAAAACATCTGCGTGAACTCACAGAAATGGTCGAATCTGGAAATAGAGCCGTACTTTTATTCACTGTTTTACATTCAGGTATTGAAAAAGTGTCTGCGGCACACCATATAGACGCCAAATATTCGTTATTACTAAAACAAGCACAAGACGCTGGAGTTGAAGTGCTTTGCTATAAAGCAGAGCTCAGCAATACTCAAATACAACTAAAACAAGCTGTTGAATTTATCAATAGCTAAGCAAAGATGCTGAACTAATCACATTGATTGCAAGTTTGAATAAGAGTATTTGCCACCATTCGTTCTTTCTGCTATAGATACCCGCCTTAAAATTAGCTGCTTTGCAGTTGACTAGGTGTAAATAGGAGATGCTGTATGCCAGAATCTAAGAAAAAAGCGCTAGGCATCCTAGCCATCGCAGGTGTTGAACCGTACCAAGAAAAGCCAGGTGAAGAGTACATGTCACCTGAGCAAACGGAACATTTTACAAAAATTTTAGCAGCTTGGCGCAACCAGCTCAGGGAAGAAGTTGATCGTACTGTGCACCACATGCAGGACGAAGCAGCGAATTTCCCAGACCCAGTTGACCGTGCTTCTCAAGAAGAAGAATTCAGCCTAGAGTTACGTAACCGTGACCGTGAGCGTCGTCTTATCAAAAAAATTGAGAAGACACTAGACAAGATCGAAGAAGATGATTTCGGCTTCTGTGATTCTTGCGGTATCGAGATTGGCATTCGTCGCCTTGAAGCTCGTCCAACTGCTGACCTTTGTATTGACTGTAAAACACTTGCAGAAATCAAAGAGAAACAGATGCAAGGTTAATTCTTGCAGATGTAAAGAAAGGGAGCCTTGGCTCCCTTTTTTGTTGGTGAACTCAGCGTTAAAGCGCGAGTTAGAAACAATAATACGACAGTTAAACGTCTTAAGAATCGGCTACTGCGGTACCATCCAGATTAGGTTGTTCACACATGAATTATATCGGGCGCTTTGCACCATCACCGTCAGGTCCTCTTCATTTTGGCTCACTTGTTGCTGCTCTTGGTAGTTACTTCCAAGCAAAATCTAACCAAGGAAAATGGTTGGTTCGTATGGAAGACTTAGATCCACCAAGAGAAATGGCCGGCGCTGCAGACCTGATTCTTAAGACGCTTGAGGCTTACCATCTATTTTGGGATGGTGAAGTCGTTTATCAAAGCCAGCGTCACGACATGTATCAAGCTCAAATTGATCAATGGGTCGCTGATAAACAAGCCTACTACTGCCAATGTACTCGTAAGCAGATAAAGGCTTTGGGTGGCTTTTACAATGGTCACTGTCGAGATGCAGGCTTAATCGATTCAGGTGAACAAGCGGTGCGCTTACGCATGGATTTTCCTGTAGAGTCCTTTGATGATGTGCGCCACGGCACGATTCAAATCCCTAAAGCATTAGCTGAAGAAGATTTTATTATTAAACGTAGAGATGGATTGTTTGCCTATAACTTGGCCGTTGTCCTTGATGACATCGAACAAGGAGTAACGGAAGTCGTAAGAGGCGCAGACCTGATAGAACCAACAGGTCGACAAATCAGTTTGTACAAGACGCTCAAGCAAAAAACAGTGAGCTACTTGCACTTACCATTGGCAACCGATGACTTGGGGAATAAACTGTCAAAACAGAACCATGCCACCGCAATCAATCTCGACAATCCAAAACCAACGTTACTCAACGCGATGCGATTCTTAGGTTTTGATATCCCGACAGCCCTTTGTGAGGCTTCAATGGATGAGATTTTATTGTGGGGCTGCCAACAATGGAACGTCAGTCAGTTACCTGATAGTTTACAAAAAGAGCACTGTAATTAGCTCGAAACTCACGGCAAATAGCAAAAACGACACATAAAAATGCCATAACTAACCACTGTGGTTAAGCAGACGATGTTCTCAAATGGCTCGCGCTAAGCTATTATTAGCCGCAATTAAACTCTGCACTACCACTTTGGACTAAGAGAAAAACAAAGTTGGCGATACCTACTTTGTTCTAAACTAATGAATACAAACGACAATACCCCAAGCGAACAACGCGGATTCCACGAATTAGCTCTGAATATTTATACTCGTCAAGAGCACAATATTTCACGCAAGCAGATCAGCGACAACGCACTAAAAGTGCTATATCGTCTGAATGGTGCGGGTTTTGACGCATTTCTAGTCGGTGGTGGTGTACGCGATATCTTATTAGGCTCTCAGCCAAAAGATTTTGATATTGCGACCAACGCAACGCCAGAGCAAATCAAACACCTCTTCAGAAACTGTCGCCTTATCGGTCGCCGTTTCCGCTTGGCACATATCATGTTTGGTCGTGACATCATTGAAGTGGCAACTTTCCGTGGCCACCACCAAGAACCATCGAAAAACGTGTCTGCACAATCGAAAGAAGGCATGCTATTGCGCGATAACGTGTATGGCAGTGTTGATGAAGATGCAGAGCGTCGTGATTTCACAATCAATGCGATGTACTACAACATTGCTGACTACAGCATCCACGATTACGCGGGTGGTGTAGAAGATTTAGAAGATAAACTGATCCGCCTGATTGGCGATCCAGAAACGCGTTATCGTGAAGACCCAGTACGTATGCTACGTGCAATGCGCTTCGCCGCTAAACTGGATTTCGATATTGAAGAAGACACAGCTGACCCGATTGAAGAGTTAGCGCACCTTCTAAGAGATATCCCAGCAGCGCGTCTTTACGAAGAGTCTCTGAAATTGCTGCAATCAGGTCACGGTTTAGAAACCTACCACCTAATGCGCGAGTACAACCTCTTTCAACAGATGTTCCCAGCTGTAGCGGAATACTTCACAGAAGATTACGACTCTCACACAGAGCAGATGCTTGATTTGGTTCTCGATTCAACCGATCTTCGCATCGAAGATGGTAAGCGAGTAAACCCAGCATTCATGTTCGCAGCGATGCTTTGGTACCCAATGAACAAGCTGGCAGACAAACTTGTCGCTGAACAGGGTATGGCGCACTACGACGCGATCATGGAAGCGAGTAACATCATTCTTGATCAGCAAGTAAAGTCTATTGCTATTCCTCGTCGTCACACCGCAACCATTCGCGAAGTTTGGCAACTGCAACTTCGACTGCCTCGTCGCAACGGTAAACGCGCTGTTCGTCTAATGGAGCTCAACAAGTTCCGTGCAGGCTACGATTTCCTAGAAATGCGTGGTGAGATTGAAGGTGGCGAAACTAAAGATCTTGCGAAATGGTGGGAGCGTTATCAAACAGCCGGTCGCAACATGCGTCAAGCGATGGCTAACGACGTTGCAGCACCATCAAAGTCAGGCCATCGTCGCCGTAAGACTTACCGAAACAAAAAGAGTAAGCAATCAGAATGATAACGGCTTACATTGCGGTCGGCAGCAACCTTGCCAACCCAGTTAGCCAAGCAAATTTGGCTATCGAAACGCTAAAAAGCCTACCGCGATCAACGTTTATTGCGACCTCTCAGCTATATAGTAGCACTCCAATGGGGCCGCAAAATCAACCGGACTACATCAACGCGGTAGTCGCTATCCAAACCGAATTAACGCCAATTGAACTGCTTGATTGCACTCAAAAAATCGAGTTAGAGCAAGGGCGCGTCCGTAAAGACGAGCGTTGGGGGCCAAGAACCTTGGACCTCGACATTGTGTTATACGGCAATGAGGTGATCGATTCAGAGCGCTTAATCGTTCCTCATTACGGAATGAAAGAACGAGAGTTTGTACTCTACCCGCTTGCTGAAATCGCACCAAGTTTACAACTCCCTGATGGGACTGAGCTGACAGAACTACTGAAAATAGTAGATAAGAACGGGCTCAATGTTTGGCAACAATAGCCAAGCGCATTAAGGAAAACCAATGAAAAAAGTAACCATTAACGACCTGATCAAATGCAAACGTGAAGGCCGTAAATTCGCGACGTCGACAGCTTATGATGCGAGCTTTGCTCAATTATTCGAAAGCCAAGAGATGCCTGTACTACTTGTCGGTGATTCACTAGGGATGGTTCTACAAGGCCATAACGATACATTACCTGTCACCGTTGAAGATATTGCTTACCATACTCGCTCAGTGCGTGCTGGTAGCCCTAATTGCCTTCTTATGGCTGACATGCCTTTCATGAGCTACGCGACTCCAGAGCAAGCTTGTGAAAGCGCAGCTACCTTGATGCGTGCTGGCGCGAATATGGTAAAAATCGAAGGCGGAAGCTGGTTGGTTGATATTGTAAAGATGCTAACAGAACGTGCAGTACCAGTATGTGCACACTTAGGCTTAACACCTCAGTCTGTGAACATTTTTGGTGGTTACAAAATTCAAGGTCGTGACGACGAGCAAGCCGACAAAATGGTTGCTGACGCGCTAGCCCTGCAAAACGCAGGCGCTCAAATCGTTCTACTTGAATGTGTGCCAGCTTCATTGGCAAAACGAATTACAGAAGCTTGTGACGTACCGGTTATCGGTATCGGCGCCGGCAATGTTACCGATGGTCAGATATTGGTTATGCATGACATGTTCGGTATTTCTGCGAACTACATGCCGAAGTTCTCTAAGAATTTCCTAGCAGAAACCGGTGATATGCGTAAGGCAGTAGCTCTATACAAAGAAGAAGTAGAGAGCGCGCGCTTCCCTGATGAAGCTCATACAATCGCTTAGGAGTAAGTATGCAAACTTTTGCTGAAATAGCGGCTCTTCGTGAGCAGATTAAACAGTTTAAGCGTGATGGACGTACGGTTGCTTTTGTACCGACAATGGGAAACCTGCATGAAGGCCACCTAACTCTAGTAAAGAAAGCTCGAGAACTGGCAGACATCGTTGTGGTAAGCATCTTTGTAAACCCAATGCAGTTTGACCGCGCCGACGACCTAAACAACTACCCTCGCACGTTAGAAGCAGATTTAAGCAAACTAACTGGCGAAGGCGTTGAGCTGGTATTTACACCAACGCCAGAGGTGATGTATCCAGATGGGTTAGACAAACAGACGTTTGTTGAGGTCCCTGGCATATCTCACATGCTTGAAGGTGCCTCTCGTCCAGGTCATTTCCGTGGCGTAGCGACGATTGTCACCAAGCTGTTTAACATTGTTCAGCCAGACTTTGCATGCTTCGGCAAAAAAGACTTCCAGCAGCTTGCTGTTATTCGCCAGATGACCACTGACTTAGCGTTAGACATTAAAGTTGTGGGCGTAGCGACCGTTCGTGAAATGGATGGCTTGGCAATGAGCTCTCGCAATAGCAATCTAACGATTGACGAACGCCAACGAGCACCAGTTCTAGCGCGTACTATGCGCTGGATCAGCAGTGCTATTCGTGGTGGTCGCGATGACTACGCATCAGTAATTGAAGATGCAACCGACCAGCTACGCGCCGCAGATCTTCAACCAGATGAGATATTCATTTGTGATGCGAAAACGCTACAAGCGATCACTCCAGAATCCACTCAAGCTGTGATTCTTATGTCAGCTTTCCTAGGTAAGACTCGTCTTATCGACAACCAAGTTCTCGACTTGGTAACGGAAACCAAAGAAGAAGTGAAAGAAGAAACCGCTGAGTAATCGCTTTCTTCTCTTTGCGTAAACAAGCTCCTAACGCAAAGCAAAAGCACAAACGCAGAACACAAAAAAGGTCGATGTAATATCGACCTTTTCTTTGCCTCGATTCAGGGACGTCGGAGTTAGCTACGTAAGCCAATACCCTTTGTCACTAGGTAGTGTGCAATGCCATACAACAGCACGATAAACACGCCTAGTACGCCAAACGACGTCACGATACCCACATCAGACACACCCAGAAAGCCATATCTGAACGCGTTTACCATGTAGACAATCGGGTTCAGCTTCGACACACCCTGCCAAAACTCAGGCAACAGGCTAATTGAGTAGAACACACCACCCAGATACGTCAGCGGCGTTAAGATGAAGGTTGGGATAATAGAGATATCATCAAACGTGCGTGCGAATACCGCGTTAATCAAGCCACCCAGAGCGAACACTACCGACGTTAAAAATACTGTCGCAATGATCACCCCCCAATGGTCAACTTGTAAGTCGACAAAGAACAAGGATACGAAGGTTACGATAGTGCCCACTAACAAACCACGCACTACACCACCCATTACGAAACCGGCGATAATCACGTAGTTAGGAACCGGAGCTACAAGCAACTCTTCAATATTCTTTTGGAACTTAGCACTAAAGAATGACGAGGCCACATTCGAATATGAGTTGGTGATCACCGACATCATGATCAGGCCAGGAACAATGTATTCCATATAACTGAAGCCGTTCATTTCACCAATACGAGCACCAATCAGGTTACCGAAGATGATGAAATAAAGCGTCATGGTAATCGCTGGCGGCACCAGAGTTTGCACCCAGATACGCGTGAAGCGATTGATCTCTTTAGTCAACAAACTGCAGAAAGCTGTCCAATATAGGTTGTACATATTATTTACTCCCCTCACGGACAATACTCACGAATAGCTCTTCTAAACGGTTTGCTTTGTTACGCATAGAGAGGACTTTCACCTGTTGCTCGCTCAACTGAGCGAAGATGGTATTCAAACCTAGGTTTTTATCGATTTCGATTTCTAGCGAGCCATTGAGCATGACTTGGCTATTCACACCTTCAAGCTTAGGTTCTGTCGTGCCTTCTTCCAGATCCAGAATAAAGGTCTCAGCACTCAATTTGCCCAACAGCGCTTTCATGGTTGTGTTCTCAATCAACTCACCGCGATTAATGATGCCGATGTTGCGACACAACATTTCCGCTTCTTCTAGGTAGTGCGTGGTCAAGATAATGGTAATGCCCTGCTTCTCATTGATCTCTATTAGGAATTCCCACATTGAACGACGCAGTTCAATATCAACACCCGCCGTTGGTTCATCAAGGATCAACAAATGAGGTTCATGCATCAATGCACGCGCGATCATCAAACGACGCTTCATACCACCAGACAAGTTACGCGCACGTTCGCCACGTTTTCCCCACAAATCGAGTTGAGATAGGTACTTTTTCGCTCGCTCTTTCGCCAATGCTTTTGGCACGCCGTAATAGCCCGCCTGTTGCAACACGATCTGTTCAACGGTTTCGAACGGGTTAAAGTTGAACTCTTGGGGCACTAGACCTAAGTTCTGCTTCGCCAACTCCAGATCAGTATCAATGTCGTAACCGAACACTTTAACCTTGCCTGAAGTTTTGTTTACCAGTGAAGAGATAACACCAATGGTGGTTGATTTACCCGCACCATTTGGACCAAGTAGTGCGTAAAAGTCGCCTTTTTCTACTTGTAAACTAACGCCCTTAAGAGCCTCAAAGCCCCCAGCATAAGTTTTTCTTAATTGCTCAATTTCTAATGCATACATAGAGATAGACTGCCATTTGCTATAGATAAGATGTAGACGACCGAGCTTGAGGAAGAGAGTAATGCTTAAAACGAGCTAGCAGAAAACTAACCCAAACTTGTTTACTCGGCCATTTTGCAAACAAGTTTATCGTTGATTAACGATGAATACAAATATCGTGTGAGAGTTTCTTTCGAAAAAAATAAGCGTCTTGGCTACGTGAAGACTAAATCAATGTTCAGTAAATATAAAAATACCGCTAAGTGATTCACTTAACGGCAGTAATGATCAGCCTTGAAGTGAGCGTCTATAGCTTATTCATATTAGCTTATTCATATCAGCTCATTCATGTTCGCTTATTACTGAAAATTAAACTGACTCAAATTGATGCTCATCTCTGTCGACATAGCTTGTTGCTGCCGTCAGCGCTTCATATCTGAATCGATAAGTGTTGGATTCAGGTACTAGGTCAATCACGTGGAACTTCTCTAGTTGCTGACGAGTATTCTCATTAGGACACAGCAGGTACACCTCACACTGCGCATCCAACGCATCTTTAATCGCATTCTCTAACGCAAGGCCAACAGTGACATCAATCATAGGGACATCTGTCAGGTCTAGAATCATCGCTTCATAGTCAGAGATACTTGAGTGCTGGCGTGAAATCGCCTTTGAAACGCTGAATATCATCGGCCCTGAAAGATAGAAGAAAAGAACCTTACCATTGGCACTATCGAGTAACTGACGTTCGCTATCGGTCAATGGGATATCGTCTTCATCATCACCATCACTGATCGCCTTAACTTGTCTGGCTTGTTCTCGGCTCAATCTTTCAATAATCAGAATATTCGAGATAAACACGCCCAATCCGACAGCAATAATCAAGTCGACAAACACAGTCAGGAGCATCACGCCGTACATCACGCCCATGCCGGCATAGCTAACCTTGTGTGCGCGTTGGATAAAACTCCAATCCAGGATATTGAAACCAACATACATCGCGATACCAGCCAGCACTGCCATAGGAATCGGTTCTGTTAAGCCACCCGCAACCAATACCACTAGCGCAAGTACTAAAGCTCGAATAACACCTGAAAGCGGAGAACGCGCTCCTACCTGAATATTAGTCACTGTCCCCATGGTTGCCCCCGCACCAGGCAGCGCACCAAACAGACCAGAGATCATATTCGCAATGCCTTGGCCGCGAAGTTCTTTGTCTGAGTCATGCTCTTTACGAGTCAGTGAGTCTCCGATAACCGCGGTAAGAAGCGTATCAATGCAGCCAAGCGTACCTAGTACCAAGGCATCAATAACCATGGTAGTGAACTGTTCAGCGCTGATTGTAGGGATAACGAGAGAAGGCAAACCGGCTGGGATTTCACCAATGCGGCGAATAGAATCGGTATCAAAAATAATGACAGACAAGAGCGTCACAGCAACCAAAGCGACCAGTTGAGCAGGCACATACTTACGATACTTAGCGGGAAAACCGAAAAGAATGCCGAGTGTCAAAGCGCCTAAAAACAGCTCACTGATTTTAAGATTAGCCAGTGTATCTGGAAGTGCGGAAAGCGTGCCCATCACCCCACCAGAAGGGGCGGCGTGTCCTAATAAAGGGGACAACTGCAGAATAATTAGAATAACGCCGATACCCGACATAAATCCGGAGATCACGCTATATGGCATCAAAGTAACGTATTTTCCGAGCTTTAACGTACCGAGTAGTATCTGAAATGCACCTGCCATCATTACCACGGTGAAGGTCATTGCCATTCCGGTTTCAGGATATTTAGCCACCATGCTGGTCATTACCGCCGTCATGATCACTGTCATCGGGCCGGTTGGCTCAGATATCAGGCTGCTTGAACCGCCGAACAAAGCTGCAAATAGGCCAACCATGATGGCTCCCCAAAGGCCAGCTTCCGCGCCCGCACCAGAAGCAACACCAAATGCCAATGCTAAAGGCAATGAGATGATGGCTGTAGTGACACCACCAAACATATCCCCTTTGAGATTGATATCCGTAAAACGACTTCCAAACAAAACACACCTTCCTGATGATGAAATGACAAACCTTATCACTTTAACAAATGTATCAAGTGTTCAGAAAGTGTTAATTCAATCACATTATTCATGTCTTATAACCGGATCATAGCTTCTACGCTAAGTTAATGATTTTAACGACGAGTACACGTCAGATGAGTACTATTTGACACAGTTTTTACGAGATTGAATTTGTAACATTGTGTATAGTTGAGATTCTTAATTAAGGGATGTAAGACGCAAAATGCCAGAGATTAAACAGCTTTTTGAAAACAACTCTAAATGGTCAGAAGAAATTCGCTCTCAACGACCTGAGTATTTTACAACGCTTGAAGAGGGTCAAAGCCCTGGTTTTCTATGGATTGGCTGCTCAGATAGCCGTGTTCCGGCCGAGCGTCTCACTGGTTTATATTCTGGCGAACTGTTTGTTCACCGAAATGTGGCGAACCAAGTGGTTCATACCGACTTAAACTGCCTCTCAGTTGTGCAGTACGCCGTCGATGTACTCAAAGTTAAACACATCATTGTCTGTGGTCACTACGGTTGTGGCGGTGTTAATGCGGCGATTGATAACCCTAAACTTGGCCTTATCAACAACTGGTTACTTCATATCCGTGATAACTACCTAAAATACCGTAAGCAAATCGAAGGGCTACCTCGTGAGCAATGGGGTGACAAGTTGTGCGAAATTAACGTCGCAGAACAGGTTTATAACCTAGGCAACTCAACCATTATGCAGAATGCGTGGGAGCGTGGCCAAGAAGTTGAAATCCACGGTGTGGTTTATGGTATTGGCGATGGCAAGCTGCAAGACCTTGGCGTACGTTGCTCAAGTAACGATACCCTAGAGAACAGTCACTTAGATGCATTAAACAAGATCTTAACGACGCCTCTTCTTAGTCAACAAAGCTAACCCCCCTTCTGTAATAAATACAAAAAGCCCGCATCAAGCGGGCTTTTTAATGACTTCTAAACCACAAGCGCAATGATTACTCTTGAGGTACTACCTTACCGATGTACGGTAGGTGACGATATTTTTGTGCGTAGTCGATACCAACACCAACAACGAACTCATCTGGGATTTCAAAACCAATCCACTTTGTATCTACAGTCACTTCACGGCGAGAAGGTTTGTCTAGTAGCGTACAAATTTCGATAGACTTAGGGCCACGTAGGCTTAGAATCTCTTTCACCTTAGTCAGCGTGTTACCCGTATCGATAATATCTTCTACAAGTAGAACGTCTTTACCTTGAATATCATCATCAAGGTCTTTCAAAATACGAACATCACGTGAGCTTTCCATGCCGTTGCCGTAGCTAGACGCGGTCATGAAATCAACTTGGTGAGTTAAATCGATAGCACGAGCAAGATCTGCCATAAAGACAAAAGATCCACGCAATAAGCCAACTAAAACTAGATCTTCACTACCTTTGTAGTGCTCCGTGATCTGTTTGCCTAGTTCGTTCACTCGATCCTGAACTTCTTGCTCAGAGATCATGACTTCAACTGTATGCTTCATACTGCTCTCATTCTATTTGGTGATTGCGACGAATGTTGACAGTTTCGTCAGTTGTGTCGCTCAATTTTGTGCGTAAGTCTAGCACTGCTCAAATACCCACACCACCTTATGGTTCGAATTTACTGTCAGATTCTCAACGAAATGTGCGCTGGTGCCTTATCCAATACTCGTCTCCTTTCACATCAATGCTGATCACGCTTTATGTATCAAGTTTGATGTAACTGTCTATAAAACAAGCTGAAAGGATTGACCATTCGCATATGCACCATTACACTCATCTTGGCTTAAATAATAATAAAATCATTAATATAAAAAAATCGTTGGCAAGGAAAATAAAATGGACTCAATCTCTAAGAGACCTAGAACTAGGCTTTCACCTTTAAAAAGAAAACTTCAGCTGATGGAAATCGCGCTTGAAGTGTTCTCTCGTCGCGGCATTGGCCGTGGTGGTCACGCTGACATTGCAGATATCGCTCAGGTATCAGTAGCAACAGTATTTAACTACTTCCCTACTCGTGAAGATCTGGTTGATGAAGTGCTTAATCATGTTGTCCGTCAATTCTCAAACTTCCTTTCAGACAATATCGATCTAGATATTCACGCAAAACAAAACCTACATAATATTGCGACTGAAATGGTGACACTAGTAGCTCAAGACAGCCACTGGTTGAACGTATGGTTCGAATGGAGCGCATCGACGCGTGATGAAGTATGGCCACTGTTCGTAACAACAAACCGCACTAACCAAATGTTGGTACAAAACATGTTTAGTAAAGCGATTGAGCGCGGCGAAGTTTGTGACGATCACGATCCTAAGCATCTAGCGAACCTATTCCACGGCATCTGCTACTCGCTATTCATCCAAGCGAAACGTGTAGAAACACCTGAAGAGCTTTCAAGCTTAACAGATAGCTACTTAAACATGCTGTGCATTTATAAATAGATTCGAGATTCGAGATTCGAGATTCGAGATTCGAGATTCGAGATTCGAGATTCGAGATTCGAGATTCGAGATTCGAGTAAATAATTTAAGGGTTGGCCTAAGCGGTCAACCCTTTTTTGTAGAATGGAATGGCTCTTCGCATCCCGAAGCGCAGCGTACTCGCATCTCGGAGTAAAACGTTCCTGCGCCTTACTTCAGACATAAAAAAACCGCTGACGAATCAGCGGCTTTTAAAAACATTAGCGAGTGGTTAAAGGAGAATTACTTCTTCTTTTTCACTGCTTTTTTGTTTGGAAGGTCAGTGATTGAACCTTCGAATACTTCCGCAGCTAGACCAACAGACTCGTGTAGAGTTGGGTGAGCGTGGATAGTAAGAGCGATATCTTCTGCATCACAACCCATTTCGATTGCTAGGCCGATTTCGCCAAGAAGTTCACCACCGTTAGTACCAACAACAGCACCACCGATTACACGATGAGTCTCTTTATCAAAGATCATCTTAGTCATACCGTCAGCACAGTCAGAAGCGATTGCACGACCAGAAGCAGCCCAAGGGAAAGTAGCAACTTCGTAGTTGATGCCTTCCGCTTTCGCTTCTTTCTCAGTCTTACCTACCCAAGCAACTTCTGGCTCAGTGTACGCAATTGATGGGATTACTTTAGGGTCGAAGTAGTGCTTCTTACCAGAGATAACTTCAGCAGCTACGTGACCTTCATGCACACCTTTGTGAGCAAGCATTGGTTGACCAACAACGTCACCGATCGCGTGGATGTGAGGAACGTTTGTACGCATTTGCTTATCAACATTGATGAAACCACGCTCATCAACTTCGATACCAGCTTTTTCAGCGTCGATAAGTGCACCGTTTGGAACACGACCGATAGCAACAAGAACAGCATCGTAGCGCTCAGCTTCAGCTGGTGCTTTTTTGCCTTCCATTGAAACGTAGATACCGTCTTCTTTCGCTTCAACAGCAGTCACTTTAGTTTCAAGCATTAGCTTGAACTTGTTCTTAATGCGTTTAGTGAAAACTTTAACGATGTCTTTATCCGCAGCAGGGATAACTTGATCGAACATCTCTACAACTTCAACTTTAGAACCTAGAGAGTGGTAAACCGTACCCATCTCAAGACCGATGATACCGCCGCCCATGATAAGCAGTTTTTCAGGTACTTCGTTTAGTTCTAGTGCATCCGTAGAATCCCAAATACGTGGGTCTTCATGTGGGATGAAAGGAAGTTTGATTGGGCGAGAACCCGCAGCAATGATTGCGTTGTCGAAGTTAACAGTTGTTGCTTCGCCTTCGCCTTCAACAAGAATGCTGTTAGGACCAGTGAACTTACCGAAACCGTTAACAACAGTAACGTTACGCATCTTAGCCATACCGCCAAGACCGCCAGTTAGTTGATCAACTACTTTTTCTTTCCAAATACGGATCTTGTTGATGTCCGTTTGTGGCTCGCCGAATACAACGCCGTGCTCTGCCATCGCTTTAGCTTCTTCGATTACTTTAGAAACGTGAAGAAGTGCTTTTGATGGAATACAACCAACGTTTAGACATACACCACCAAGAGTGCTGTAACGTTCAACTAGTACTGTTTCTAGACCTAAATCCGCACAACGGAATGCCGCTGAGTAACCAGCAGGACCTGAACCAAGTACAACAACTTGGGCTTTAATTTCTTTGCTCATTGTGACCTCTTGTAGTCATTATCCCTAACAGGCTGAGTAGATGTTCTTAAAATTATTGGGCTTTCAAACAGGAAACATTTTACAGAGATGTTAACAGTGTGAAAGTAGCTTTAAGTTAGCCTGTGAGCTAGACAACAATTCCCTATCAGATTATGAGAAATGCAGGAAACTGTTCTCTAAAAATAGTCTTTATATAAAGAATTAAGGTGACCCGAAAGTCACCTTAATAATTACTTTCTCAATTACAGTACTAGACGACGAATGTCAGATAGTGCGCTGTTTAGGAAAGTAATGAAGCGTGCACCTTCAGCACCATCGATCACACGGTGGTCGTATGATAGAGACAGTGGAAGCTGTAGACGTGGTTGGAACTCTTTACCATTCCAAACTGGCTTAATTTCAGACTTAGATACACCTAGGATACCTACTTCTGGAGCATTTACGATTGGAGTAAATGCAGTACCGCCAATACCACCAAGGCTAGAGATTGTGAAACAACCGCCTTGCATGTCTGCCGCTGTTAGCTTACCAGAACGTGCTTTCTTAGAAACAGCCATTAGCTCTTCAGATAGCTCGTAAATGCCTTTCTTGTTCACGTCTTTGAAAACAGGAACAACTAGACCGTTTGGTGTATCAACAGCGATACCCACGTTTACGTACTTCTTAAGAATGATGCTTTCGCCATCTTCAGAAAGAGAAGAGTTAAACGCTGGGAATGCTTCTAGCGCTTTAGCGACAGCTTTCATGATGAACACAAGTGGAGTGATCTTCATGCCAGTGTCTTTCTTCGCTTCGATTGCGTTCTGTTCTTTACGGAATGCTTCTAGCTCAGTGATATCTGCGTTGTCCCACTGTGTAACGTGAGGGATCATTACCCAGTTACGGTGCAGGTTAGCGCCAGAGATCTTCTTAATCTTAGAAAGCTTCTGAACTTCAGTTTCGCCGAACTTGCTGAAGTCAACTTTTGGCCATGGTAGTAGACCAAGAGCAGAACCGTCGCCGCCTTTGCCAGATGCAGCTGCACCAGACTCAAGACGCTTAAGTGCATCTTTAACGTAAGACTGAACGTCTTCTTTAAGGATACGGCTCTTACGACCAGTACCTTTAACCTTAGAAAGGTTAACGCCAAATTCACGAGCTAGACGACGAACTACTGGAGAAGCGTGAGCGTAGTCACCGTTCTCTTGGAAGTCGCCAGCTGCTGCTGGAGCCGCTGCAGGTGCTTCTGCTTTAGGAGCAGGTGCCGCCGCTGGAGCTGCTGCTTGTGCAGGTGCTGCAACAGGAGCAGGAGCTGCGCCTTCAACTACGAAAGTCATGATTAGAGAGCCAGTTGACACTTTGTCGCCAGCTGCAATCTTGATTTCTTTTACTGTACCAGCGAATGGTGCAGGAACTTCCATTGAAGCTTTGTCGCCTTCAACAGTAATTAGAGATTGCTCTTCTTCTACTGTATCGCCAACCGCTACCATGATTTCAGTAACTTCTACTTCGTCACCACCGATATCAGGAACGTTTACTTCTTTCTCAGCAGATGCTGCTGGAGCCGCTGCAACTGGTGCTGCCGCCGCAGGAGCCGGAGCTGCTGCAGGTGCTGAACCAGCCACTTCGAATACCATTACTAGAGAACCAGTAGAAACTGAATCACCAGAAGCGATCTTGATTTCTTTAACGATACCAGCGAATGGTGCAGGAACTTCCATAGAAGCCTTATCGCCTTCAACAGTAAGAAGAGATTGCTCTTCTTCTACTGCGTCACCGATAGCAACCATGATTTCAGTTACTTCAACTTCATCACCGCCGATGTCTGGTACGTGAACTTCTTTAAGCTCAGCCGCCGCTGCAGGAGCTGCAGCAACTGGTGCCGCCGCTTCAACTGCTAGCGCAGCCGGTGCTGCAGCAGCACCTTCCGCTTCGAAGATCATGATAAGAGAACCAGTAGAAACTGAATCGCCTTCAGCTACTTTGATTTCTTTAACGATACCCGCTTGAGACGCTGGAACTTCCATTGAAGCTTTGTCGCCTTCAACAGTGATCAGTGACTGCTCTTCTTCAACCTTGTCACCAACGTTTACAAGAATCTCAGTTACTTCAACCTCGTCAGCACCGATGTCTGGTACATTAATTTCGATTGTCATTGTATTTACCTACCTTAATGCCAGTCTTATGCGTATTGCGGGTTAGTTTTTTCAGTGTCGATATCGAACTTAGCAATTGCTTCAACAACTACTGATTTCTCAATGTCACCACGTTTAGCCAGTTCAGTTAGAGCTGCAACTACGATGTAGCCAGCGTTAACTTCGAAGTGACGACGTAGGTTTGCACGGCTGTCAGAGCGGCCGAAACCATCTGTACCAAGTACTTTGTAAGACTCAGTTGGCATGTACGCACGTACTTGCTCAGCGTAGTTCTTCATGTAGTCAGTCACTGCGATTGCAGGTTCCTTACCAAGAACAGTCGTGATGTACGGTACTTTCTCTTCTGCTTCTGGGTGAAGCATGTTGTCACGCTCTACCGCTTGGCCGTCACGAGTTAGTTCGTTGAACGACGTTACAGAGAATACGTCAGATGCTACGCCGTACTCTTCGCTTAGAATTTCAGCTGCTTTACGCGCTTCGTTCATGATAGTACCAGAGCTCATTAGTTGAACTTTGCCCTTAGCACCAGCGTGAGATTCAAGCTTGTAGATACCCTTACGGATGCCTTCTTCAGCGCCTTCTGGCATTGCTGGCATTGCGTAGTTCTCGTTCATTACTGTTAGGTAGTAGTAAACGTTCTCTTGCTCAGGACCGTACATGCGACGGATACCGTCTTGCATGATTACCGCTAGCTCGTAAGCAAACGTTGGGTCGTAAGAGATACAGTTCGGGATAGTGTTCGCTTGGATGTGCGAGTGACCATCTTCGTGCTGTAGACCTTCACCGTTCAGTGTTGTACGACCTGCAGTAGCACCTAGTAGGAAGCCACGAGCTTGTTGGTCGCCTGCTAGCCATGCCATGTCACCAATACGTTGGAAACCGAACATTGAGTAGTAGATGTAGAACGGGATCATCGGTAGATCGTTTGTGCTGTATGAAGTTGCAGCAGCAACCCATGAAGCCATAGAACCTAGTTCGTTGATACCTTCTTGAAGTACTTGACCAGACGTTGCTTCTTTGTAGTAAGAAACGATGCCTTTATCTTCAGGTGTGTATTCTTGACCGTGTGGGTTGTAGATACCAACCTGACGGAATAGACCTTCCATACCGAATGTACGAGCTTCATCACAGATGATAGGAACGATGTTCTTACCAATGTTCTTATCTTTAAGAAGGATGTTTAGCGTACGTACATAAGCCATAGTTGTAGAGATATCACGCTTCTGTTCACCTAGTAGAGGTGCGAATGCGTCTAGCTCAGGAACTTTGAATTCTTGAGTGAATTTAGGCAGACGTGCTGGCGTGTAACCTTGTAGGGCTTTACGACGAGCATGTAGGTATTCGTACTCAGCAGAACCTTCTTCAAGAGTCAGGTAAGGAAGCTCAGACACTTTCTCATCAGAAAGGATGTCTTGTAGGCCTAGACGGTCACGTAGGTATTGTACGTGAGTCATATCCATCTTCTTAACACCGTGAGCGATGTTCTTACCTTCTGCAGCTTCACCCATGCCGTAACCTTTAACTGTCTTAGCTAGGATTACTGTTGGCTTGCCACCTGTCTCTTTTGCATTGTTGAATGCAGCGAACAGTTTAGAAGAGTCGTGACCACCACGCTTCAGTTCGAAGATTTGGTCGTCAGTCATGTCTGCAACTAGTGCAGCTGTTTCTGGGTACTTACCAAAGAAGTGCTCACGTACGTATGCGCCATCTTTAGATTTGAATGTCTGGTAGTCACCATCGATAGTTTCGTTCATTAGTTGAAGAAGCTTACCAGTAGTGTCTTTAGCTAGTAGAGAATCCCAGTTGCTACCCCAGATAACTTTAACAACGTTCCAACCTGCACCTTTGAATAGGCCTTCAAGTTCTTGGATGATGCTACCGTTACCCATTACAGGGCCGTCTAGACGCTGTAGGTTACAGTTGATTAGGAAACATAGGTTGTCTAGCTTCTCACGCGCAGCGAAAGAGATAGCACCACGTGATTCTGGCTCATCCATCTCACCGTCACCTAGGAAAGCGTATACACGTTGAGCAGAAGTATCTTTAAGACCACGGCCGTCAAGGTACTTAAGGAAGCGCGCTTGGTAGATCGCAGAGATCGGACCTAGACCCATAGATACTGTAGGGAACTGCCAGAACTCAGGCATCAGTTTAGGGTGCGGGTAAGAAGGAATACCTTTACCATCAACTTCTTGACGGAAGTTATCTAGCTGCTCTTCAGTTAGACGACCTTCAACGAATGCACGAGAGTAGATACCTGGAGAGATGTGACCTTGGTAATAAACTAGATCGCCACCGTCCGTCTCGTTTGGAGCACGGAAGAAGTGGTTGAAACATACTTCGTAGAACGCTGCTGCTGACTGGTAAGAAGCCATGTGACCACCAAGGTCTAGGTCTTTCTTAGAAGCACGCAATACAATCATGATTGCGTTCCAGCGAATAATCGAACGAATACGACGCTCAAGAGTTACGTCACCAGGGTAAGCTGGCTCTTGTGCTGCTGGAATTGTGTTGATGTAGTTTGTGTTGATGCCTGTAGCCATATCAACACCATCTAAACGCGCTTTATCTAGAACTTGTTCTAGTAAAAACTGTGCACGTTCTACACCTTCTTCACGTACTACTGACTCAAGAGCTTCTAACCAATCTTGAGTTTCCAGAGCATCAACGTCATGCTTCATGTCAGACATGGCGATCTATCCTTTTTGTTAGTTGGATTCTACTAAACACGTAAAAAGCCGAAGTATTACGGCTATTTACCCTGTTGAATTCGACGTAAAGAACGTTCGCGACGCGATTCTTCTTTGGTCAAATCCATCAATGTTTCTTCGATGTAAGCTAAATGAGAGTGTGACATTTCACGTGCCTGTTCTGGCTGTCCTGAAACGATCGCATCTACAATGTTAGCTCGATGTATACTCACTTTCTCCACAACGTCTTTACGACGATGCAACAGCTTTAAATTTTCTAAGACGTTTTGTTCGAGTAACGGAGCCAAGCTGCGAACAATGTGCAGTAACACCACATTGTGCGCTGCCTCTGTTAAAGCAATAAGAAAAGCCATCACCGCTGCAGATTCGGCTTCAATATCCCCCTTATCTTGCGCACCGCGAATTTTCTCTTGGCATGCTTGAATTCGAGCAAAGTCTTCATCAGTGCCACGCAATGCCGCGAAGTAAGCCGAAATCCCTTCCATCGCATGACGCGATTCCAACAAGTCTAGTTGGGTTTCAGAATGGGAGGACAACAAATTAAGCAAAGGATCTGAAAAGCTTTTCCAGATATTTTCGCTAACAAACGTACCTCCACCTTGACGGCGAGTAAGCAGGCGTTTTGCTTCTAAACGTTGTATCGCTTCTCGGATTGAAGGACGAGACACATCGAACTGTTTCGCCAGTTCACGCTCAGGCGGCAGCTGCTGCCCTGGAGCCAGTGTTCCTTCCACTATCAACCTTTCTAACTCTTGCTCGATAACATCGGAGAGTTTTGGCTGACGAATCCTTTGATAAGCCATAGTTTGTTGTTCTTCTTTTTCTTCGCTGACAATTGGTAATACCAATTTTAAGTTGGGCAGAAATTAACATAATTAAAACGCCACTGTCCAGTGTAAAATTGACCTGCATCATAGAACGTAGTGTGAATTAACCATGATTTAACAAATGAAATTTAAAACAGCAACCAAATTGGTCTTACCATTTACAGGGGTAATACTTTTGGGGAGGTTTCGTGCTAGAAAGTTTCAGGATAAAAATGAATTGTTTCAGAAAGATTAGTGCCACTTGTTTAAAAATCGAACCAAGCGCACATTTAGGGTGGAAATTCTGTTAATAAGTTTTAATAAATGAGTGTTTGATAAGCTCGTCACACTCTCTATTTAATGATGCTCTTCTCTCCACCACTTTCTTTACATCGCAACAACAAAAATTCACAAGTCATTATGCTAGGCGTTGACTATTCAACGCCCAAAAGCGGTAAGGTCATAACCAAAAACTAAGACTTAAGCTTTTAGCTTTCCTTTAAACTTCTTCCAATCGAACACCAAGCCAGGGTCAGTTTTACGCAGAGGCGCTATATATTGATGGCCAGTGATGCGTTCGGTGGTGATTTGAGGAAAAGTGGATACAATCGTTTCTGTTAATTGGGCAAGCGCTTGATACTGCTGCTCGCTATACGCCACAAAGTCACTGCCCTCGAGTTCAATACCAATCGAATAATCATTACACCTGTCACGCCCTGCAAAGCTCGAATGGCCGGCATGCCAAGCTCGGTCTAAGAACGAAACGAACTGCACCACTTCGCCATCACGACGAATCAAGCAGTGCGCCGATACGCCCATTTGGTGAATCACCTTAAAAAATGGGTGTTCCGACGGGTCTAGCTTGCCTGTAAAAAACTGTTCGATGTAAGGCCCACCAAATTGCCCCGGAGGCAAACTAATGTTGTGGACCACCAGCAGAGAGATATCCTCGACACTAGGTCTAGCATCAAAATACGGGGAAGGAACATGCCGAGCGTTGTCGTACCATCCGTTGGAGCTGATCGTCATCTTGGTCTCACTTTCTTTTCTGCTAGCACAACAAGATGTGACCTTGCCCATAGAGCAGTCGCGCTAGCCTCTTTAATTTGAAGTTAAGCAAGAGTATCATTCCATTCCCACTCCCTTTCAAGATTAGATTTGCGATGAAAAACACACATAACAGTCACCAACGCCTTGACTACTTAAAACAGCAACTGCCTCTAGAGATCACTCGTGCAGTCGCTGAGACAATCAAAGAAGATCTAGGTGGTACGTTAGATCCAGCGGCTGACATCACAGCAAGTCTAATCCCTACAGACGCAATCAACAGCGCAACCATCATTACCCGTGAGCACGGCGTGTTCTGTGGTAAAGCGTGGGCTGATGAAGTGTTTAAGCAACTGGGCGGTGAAGTGACTATCGAGTGGAATGTAGAAGATGGCGACAAAGTTGAACCAAACCAAACGCTTTGCACGCTAACAGGCCCAGCACGCGCGCTATTAACGGGTGAGCGTAACGCAATGAACTTCATTCAAACGCTATCTGGCTGTGCGACGACTACGGCTATCTACGCAGACAAAATCAAACATACAGAGTGCCGCCTGTTAGATACTCGTAAAACGATTCCTGGCCTGCGCAGCGCACTAAAATACGCAGTCGCTTGTGGTGGTGGCTTCAACCACCGTATCGGTGTTTTCGATGCGTACCTAATCAAAGAAAACCACATCATCGCGTGTGGTGGCATTGAGAAAGCTATCTCTACAGCAAAAGAGCTAAACCCAGGTAAACCAGTAGAAGTTGAAACCGAAAGCCTAGAAGAGCTAGAGCAAGCGATCAGCGCTGGCGCAGACATCATCATGCTAGACAACTTCACCACCGACATGATGTGTGAAGCCGTTAAAATCAACGCTGGCCGTGCAGCACTAGAAAACTCTGGCAACGTGACGCTAGATACGATTGCAGAATTTGCTGAAACAGGTGTTGATTACATCTCTGTAGGCGCGTTAACTAAGCACCTAAATGCAATGGATCTATCAATGAGATTCAAATCGTAATTGACTGAATAGTAAATAGTTTCTCTAAGGGCACTGTTGATTACAGTGCTTTTTTATTGCCTGAATTATCAGTATTCCAAACCGGTATTTAAGTTGATCGCATAAATTTGCGTACTATATGAAACACCACACTAATAAATACAAAACCACTCGCGACCACACCTGAACACCATTCCACTTCTACATTTCGACTTCTATTCTTTCCATCAACCAGTGCTTGCACTGAAACAAACTAAAGAATGGAATAGAACAATGAATAACAAGAAAAAAAGAACGAACCAGAAAGGCTTTACGCTGATTGAATTGATGATTGTAGTGGCTGTAATTGGGGTGCTTTCCGCAATTGCAATTCCTCAATATCAAAAATATGTTGCTAAGGCTGAAGTTGCTTCCGCTCTTGCCACTGCAACAGGAGTAAAAACAAATGTTGAGGCTTATTCTGTCGAAAATGGAAGCTTCCCAGATGGTTCTACTAGTGGGCAAACCGAAGATGCTCTCGGAGTCCCATCATCAATCCCATCTGGAACGATAGCATTTGCTAAAGGAAGTTCAGCTGGTGTGGGGACAATTACATTTACTTTTGCTAGCGCAGGCGTTAGCACTCTTTTAGTAAATAAGAAGTTTGCGCTATCCAGAGCACAAGATGGGGCTTGGAAGTGTAAAGGAACAGCAGCGACCCCTGTAACTGACGATTTGTTACCGAAAAACTGTAAATAGTGCTAACCAACCTCCCAACCGTTCTGCGTCAGGCTGATTTAATTAGCCTGACTCAAGAGCAAGCCGTAGCGGAACATGTACAAGCTTCAGGTATTTCAACACCTGAAGCTTTACTCGTTCTTGATCTCTTCACGAGCGACTCCTTAGCAAACAATATACAAACCATCTTCGGCTTACCCTTAGTACAACTTAGCAACACAGATTATGAAGCTTTGTGTGACCAACTAGGGCTACGTGAACTGATCACCAAATATCGTGCTGTCCCGATTTCAGTCTCTAACTCGACGCTCACACTTGCTTCAGCCGACCCGACCAACTTACAAGCGGAAGATGATTTTCGTTTTGCGACCGGGTTGCAGATAGAACTGACAGTCGCCAATTACTCGGAACTCGAAGGTGCAATACGCAAGTTGTACGGCCGCTCGATTTCCGGACAAGATTCTAAGCGTAAAGAGATCACCCAAGATGAACTGGCTAACCTAGTTGAAGTGTCTGACGACGAGCTCGCGTCGATTGAAGACCTTAGCCAGGACGACTCCCCCGTTAGCCGGTTTATCAATCAGATACTGGTTGATGCGGTACGCAAAGGTGCATCAGATATCCACTTCGAACCTTATGAAGAGCACTACCGAGTACGCCTGCGTTGTGATGGCATCCTTGTCGAGATTCAACAGCCAGCCTCCCACTTAAGTCGCCGTTTATCAGCCCGTTTAAAGATTCTCGCCAAGCTTGATATTGCTGAACGTCGCTTGCCACAAGATGGACGAATTAAGCTCCGTTTGAATGATGAACTCGCGATAGATATGCGCGTCTCAACATTGCCGACCTTGTGGGGTGAAAAGATCGTTCTTCGACTACTTGATAGCAGCGCGGCCAATCTAGATATCGATAAGTTAGGTTACAGCGAAGATCAAAAAGCACTCTACCTCGATGCCCTGAAACGCCCACAAGGGATGATCTTAATGACCGGGCCTACCGGCAGCGGAAAAACCGTCTCCCTATATACTGGCCTTCGAGTGCTCAACACTACGGAACGCAATATCTCGACAGCCGAAGATCCGGTGGAAATTAACCTATGTGGTATCAATCAGGTACAAGTGACACCTAAGATCGGCTTTGGATTTGCTGAGGCGCTGCGATCATTTTTACGACAAGACCCTGATGTGGTGATGGTTGGAGAGATCCGTGACTTGGAAACGGCAGAGATCGCGATCAAAGCATCGCAAACCGGTCACTTGGTCCTTTCAACGCTGCACACGAATTCCGCCGCAGAAACCGTCACTCGACTCGCTCATATGGGGATAGAACCCTTTAACCTCGCTTCATCACTGAGTTTGATTATCGCCCAACGACTGGCAAGACGATTGTGCAACCATTGCAAAGAAGATGACAACTCACCGGACATATTTCTGCGTCACTCGATTCCTAACAACCAAACCATCTACAAAGCTAACACTCAAGGTTGTAATGAGTGTAATCAAGGATACTCAGGTCGCGTTGGTATCTACGAAGTAATGCCTTTTACCGACAAACTCAAGACAAGTCTTATCAGTCAACCCAATGCGCTGGCGATTGAAGATCTCGCGCGCCGAGAAGGCATGCGAACATTGCAAGAGTCAGGTCTGGATAAACTGCTTGAAGGCACCACCAGCTACCAAGAACTGCAACGTGTTCTGTACCTATAACCCAATGGAGCACCAATGAGTAGCAAGTCCAAACAATCACAACTAAAAAGCTATCACTGGAAAGGCATTAATAGTTCCGGCAAGAAAGTGTCTGGGCAGACCTTAGCGCTCACCGAATTGGAAGTACGAGAAAAGCTCAAAGAGCAGCACATTCAGATTAAGAAAATCAAAAAGAAAAGTATTTCAGCCGTCACTCGTTTAACCCATAGAGTCAAAGCCAAAGACATCACTATTTTGACTAGGCAGCTAGCGACCATGCTGGCTACGGGGGTGCCTATCGTGCAAGCCATCAAGTTGGTATCAGACAACCACCGTAAAGCTGAAATGAAATCGATTTTATCGCATATCTGCAAAGGTGTAGAAGCCGGAACGCCAATCTCAAAAGCGATGCGAACCGCAAGCCGTCACTTTGATGACCTCTATACTGACTTGGTCGCGACAGGCGAACTTTCTGGCAATCTCGCACAAGTGTTCGAGCGCTTAGCAACCTATAGAGAAAAGAGTGAGCAATTAAAATCCAAAGTCGTCAAAGCACTGATTTACCCTGCCATGGTGGTCACCGTTGCACTGACTGTTTCTTATCTAATGCTGACCGTGGTGATTCCGGAGTTTGAATCGATGTTTTCAGGCTTTGGTGCCGACCTGCCTTGGTTTACTCAACAAGTACTCTACCTTTCCCATTGGATGCAGGCTTACAGTTTTTATACGGCTGTAGGCATCGGGCTTGTTGTCCTGATTATTTACCAACTGTGTCAACGTTCCCACTCGATCAGACTGTCTGTCAGTCGGCTAGGATTACGTTTCCCTGTTCTTGGTGGCGTATTAGCCAAAGCCTCTATTGCCAAATTTAGCCGAACCTTATCGACAAGCTTTAGTTCTGGCATTCCGATTTTAATGAGCCTAAAAACCACAGCCAAAACCGCAGGCAACCTGCATTATGAGTCGGCGATCATTGAAGTTCACCGAGAAACGGCTGCTGGCATGCCGATGTATATCGCAATGCGCAATACCAATGCCTTCCCCGAAATGGTGTTACAGATGGTGATGATTGGCGAAGAGTCTGGCAACCTTGATGATATGCTCAATAAAGTAGCCTCGATTTACGAGTTTGAAGTAGACAACACCGTCGACAATTTAGGCAAGATTCTAGAGCCACTGATCATTGTGTTTCTAGGCACAGTGGTTGGCGGACTTGTGGTTGCGATGTACTTACCGATCTTTAATCTTATGAGTGTGTTAGGATAGTTAAAAGCAACTAAACACCCATGAGCAGCAATCTCTGCTCACCTTGATTAAGTGGTAAAGGACACTATGGAAGTATTTCACTACTATCCTTGGCTATTCCCCGTATTAGCTTTCATTTTTAGCCTTCTTATCGGCAGTTTCCTCAACGTAGTCATACATCGTTTACCGATAATGATGGAACGAGAGTGGCAACAAGAGTGCTCGGAATATTTCTCTCAATATAAGATTCCAGCACCAGAGGGAAAGTTTAATCTCAGCATTCCTCGTTCAACCTGCCCTAAATGCAAAACCCAATTAAGAATCGTCGACAATATTCCAGTCTTAAGCTGGTTGTTTTTAAAGGGTAAGTGCCATAGCTGTGCTAATCCAATCAGTGCTCGCTACCCTTTGGTCGAACTGCTTACCGCAATACTTTGCACAATGGTTGCTAGCCACTTTGGTTTCAGTTACTACGCCATTGCTTTGATTTTTTTCACCTTCGCACTGATTACTGCGACCTTTATCGATCTCGATACCATGCTGTTACCCGATCAAATCACCTTGCCTTTGGTATGGTCTGGTATCGCATTAGCTCTGTTTAATATCAGCCCTGTATCACTTCAAGACTCAGTTGTAGGTGCAATGGCTGGCTACCTCGCTTTATGGTCTGTTTATTGGCTGTTCAAACTGCTAACAGGTAAAGAAGGCATGGGTTACGGTGACTTCAAACTCCTAGCTGCACTTGGTGCATGGCTTGGTTGGCAGCACCTACCGATGATCATCCTTTTATCTTCGCTGGTTGGCCTTGTGTTTGGTTTAATTCAACTTCGCCTGAAACAGCAAGGCATCGATAAAGCCTTTCCATTTGGCCCTTACCTTGCAATTGCGGGTTGGGTAAGCTTAATGTGGGGTAACGACATCATGGGTTGGTATTTCACTTCTGTACTAGGAATTTAACCATGGCAATCATTATCGGATTAAGCGGTGGTATCGCCAGTGGCAAAACCACGGTCGCTAACCTGTTCAATGAGCATTTTAATATTGATATTGTTGATGCTGATATCGTGGCACGTGAAGTGGTCGCACTGGGCAGTGACGGCTTAAAACAGATTACAGAACATTTTGGTGAGTCTATCTTGCTTGAAGATGGAACACTCAACCGAAGTAGGTTACGTGAGCTGATCTTCTCGAATCCAAAAGAGAAGCAATGGCTCAATGATCTTCTTCATCCCATGATCCGTGAGAAAATTGACAGTGACTTGTCTAAAATCACATCCCCGTATGGTTTATTAGTCGCACCGCTATTGGTTGAAAACCAAATGCAAGGCATGACCGATCGCGTATTAATCGTTGATGTGCCAGCAGAAGTGCAAATAGAACGAACGATGAGTCGTGATAATGTTTCTAGGGAACAAGTTGCATCAATTTTAAAATCACAGGCTTCAAGAGAACAACGCTTAGCAGTTGCAGATGACGTGATTAAAAACCATACTAAAAACCAAGAACTTTTGCCTCAAATCATAGATTTACATCAAAAGTATCTGGCAATCAGTACAGTAGATGGGTCAGAATAGAACAATGTTGAATGAAGGTTTGCTCGATGATCACCCATAAATTTGAACATCCTCTAAATGAGAAAACACGCATCTACTTAAGAGTTGAATCACTCTTGAGGCAGCTACACTTGTCTTCTACATTTTCCGATGCTCAACAGTATCAACTCTTTTTCCGTTCCATCTTTGATCTGATTGAAATCTTCGAACAGATCCAACTCAAGAGCGAACTCGCAAAAGATATTGAGAAACAACGTGTAACCTACAAAAGCTGGTTAGATGTTGAAGGTGTCGATCAAGAAATGCTGACATCGCTGCTCAATGACATTGGTAATATCTATCGTGATCTGATGCAGGCAGAGCGTTTTGGGCAATCACTTAAAGAAGACCGCTTTCTGAGTGCGATTCGCCAACGTTTTAATCTTCCAGGTGGCTCATGCTGCTTTGATTTACCCGCACTGCATTATTGGCTGCACCTTCCTCTCGATAAGAGAATGAGAGATGCTAAAGCTTGGATGGATAGCCTACAGCCTCTGTATGAAGCGCTAACACTGTGGTTGAAGCTCACCAGAGAGACTGGCCACTTTAAAGAGCAAATCGCTCGTGCTGGCTTCTTCCAGAGCGATGCCGATGAAGCGAATATCCTTCGCCTTTCTATTCCAATGCAATACGGTGCCTACCCGATGATCTCGGGTCACAAAAACCGTTTTGCTGTTAAGTTCATGAGCTTTGAAACTGGGCAAGCCTGTACTCAAGACATCGAATTTGAATTGGCTGTCTGCAGCTAATTAATTTCCTTTTATAGTTTGGCTTGAGCCTTCACTCGAGCCTAAACTCTTTCTTACAATACCCTCTAATTAAGAATCACTATGTCGAACAAAATCACCATCGTTAAATGCCCTCAATGTAATGCCGACGTTGAATGGGGCGAACAAAGCCCACACCGCCCGTTTTGCAGTAAGCAATGTCAGATGATTGATTTCGGTGAATGGGCAGACGAAGAGAACAGCATTGCTGGCGCACCAGACATGTCAGATAGCGATGGTTGGTCGGAAGACCAGTACTAAGATTCGAGATTCGAGATTCGAGATTCGAGATTCGAGATTCGAGATTCGAGATTCGAGATTCGAGATTCGGAAAAATGATTGAAGGGTTGGCGTTTAACGTCAATCCTTTTTTATTGCCCATAGCATGGCGCTAGTAGAGATTCCCTAATCCTCCCTTCGTCAGTCTAGGGAATGACGGTTCAATGTGAGTTTTGTTTTAGTCCGTCCCCCCCCCAAGAGCGAGGAACGAGCGAATTGAGGCTCTCTTACCTACTCAGCTCTAAATAGCAGACACAAAAAAGCGGAGCCAAATGGCTCCGCTTTTATCGATAGAATGCAAAAAGAATTACTTCTTAGTAAGCTTCTCTTTAATACGAGCTGACTTACCAGAACGCTCACGTAGGTAGTACAACTTGGCACGACGTACTGCACCACGGCGTTTAACTT
Source organism: Vibrio sp. 10N.286.48.B8 (assembly GCF_003050085.1). Taxonomy (NCBI): domain Bacteria; kingdom Pseudomonadati; phylum Pseudomonadota; class Gammaproteobacteria; order Vibrionales; family Vibrionaceae; genus Vibrio; species Vibrio sp. 10N.286.48.B8. Next base: position 17,719 of record NZ_PIGD01000002.1, on the reverse strand, counting down.
CGATGCTATCAACCATTGGAGAGTGAGTTTGGAACGCACGCTCTACGCCTTCACCGTTCGAGATCTTACGAACTGTGAATGCAGAGTGTAGACCACGGTTACGAATAGCGATTACAACGCCTTCGAAAGCCTGTAGACGCTCACGGTCACCTTCTTTTACCTTAACCTGAACTACAACAGTGTCACCTGGTGCGAATTTAGGAAGGTCTGATTTTAGTTGCTCTTCTTCAAGAGCCTTGATGATGTTGCTCATTTGTATAAATTCCTAGAATAAACTGATACTAAATTTAATAGGTTACTGCTTGCTTTTCGTTAAGAGCGTTGCTCTTTAATGAATTCAGCCAGTAATTGTTCCTGTTCGTCAGTCAGAGCTAGGTTTTCCAGGAGCTCTGGTCTTCTTAGCCAAGTTCGGCCCAACGATTGTTTTAATCGCCAGCGACGAATGTCCTTATGGTTTCCAGACTTGAGTACCGATGGCACATCTTTATCGTCTAGCACCTCAGGGCGCGTATAATGGGGACAATCTAGCAAACCATTTGCAAAAGAATCTTCTTCTGCTGAAGCGAAATCTCCAAGTACACCCGGAACAAACCGAGAGACTGAATCAATCAACGTCATGGCTGGCAGTTCGCCACCCGTCATCACAAAATCGCCAATCGACCATTCTTCGTCGACTTCAGATTGAATAATGCGCTCATCTACCCCTTCATAGCGACCACAAATAAGAAGCAAGTTCTCGTTTGTTGCCAACTCTTCAACACCTTTCTGGTCGAGTTTACGACCTTGAGGTGAAAGATAGATTACTTTCGTCTTTCCCGGTGCTGCTTGCTTGGCAGTTTGGATAGCATCGCGCAAAGGCTGAACCATCATTAACATGCCAGGACCACCACCGTAAGGTCTATCATCAACAGTGCGATGTTTATCATGAGTGAAATCGCGAGGATTCCATGTCTCAATAGATAAAAGACCTTTTTTAACCGCTTGACCTGTTACTCCAAAATCAGTAACAGAACGGAACATTTCAGGAAACAGGCTAATAATGCCAACCCACATGTGTTCTCTCGCTCTGTAATTTGGAGTTAGAATCCAGGATCCCAGTCAACTTCGATCCGGCGAGCTTCGCGATCAACTTTCTTGATCACTTGCTCTTCAAGGTACGGTACTAACCGTTCCTTTTGGCCAAAAGCATCTTTAAGATTTGCTTTAATTACTAGAACATCGTTCGAGCCAGTTTCTAATAGGTCAGTGACCTCACCAAGGTCGTAACCTTTAGTGGTAAAAACTTGCATACCGAACAATTCGCGCCAGTAGAATTCATCTTCTGACAATTCAGGTAACGAAGCAGGGTCAATAGCAATTTCAAAGTTAGTCATCAGTTGCGCGTCTTCACGAACATCTAATCCCGCTAGCTTACATACATAACCTTGGCCATGACGTTTCCAGCTCTCAACTTTGTACTCAACCCACTTACCCTTTTGGTTTAAATACCAAGGGCTGTAATCAAATATGCTTTCAGCATTGTCTGTGTAGGAGAACACTTTAAGCCAGCCACGAATACCATAGGTAGACCCAAGTTTACCCATGACAATTCTATTGTTTTGCTCGCTCATAGTTTCTTTACCCTTCATCGACATAAGCTATTTCTCTTTAAAAAAGAATTAAGCCGCTTTTTGAGCGTCTTTAACTAGCTTAGCTACACGATCAGATAGAGATGCGCCTTGACCAACCCAGTGGTTAACACGATCTAGGTCTAGACGTAGACCTTCTTCTTGACCTTGAGCAGTAGGGTTAAAGAAACCTACTTTCTCGATGAAACGGCCAGTTGCAGCGTTACGGCTATCCGCAACTACGATTTGATAAAATGGGCGCTTCTTTGCACCGTGACGTGCCAAACGAATGGTTACCATGTCGTCCTCTTTGCTTTCTTAATAAAATAATTAACCCCAAGTATAAGTAAATAGCTTGGGGTCTCGTGCCAAATTAAAGCCCCGGAATTTTACTCTTATTCCGGGGCAATGCAAGGGCTTTAGCTATTTTTTCACCAACATAGCTGCCGTACACTTTCTGTGACACGGCTAACACTATGAAAAGTAACGTAGCTAAAGCTTACATTTGTAGATTATCGACCAAACGGGTTAAAGCCACCACCCATTCCGCCCATACCTCCACCGCCGCCCATCATGCCTTGCATGTTGCGCATCATGCCTTTCATGCCACCTTTCTGCATTTTCTTCATCATCTTCTGCATTTGGGTGAACTGCTTAAGCATACGGTTTACATCTTGTACCTGTGTACCTGAACCAGCGGCAATACGCTTTTTGCGTGAGCCTTTGATTAGGTCAGGGCGTTGACGCTCTTTCATGGTCATAGAGTTGATGATCGCTTCCATTTGCTTGAACATCTTGTCATCAACTTTATCTTTAACGTTATCTGGTAGCTGAGACATGCCTGGAAGCTTATCCATCATGCCCATCATGCCGCCCATGTTTTGCATCTGACCAAGTTGTTCACGGAAGTCTTCAAGGTCAAAGCCTTTCTTCTCTTTGAACTTCTTAGCCAGTTTCTCTGCTTTCTCGGTATCAACGTTTTTCTGTAGGTCTTCAATAAGAGACAGTACGTCGCCCATACCTAGGATACGAGAAGCAACACGATCTGGGTGGAACGGTTCTAGTGCGTCAGTCTTTTCACCAACACCTAAGAACTTAATCGGTTTGCCTGTGATATGACGAACAGACAGAGCTGCACCACCACGCGCATCACCATCAACTTTAGTCAAGATAACACCGGTTAGTGGTAGCGCATCGCCAAAGGCTTTTGCAGTATTCGCAGCATCTTGACCTGTCATTGCATCAACAACGAACAGTGTCTCTACTGGTTTAATTGCAGTATGAAGCTCTTTGATCTCGCCCATCATCTCTTCATCGATAGCCAAACGACCAGCAGTATCGACAAGTAGCACGTCGTAGAATTTCTTCTTCGCGTGGTCGATTGCAGCGTTTGCAATATCAAGAGGCTTTTGGTCAGCTGAAGATGGGAAAAAGTCTACGCCAACATCGCTTGCTAACGTTTCAAGCTGTTTGATCGCCGCTGGACGGTAAACGTCGGCAGATACAACCAAGACTTTCTTCTTGTCACGCTCAGTTAGAAGCTTAGATAGCTTACCTACCGATGTGGTTTTACCCGCACCTTGTAGACCCGCCATTAAGATAACGGCTGGCGGCTGCGCTGCTAGGTTAAGAGCCTCGTTAGACTCTCCCATCACCGCTTCAAGTTCAGCTTGAACGATCTTAATAAATTCTTGACCAGGCGTTAGAGATTTAGAAACCTCAACACCCACAGCGCCTTCTTTTACGCGCTTAACAAAATCGCGGACAACGGGCAGTGCAACGTCGGCTTCAAGTAGCGCCATACGTACTTCACGCAGCGTCTCTTTAATATTGTCTTCGGTCAGACGACCTTTACCGCTGATGTTCTTCAGCGTTTTGGATAGACGATCCGTTAAATTATCAAACATAGTTTTCTCTTCGCTCAAAACTGCGACTATTACTGTGAGTATACATTAGCGCGGATTAGAGTCATACCCGTTGTAGAGCGTTAATCATCCGTGCTTGTGATGTGAGACATTATTCACTTGGAATTGAATGAGGTTCGCCATAGCCCCAAAGAGCGATGCGAGGTATAATTCGCCAATTAGTAATCATTTAAATGGATACCATGGACAGTCTTATTGCGATCGCAGCAGCCTTTCTTTATACAATGGCGATTTCCACGATCATTCCAGGTCTCGTGCACCAAACAGGAATCCGTGTAAAAACGGTGTTTATCAGCGCATTACTTGCTCTAGCTTTCCATGCTTGGTTGCTTGGCGATTTAATTTTTAATGCCAGTGGTCAAAACCTCAGTATCTTGAACGTTGCTTCATTAATCAGTTTAATCATATCTGTGGTTATGAGCGGCGCTATGCTCAAAACTCGTTTGTGGTTTATCTTGCCCGTCGTTTATAGCTTCGCTGCACTGAACTTGATGGCTGCTACTTTTCTTCCAAGCACCTTCATAAAGCATCTAGAGAATGACCCTAAACTGCTCGTTCATATCTCTTTGGCTCTATTCTCATACGCGACACTGACTATCGGCGCGCTATACGCCCTGCAACTCGCGTGGCTAGATCACAAACTTAAAAAGAAAAAAGCGTTGGTGATCAACCCTAACCTACCTCCTTTAATGATGGTGGAGAGACAGCTTTTCAAGATCATTCTGATTGGTAATGGCTTATTAACGGGTACTTTGTTAACCGGCCTCATCTTCGTACAAGATATGTTTGCTCAAGGAAAAGCGCACAAGGCTGTGCTGTCTTTTATCGCTTGGGTTATCTACTCCATCCTTCTATGGGGTCACTATCAGAAAGGTTGGCGTGGACAAAAAGTCACGTGGTTCGCACTCGCGGGTGCCAGCATGCTCACATTAGCCTACTTCGGTAGTCGCTTCGTTCAGGAAATCATCCTGAACTAGTCTGTAAAATAAAGGCAAGGTCTCACATACCTTGCCTTTAAAATATTGAGTGCAATACATTCAATTGACATCTCGACCATGTTCGGTCATAAATTAATCAAGATACACAAATAGGAAAAGAATAGTTTTGGACGACATATCAACGGGTATCTTATTTGCGCTACTCGCGTGTCTCATTGTAATTTCTGGTTATTTCTCTGGTTCCGAAACGGGCATGATGTCCCTGAACCGCTACCGTTTAAAGCACTTGGCCAATACGGGTCATAAAGGTGCCAAACGTGTAGAAAAACTTCTGAACCGCCCAGACAGATTGATTGGCCTCATTCTTATCGGCAACAATCTCGTCAACATTCTTGCATCTGCGATCGCTACTATTCTTGGTATGCGCATCTACGGGGATATAGGTGTAGCTATCGCTACTGGTACCCTGACTCTCGTGATCCTCGTGTTCGCCGAGGTAACACCAAAAACCATCGCTTCTCTATTTCCTGAACGTGTCTCTTACGCGAGTAGTATCCTTTTGATGATACTGATGAAGGTGCTGTCACCATTGGTGATCTTGGTCAACTTCATTACTAACGGCTTCATTCGTATCTTAGGTGTCAAAGCCAGTCACGATGCGACCGACCACTTAAGCTCAGAAGAGCTTAGAACCGTGGTAAATGAAGCAGGTAGCCTAATTCCTCAACGTCACCAAGATATGTTGGTGTCTATTCTAGATTTAGAGCATGTCACCGTGAACGACATCATGGTGCCACGTAATGAAATTACTGGTATCGACATCAATGACGACTGGAAATCTATCGTTCGCCAGCTGACTCACTCTCCTCATGGCCGCGTGGTGCTGTACCGTGACCAAATAGATGAAGTGGTCGGCATGCTTAGGCTGCGTGAAGCTTACCGTCTGATGCTTGAAAAGAACGAATTCAATAAAGAGACCCTATTGCGTGCAGCGGATGAGATCTACTTTATTCCTGAAGCGACACCACTCAACATTCAGCTACTTAAGTTTCAACGCAATAAGCAGCGTATCGGTTTGATTGTTGATGAATATGGCGATATCAACGGCTTGGTTACCTTGGAAGATATTCTGGAAGAGATCGTTGGTGAGTTTACCACCTCAATTGCGCCAAGTTTATCTGAAGAGATCACACCACAAAGTGATGGTAGCTTCTTAATTGAAGGCAGTGCCAATATCAGAGACATCAACAAAGGCTTGCAGTGGGCACTGCCTACCGATGGCCCTAGAACGCTGAATGGTTTGATATTGGAACACCTTGAAGATATTCCAGAGAGTCACCTGAGTGTTCAGGTTGCCAGCCACCCAATGGAAATCGTTGAACTCGAAGAGAACCGTATCAAGCTGGTGCGTGTGTTCCCACAGATCGTGAACGGCTAACTGAGTTATCACTGAATATCACATAAACAAAAGGCCCGATTCATTGAATCGGGCCTTTTAACATCTAACTCACCACACTCAAGGTGAAAAGTGATTAGTCGATTTTAAGCTCTTGCAGCATAGACTCTGGCAGTGCCAGTTCATCATTCTTGTTTACAGAGATGCCTGCAGCGATGATCGCATTCGCGATCTCTTTCGCTTCATCCAAAGAGTGCATTGCTGCGGTACCACATTGATATTCGTTCAGCTCAGGGATCTTATTCTGGCTCTCAACTTTCAGTACGTCTTGCATCGCTGCCAACCAACCGTCAGCTACTTGTTGCTCTGTAGGCGTACCAATCAAGCTCATGTAGAAACCAGTACGACAGCCCATCGGTGAAATATCGATGATCTCTACATCTGAACCGTTCAATTGATTACGCATGAAACCAGCGTATAAGTGCTCTAGAGTATGGATACCTTTCTCAGATAGGATATCTTTGTTTGGCGCAGTAAAACGCAGGTCAAACACAGTGATGGTATCCCCTTTTGGGGTTTGCATTGTTTTAGCAACACGAACGGCAGGTGCGTTCATGCGTGTGTGATCAACAGTGAAACTATCTAATAAAGGCATTGCTCTTCTCCGTGACGGCTGGCTCTAGAAAAACCAGCTTCGATTGTCTTCTAGTTCTTTGCGGCACTGCTTCAGCTGCCATCCATAATCTTTTGCTTGCTGTTCGACTTTGCGCGCCACCTTAATCAACGATGGCTTGCTGTTGTATGACTTGCGCTTATAACCACCACGGCCTTCATGATAAGCCAGGTATTGGTTATACGGGTCCCACAGTGAGATGCCCAATTGACGACGCGTCTCGCTGGTATACCAACCGATGAACATCAATGCATCATCAAAGTTGGTTCTTGAGCCACCGTTATTGGTCGCCTTTTGGAAGTCTTCCCAAGCAGGATCTTGAGCTTGTGCATAACCGTAGGCACTGCTTACACGGCCCCACGGTATAAAGCCAAGAATGTAATCTTTAGGTGGGCGCGCATCATGACGATAACTACTCTCTTGTTTCACAAAAGCCATCGCAACGTTAATCGGCGTGCCCCACTCTTCTTGCATATCCAAGGCATCTTCATACCATGAAGGGTGCTCTCGAAAGATGCTACACAAATTATCTTGCTGCTTTGGCGGTGGCGTTGCACATCCAACCAATAGGCTAGAGACAACACCAACAGTCACTACAGGTAACCATTGACTACTCACACGAGTAGGCTGACCTAATAAGGCTTGCTTCCTTTCCACCAAAGTCTCGCTATGCTTTTAAATACGAAAAATAATCCGCTAAGAAGCTATCAAAATCTTGAGTGCTTGCTTCTTCACTTTGTTGCTGAGCAGTCACAGAGCGTTGAACTTCTGCTTCCATCAACTCAGCTGAATATACTTTGTATTGGTGTGCTTTGTGCTGCTCTGCATACGTTTTACCTAACGTACAGCCCACTTTACCTAAGCCACCTAACTTCTTAGTCTCTTCTAGCAACTGGCCAGAAATGGTCAGCTCTGGGTTATCAATCCAAGCTTCAAGCGTATCGCAGGTTTCTTGATATGCACGACAACCTTGTTCAGCGTCCATCATCTCGGCAATAGAGCGTAGGTCTTTAAAGACACGCTTCGCCCAATCTTGCAGAGACAATCGCTCACCATGACAACCGATTTGCAGCTCTAAACCAACCTGACGACCTTCTAAGATCACCTTGTTCCAGTTATCGCGCCAGCACTCAAGTTCACAGTTATCCATCTCGGCAGAGTCTGTTAGTACACTCCACGTAAGGAATAGGTCCAAGAAGCGAACTTGCTGCTCATTGATACCAATTGAGCTGAATGGGTTTACGTCCAAAGAACGAACCTCAATGTACTCAACACCAGCACGAGCGAGCGCTTCAGATGGTTTCTCACCACTCTTCGCCACACGCTTAGGACGGATTGGAGCATACAGCTCATTCTCAATTTGCAGTACATTGCTATTGAGTTGACGGTATTCACCATCAACCTTAGTGCCAATCTCAGCGAACTCTTCTGATGGTGTGCGAATCGCTTGATTCAAACCTTCAAGGTATTGGTCTAGGCTGTTGAAACCAATCTTCAATACGCTTTGCGCACTATTAGTGTAACCAAGATCGCTCAGGCGCAGTGCCGTTGCTTTTGGTAGATACAGTGTCTCGCCAATCTTTTCAAAAGGCAGACTTGTCTCCCTTCCTTTGATGAAAGAAGAACATAGCGCAGGTGAAGCACCGAAGAAGTATGGGATTAACCAACCAAAGCGGTAGTAGTTACGAATCAAACCGAAGTAAGCATCTGACTTAGATTCACAACGCGCTTCTTCTGTTTGCTCTCCAAACAGGCTATCCCAAAAGCTTTCTGGGAAAGAGAAGTTGAAATGAACACCAGAGATAATCTGCATCAAGCTACCGTAACGACGTTTTAGGCCTTCACGATATAGCGTCTTCATCTTACCGTTGTTAGAGGTGCCGTATTGCGCTAGTTGAATGTAATCTTCACTGCCAACGTAACAAGGCATAGAAAGCGGCCATAGCTTTTCGCCGTCTAACTTGGTTTGCGTGAAGTGATGGATATCAGACAACTGATTCAAAAGCGTCGGAACATCGTTAGAAACAGGCGTGATAAATTCCAGTAGCGACTCAGAGAAATCGGTCGTTACCCATTCGTTCATCAACGCAGATCCCAAAGCCTCAGGGTGCGGCCCAGTAGCAAGGTGCCCATCTTCCGTGTAGCGTAATGTTTCCCTTTCAACACCACGACCGAATTGAGAGAAGGTCTTAGGGTTGGTTGCAACTTGCTTTAGTCGCGCAGCAAAATCAGTCAAAATTCAGTTCACTTATCTTATATTGTTCTGATTAGAACTATCATAAATTAGGTTGGAGGAGAAAAGTAGAGTCTCTTCCCTCCCCCTTTAATGTGTACTCTAACGAATGATTTCAAGCTCTTCTATTGGAATATCTAACTTTTCTAATTGCGGGCGAAGCGAAGTCGCGTCACCAACAACGATTATTTGATAATCATTCGGGTCGAACCATTTCTTCGATAGCTCGTTTAAGGTCTCTTTTGAAACCGTTTCAACTATCTGATTACGCTGTTGTAGGTAATCTTCATCAAGGCTCAATGCGACAATATTACTCAATAACCCAGCCTTTTGACTTGGCGTTTCGTATTTAAGCGCATCTTGTTGACCGACGGCGAGGCGCATAAATTTCACCTCTTCGTCAGTTAATCCACTTTGACTAAACTCGTTCAACTCATTAATAAACTCTTGAATCGATTGAACCGTCGCATTCGCCCTTACCTGCGCGCTAAATACCACTGCACCCGTTTCTCGAGTACTTGCGAAGTAGCCGCTTGCACCGTAAGTGTAAGCTTTGTCTTCACGTAGGTTCTGGTTGATACGGCTATTGAAGTTACCCGCTAAGTTAAAGTTAGCTAACTGGCTCAAATACAATTCACCCGTCGCATCAAATGGCAGGCCTTTACGCACCAAGCGAACAATGCTTTGCGGCGCACCCGGTTTGTCGACCAAATACAGGTGCTGACCTGAAAGCTCTTTGACGATCTGTGGACGCGTTAGTGGTGCCGCATCGCCTTGCCACTGTTCAAAGAATTGTAGCTGTTTCCCTGCCTCTTTCTTCGAGATGTCTCCCACAACAACAATATTGGCACCTTCTGGTGTGTAATGTTGTGCATAGAATTTTTTCACATCGTCTAGGGTAAGTTTCGACAAAGACGCCTTGGTGCCGTCACTCGCGCGAGCAAAAATACTGTCACCAAACAGTACTTCACGGGTTGCTTGAGACGCCATCCAGCTTGGCTGCTGGTGCTGATACACAACGCCTTCTAGCATCTGTTTCTTAACTCGCTCGAAATCTTGCTCATCGAACTTAGGCTCGAATAGAACCTCTTGCACGATCGCTAAGGTTTGAGACAAGTTTTTCTCTAGTGTCGAGACTGAAATATCCGTGGTGTAGCTGCCCGCGCTAATGCTCACGCTGCTACCAAGTTTATCTAAGGTCGCCTGTAACTCTTCAACGGTTCGTTTGGTCGAGCCTTCTTCCATCATCGAAGCCGTTAGGTTCGCTAGGCCTTCTTGACCTTTGCGAACATAACGCTCGCCCGCTGGAAGTTGAATCTGTAACTGTACGGTCGGTGTTTCACTAGTCACAGTACCAATCAAATCCGTGCCGTTGGCAAAGTGCATGCGGTACAAATCAGGCATCGTTGCTTCAACACCAAAGTTCACTTCTGGCATCACGCTGCGATCAAAAGTGTTCGGTGCTTTTCTGAAATCCAGCTGGTCTTCTGTCACCTTGCTGTATTCAGGCAAAGTACGTGGAGGCGTAGTAAAGGTCGCTTCACGAACCGCTAAATCAAGTTGCTTCTTAGGAACCACACTCAAGGTCACCTTGTGCTTACCTTCGATGAAATCTTGGTAGGCTTTACTTACGCTTTCAGGAGTCACCGCGCGGATTTGATCCAACTGTGATTCAATGCGATCTGGTTGACCGTAGAAGGTTTGGTTAGATGCAAGTTGTGAAACCTTGCCTTTTACACTTTGCAATGCGAAAACGGCATTCGCTTCTGCCATGCCAGTGATCTGGTCTAAACGCTCTTGCTCAACACCTTCTTTCGAAAATTGATCTAAGGTATCCATCAGCTCTTTATTAAGAACCGTCAAATCGCCTTTTTCACCTGAGTTGCCCATCGCATACACATACATGGTACAAGCGAGCTCAGCACAATCATGGAAAGATCCTGCACTGACTGCCTTCTGCGTTTTTACGAGATTTTGATATAGGTAACTGTTGGTACCTGAACCTAACACGTTAGACAGTGCATTCAGTGAAGCTTGGGTCTCTTCACCACGATACGTTGTTGGCCAACCCACAAGCACCATCGGCTGACGAATATTGTCTTCTAAGGTGATGTACTTATCTTCAGTTAAAACAGCAGGTTGCTTCTCTGCCGCCTTCACTTCAGGACCTTGAGGGATTGGGCCAAAGTACTTGTTAACCCACTCTAGCGTGTCATCAACGTCGATATCACCACCGATAGTCAGTACCGCATTATTTGGGCCGTACCAGCGTAGGAAGAACGCCTTAAGGTCATTCACATCAACACGGTCTAGATCTTCCACATAACCAATTGGTTGCCAAGAGTAAGGGTGACCTTCTGGGTAAAGCGCTTCGCCCATGCGTTCCCACATCAAGCCGTAAGGACGATTTTCGTAGCTCTGCGCTCGTTCGTTTTTAACCGTGCCTCTTTGTACCTCAAATTTCTTCTGAGAAACGGCATCTAACAAGAAGCCCATTCGGTCTGATTCTAACCACAACATTTTTTCAAGTTGGTTAGAGGGCACAGTTTCAAAGTAGTTGGTACGGTCACGGTTAGTGGTACCGTTTAACGAACCACCAGCCTCGGTAATGATCTTAAAGTGCTGTTGGTCACCAACATTCTCTGAACCTTGGAACATCATGTGCTCAAAGAAGTGAGCAAAGCCCGACTTGCCTATCTCTTCACGAGCAGAGCCTACGTGGTAAGTCACATCAACATGCACCAACGGATCAGAATCATCAGGGGAAAGAATCACTGTCAGGCCGTTTTCAAGCTGATATTTGGTGTAAGGAATCACCACTTTATCTTTAGAAGGCTTAACCTCTTCTAACAGAGTGACACCTTCAGGTAACGAGGAAAAGAAGGGCGTTGAGCTAGGTACATTGTAAGAACAGCCAGCAATGGCGATAAGAGAAAATGTACCAAGTAAAACCTTTTTCATAGGTTCTCCTTAGAAAAAACCGAAGTAGATAGCAGCAAGTAAGCTATAGCGAGCGGCCTTGCCAATCGCTATCAAAATAACGCTAGGGATGAATTTCATTCTTAGCCAACCAGCTGCCAGACACAAAGGATCACCAATGATCGGTAACCAACTGAATAACAGTGTCCAGTAGCCATAACGGCTTAGCCAAGCCATAGCCTTATGACCATGCTTTTCAGATTGAGTTCGATTAGGCAACCACAAACCAATCCAATAGTTAGTCAGGCCGCCTAAGGTGTTACCTAATGTTGCCACCAGAATAATCGATGAGGTGGAAAAATGGTCTAGGCTCAATGCTGCCACAAGGCTAGCTTCTGAACCACCGGGGAGTAATGTGGCACTCAAGAAGCCACTGATGAAGAGTACCCACAGCGCTGAGTCCGAGAACCACAGCGCGATATTTTCAAAAAGGGAGTTAAAGAATTCTAGCACTGCATATCAACTTTCTTGCATTTTAAGTAGCACCTTGCCTCTGGTGTGTCCGGTTTCAACCTGTAGATGCGCCGACTGCGCCTCGTCTAGCTGGTAGATACCTTGAATTTCTGTTTTGAGTAATCCGACACTAACCATGTAGAGCATAGCGTCCATTTGCTCAGGGGTTGGCTCAACCAACATGCCTGATGCAGTAAAACCTAATAGTGTCGCTTTTTCGCAGATCAACTCAGCAGATAGGGTCGGAACGGTCACCACTCTTGCACCGTCTTTCAGGCACTTCAACGCATCAAGCGCGGTATCGCCACCGACCAAATCAATCAGCACATCAACATCAGAAACTCTTTCCGACGCTGGCGCAAACTTATAGTTAATTGCGTGAGCACCTAACGTCGCAAGGTAATCAAGGTTGGCTTCACTGCAGGTCGTGTAAACCTCGGCTTTTGCGGCTACTGCAATTTGAACCGCAAGGTGACCAACGCCGCCAGCACCCGCTAAGATAAGCACGCGATCGCCTTCTTTCACTTCGGCTTTGTTTAGCGCTTGTGCTGCGGTTTGACTAGCAAGTGGTAATGCCGCTGCCGCTTCTAAGGTGACAGAATCAGGAACCATGCTTAACGCCGCTTCTGGAACACAAACATATTGGCTGTAGCCGCCACCTTGCAGTGGAAAGCCAATAAAGCCCGCCACGTTATCACCAACCGTAAAACGTTCAGCCTGATCGCCTAGCGTGACAATTTGACCCGAAATATCGTATCCCGGTACCCAAGGAAGGTTGTCTTTGTTTTGTGCTGCTGCCCAACCAAGGCCAGCACGGGTTTTCACATCAATCGGATTAATGCCCGAAAAGGAAACTTTAACCACCACTTCTCCAGCCTTAGGCTCAGGAATAGCACTGGTTTGAATACTAAGGTTTTCGACGCCGCCGAATTGAGTAATCGCAATCTGTTTATTTTCCATTTCCACATTTCCTTGATTGATAAAAGCCCTAGTGAGCAAGCACCCTAATTAATAAAAAGAAAGGGATGCGAAAGCATCCCTTTGACTATAAACCATTTAATAAGGCTAAGTTAACCGCTCATTCGTAAATTGACGACCAATTAACGTAACGATACATGACCTAAGTAATCCATTAACCGACTAGCGCTAATAGAATACCCGCCGCAACCGCACTACCAAGTACACCTGCTACGTTCGGGCCCATTGCATGCATCAACAAGAAGTTCTGAGGGTTTGCTTCAAGACCTACCTTGTTCACAACACGTGCCGCCATTGGAACCGCTGATACGCCAGCTGCACCAATCAATGGGTTGATGTCCTCTTTCGAGAAGCGGTTTAGAACCTTCGCCATCAATACACCACCCGCAGTACCAATACTGAACGCGACCGCACCTAAGCCAAGAATACCCAGAGTCTCTAAGTTCAAGAAAGTATCCGCTTGAAGCTTAGAACCAACACCGAGACCAAGGAAAATCGTCACAACGTTAATCAGTTCGTTTTGCGCTGTTTTCGATAGACGATCAACCACACCCGCTTCACGCATCAAGTTACCCAGACAGAACATACCCACTAGAGGTGTTGCTGAAGGTAGGAACAAAATCGTCATCAGTAGTACAGCAAGCGGGAAGAGGATTTTCTCTGCTTTGCTAACGTGACGAAGTTGAGCCATCTTAATCTTACGCTCTTCAGGAGACGTTAACGCCTTCATGATTGGTGGCTGAATAATAGGAACCAATGCCATGTAGCTATAAGCCGCTACTGCAATGGCACCTAAAAGATCCGGAGATAACTTGCTCGCCAAGAAGATCGCAGTTGGGCCATCGGCACCACCAATGATCGCAATTGACGAAGCATCGGCCATCGAGAACTCCATTCCTGGAACATAGTTCAACAAGATCGCGCCAAATAGCGTTGCAAAGATACCGAACTGAGCCGCAGCCCCTAGCCACAATGTTTTAGGGTTCGCAATCAACGCACCGAAGTCCGTCATCGCACCAACACCCATAAAGATCAGCAGTGGGAAAATACCCGTTTCAATACCAATGTAGTAAACGTAGTACAGTAAACCACCGGGATCAGTAAACCCAGCATTTGGGATGTTTGCTAATACAGCACCAAAACCAATCGGTAGTAGAAGTAACGGTTCAAATCCTTTACGAATTGCTAAAAACAACAGCAAGCAACCGACCAGCATCATACAGATCTGGCCGAACTCGAAGTTAGCAATCCCTGTTTCAGACCATAAGGTCATCAATCCTTCCATGGTACTCCCTTACGCTAAGCTTAGTAGTGGAGCGCCTACAGTAACTGCATCGCCTTCTTTAACATTCAGTTCTTGAACGATACCACCACGAGCAGCACGAACTTCCGTTTCCATCTTCATCGCTTCTAGGATAAGCAGAACGTCGCCTTCAGCAACCTCAGCACCCGCCTGAACATTTACTTTGAAGATGTTACCCGCCAATGGGGCTGGAACCGCTTCAGCGTCAGAAGCTGCTACTGGTGCAGTTTGAGCCGCTTGAGTAGGTTTTGCAGATGGCGCTACTGATGTAAGTTCACCTTGTGGGCCAACTTCAACGTCGTAAACTTGACCATCAACCTTCACGCTGTAGCTTTCAATACCACCAGAAGCTTGTACAGGAGCTGCTGCAACTGGAGCCGCAGCTTCTAGCGTTGGTGCAGGTTCAAATGCTTCAGGGTTACGGCGGTTCTTAAGGAACTTAAGACCCACTTGTGGGAAGAGTGCGTAAGTCAGTACATCATCAACCGTATCTTCAGCTAGAGAGATACCTTCTGATTTCGCTTTCTCTAACAGATCCGTCGTTAACGTATCCATTTCAGACTTAAGTAAATCAGCAGGACGACAAGTAATCGGCTCTGCACCATCCAGAACTTTCGCTTGCAGTTCAGCATCCACTTCCGCAGGAGCTTGACCGTATTCACCTTTCAGAAGACCGGCAGTCTCTTTAGTGATGCTCTTGTAGCGTTCACCCGTTAGAACATTAATAACCGCTTGAGTACCGACAATTTGAGAAGTTGGTGTTACCAAAGGAATATAACCAAGCTCTTTACGTACGCGAGGAATCTCTTTAAGAACCTCGTCCATACGATCGGCTGCGCCTTGTTCTTTCAGCTGGCCTTCCATGTTAGTCAACATGCCGCCAGGAACCTGAGCGATCAAGATGCGAGAATCGACGCCTTTTAGCTGCCCTTCCCATTTCGCGTACTTTTTACGTACATCACGGAAATAAGATGCGATTGGTTCAATTTGGTCAAGCTTAAGGTTCGTATCGCGCTCTGTACCTTCTAACATCGCCACAACCGTTTCAGTTGGCGTGTGGCCGTAAGTACAGCTCATTGAAGAGATAGCCGTGTCTAGAATATCGATACCCGCCTCAACGGCCTTAACCGCTGTTGCTGTCGATAGACCGGTTGTCGCGTGGCTATGTAGCGCTAGAGGAACATCACACGATGCTTTAATGCGTGTAATTAACTCTTCCGCTTCATAAGGCTTTAATAAACCTGACATATCTTTGATACATAGTGAATGACAACCTAGGTCTTCTAGACGCTTAGCCAGATCAACCCAAGTATCTGAGTTGTGAACCGGACTGGTTGTGTAAGACAACGTACCTTGAGCATGGCCACCAACGTCGATCGTTGCTTTCACTGCTTTTTCAAAGTTGCGTACGTCATTCATCGCATCAAAGATACGGAATACATCCATGCCGTTTTTATGGGCACGTTCAACAAATTTTTCTACTACATCATCCGCGTAATGACGGTAGCCCAATAGGTTTTGACCACGCAGTAGCATCTGCATTGGTGTGTTTGGCATCGCTTTTTTCAGCTCACGCAAACGCTCCCATGGATCCTCGCCAAGAAAACGGATACACGAATCAAACGTCGCGCCGCCCCAAGTCTCAAGTGACCAGTAACCGACTTTATCCAGTTCTGCTGCAATTGGCAGCATATCTTCGATACGCATACGAGTAGCAAATAGTGACTGGTGCGCGTCACGAAGTACCACATCTGTGATAGCTAGTGGTTTAGACATGCTCATAAACTCCTTTTTAATCCTTTAAATGCTACTTAGCAGTAGACGCACGGTATTGATGAACCGCGGCCGAAATTGCTGCCACTACCTGTGGACTAACAGCTGAAGGGTTTGATTGTGATTTTTGAATTTTTTTAGGTGCTGCGATCGGCTCAGGTACTTCTTCTGGTACCAGTTTTGACATCAACCGAACGAGGTAAACTAGAATAGTTAGGAAAATAAAGACAACGGACATCCCCGTTATCATTAGAGTCGCCGCATCTCCTAGCAGGCTTCCAATATTAGTCATGTTGCTTCCTTTCTTCGTCATCCTGACATACGTACAGGATTTCAGCGAATAGTGATCCCGACCCATGGATTATCTCGATTGGTAAAAGTTTGTCAATTTTGTTTAAGGTTCTGTTACGGATAACGCACACATAAGGTTAATTATTCGCCTATCAGATCACATAAATCTGTCAAATACGTCATTTTTAGATATTTAAACTGTGACTTAAACGGGGCTTTTCTGGGAATTGATATGAGAAAGGTGGAATAACAAAGAAGCAATCAAGAACTACTTTAAATACAACAAGTTAAACAACGAAAAAATTTAACATTGTCGCAACAATTTTACAGCAGACATAAAAAAAGCCTCGTATAAACGAGGCTTTTTTTAATAATGTGGCGCGCTCTGGAGGATTCGAACCTCCGACCGCCTGGTTCGTAGCCAGGTACTCTATCCAGCTGAGCTAAGAGCGCAAGGTTTTAATATCAATTCATTGTTACTAACAACAGATCAATATAAGGGTTTCATTCTTATAAGAAGGTAGCCCTAAATAGTGGCGCGTCCTGGAGGATTCGAACCTCCGACCGCCTGGTTCGTAGCCAGGTACTCTATCCAGCTGAGCTAAGGACGCACAGTTTTCGATATCGGTATTTCCAATATCAGGAGTTCACAAGGAAACCCTAAAGAGTGGCGCGTCCTGGAGGATTCGAACCTCCGACCGCCTGGTTCGTAGCCAGGTACTCTATCCAGCTGAGCTAAGGACGCACGGTTTTGATATCAATTCTCGACGAACGATTTATCAATATCAGGATTCACATTCTTATAAGAACTAAACCCTAAATAGTGGCGCGCTCTGGAGGATTCGAACCTCCGACCGCCTGGTTCGTAGCCAGGTACTCTATCCAGCTGAGCTAAGAGCGCACGGTTTTCGATATCAGTATTCTCAATATCAGGAGTTCACAAGGAAACCCTAAAGAGTGGCGCGTCCTGGAGGATTCGAACCTCCGACCGCCTGGTTCGTAGCCAGGTACTCTATCCAGCTGAGCTAAGGACGCGCAGTTTTCGATATCGGTATTCCCGATATCAGGGGTTCATAAAAGAAACCCTAAATAGTGGCGCGCTCTGGAGGATTCGAACCTCCGACCGCCTGGTTCGTAGCCAGGTACTCTATCCAGCTGAGCTAAGAGCGC